>CANIBQ010000074.1 GCA_947465645.1 Acidobacteriota bacterium | reverse complement strand
TAGGCAGTAGGCAGTAAGCAGCAAACGCCGGCAGAAAACGAAAGGGCCGGCTGCGAAAGCCGGCCCTTTCAACTGCCTACCGCCTACTGCCCACTGCCTACTTCACGAAGAGCATCTCCCGGTAGGTCGGGAGCGGCCAGATCTCGTGCGGCGTCAGCACTTCGATCTCGTCGCCGAGCTCGCGCAGCTTGACCATCACCGGGATGACCTTGTCGCGCATGTACTTCGCGTGCTTTTCCGCCGACCCGCCGGTGTGATCGAGCACGTCTTCAAGCACATCGGTCTGGCCCTTGAACTTGTCGACCAGCTTGGTGTACCGGCCGAGCAGCTTCTTGGTCTGCGGGGTCGAGCCGCCGGCGGCCCGCACAGCCGAGACGCTCAGTCCGATCTGCTTCTGGTACTCGAGCGCCGCCGGCAGGATGTAGCGGTTCGCCATCAGCACCATCAACTGGCCTTCGACGTTGATGGTCTTGTTGTAGTTTTCGAGGAACACTTCGTAGCGCGCGTGCACCTCGCGCTCGTTGAGCACCTTGTAGCGGTCGAACAGCTTGATCACCCCGGGCGCGACCAGCTCCGGCAGCGCATCGACGGTGTTCTTGTGGTTGAGCAGCTTGCGCTTGCCCGCTTCCTTCTCCCACTCCGCCGAGTAGTTGTTGCCGTTGAAGACGATCCGCTTGTGCTCCCGGGTGATCTTGGTGAGCAGCTTGGCGACCGCCTTGTTCAGCTCCTCGCCCTTGGCGACGGCGCCCTCGAGCTCGGTGGCGATCGAGTCGAGCGCGTCGGCCATTGCCACGTTCAGCGCCGTGTTCGGCCAGGCGATGTTCTGGCCCGAGGACACCGCGCGGAACTCGAACTTGTTGCCGGTGAAGGCAAACGGGCTGGTGCGGTTGCGGTCGCCCGCGTCGCGCGGCAGCTTCGGCAGGACGCTGACGCCGACGTCGAGCGTGCCGCCCTGCTTGGTCGACTTCGCCGAGCCCTTTTCGATCTGCTCGAAGATGTCGGTCAGCTGGTCACCCAAGAAGATCGAGAGGATCGCCGGCGGGGCCTCGTTGGCGCCGAGGCGGTGATCGTTGCCGGCGCTGGCGATGGTGGCGCGCAGCAGCCCCTGCCACCGATCGACGCCGCGGAGCACCGCCGCGCAGAACACCAGGAACTGCATGTTCTCGTGCGGGGTGTCGCCGGGTCCGAGCAGGTTGTTGCCGAACTCGTCCGACAGCGACCAGTTGTTGTGCTTGCCCGATCCGTTGACACCCGCGAACGGCTTCTCGTGGAGCAGCGCCTCGAGGCCGTACTTCGGCGCGATCCGCTTGATCGTCTCCATCGTCATCATCTGGTGATCGGCGGCGACGTTGGCGTTCTCGAAGATCGGCGCGATCTCGTACTGGCTCGGCGCGACCTCGTTATGGCGCGTCTTGACCGGCACGCCCACCTTGAAGAGCTCGAGCTCCGCTTCGGCCATGCACGCCAGCACGCGCTCTGGGATCGAGCCGAAGTACTGGTCTTCGAGCTCCTGGCCCTTGGGCGGCTTGGCGCCGAACAGCGTGCGGCCCGCGTTGATCAGGTCGGGACGCGCGAAATAGAAGTTGCGGTCGATGAGGAAGTACTCCTGCTCGGGGCCGCAGGTCGAGAAGACGCGCTCGGCGGTCGAGCCGAACAGCTTGAGCACGCGGACGGCCTGCTTCGACACCGCTTCCATCGAGCGCAGGAGCGGCGTCTTCTTGTCGAGCGCCTCGCCGGTCCAGCTCACGAAGGCGGTCGGGATGACGAGCGTGACGTTGTTGCTGTTGACGTGCAGCCAGGGCGGGCTGGTCGGATCCCACGCCGTGTAGCCGCGCGCCTCGAAGGTGGAGCGCATGCCGCCAGACGGGAAGCTCGACGCATCCGGCTCGCCCTTGATCAGTTCCTTGCCGCGGAACTCGGAGAGCGCGGTGCCGTCGCCGCCCGGCGCGAGAAACGAGTCGTGCTTCTCCGCGGTGATGCCGGTCATCGGCTGGAACCAGTGGGTGTAATGCGTGGCGCCGTGCTCGACGGCCCAGTCCTTCAGCGCCGTCGCCACGGCGTCGGCGGTCGAGAGGTCGAGCGCTTCACCGCGGGTGATGGTGGCGCGCAGCGCGCGGTACGCCGGCTTCGGCAGCCGCTCCGACTGCACCTTGTCGTTGAAGACGAGGCTGCCGAACGCCTCGGCGGCGTTGGCGGGCAGCGTCGCGGTGCGGCCCTCAGTGACTGACCAGTCGCGAATGCTCTTGGCGGCTTCCGATAGTGCTGCAGATCCCATGTGTGACGGCTGTCCTTTCTCTCTGGTGTGAGGTCTGAGGGCCTCGGTCGGACGTACGGCGTGGATGAGAAATTATGCGTGAGGCTGTGCGTGCTTTGCAAATCACGCGTCGATTGACTTCCTCCGAGACGCGATTTCTGCATCGCTGTCCTCAAATTCGTGCTTGTCATGCACTTTTCAGCGTGCACCGCTGCCATGTAACACCCAAAAACAGGCGCAACTTCACGGATTTTCGCCACAGATGCGTGAACAGGTGGTATCAATATATGTAGATTTATAGATACAGATGCAGCAGACTTCGACCCTGTTTCGGCTGCTCGGCGACACCACGCGGCTCCGGCTGCTTCGCGTGCTCGCCCAGGATCGCTTCAACGTCACCGAGCTCACCGGCATCCTCGGCGTCGCGCAGTCGGGCGTCTCGCGGCATCTCGGGCTGCTCAAGGACGCGGGCCTGGTGGTGGAAGAGCGCGAAGCAGGATTCGTGTACTACCGTCTCGCGGACCTGTCCCGCGCAGAGTCGAGGGGCGAGGGGCGCATCAACGGCCACGCGTCGCTCTGGGCGCTGCTCGACACGCAGTTCGCGTCGGCCACCGGTGACCGCGCGGTGCGAGAGGACGAATCGCGTTTGCAGGAAGTGCTGCGTCATCGCAAGGAACGCTTCGACACTCACGGCGACGCGCGCCAGCTCGTCCCCGGACGGAGCTGGGCGGCGTGGGCCCGTGCGCTGGGGCACCTGCTCCCGCCGCTCGACGTCGCCGACGTCGGGTGCGGCGAGGGCTACCTGACGCTCGAGGCCGCGCGGTGGGCCCGCAGCGTCATCGGCATCGATCGCTCGGACGAAGTGCTCGACCGGGCGCGCGCGCTGGCCGCCAGGCGCCGCGTCGCCAACGTCCAGTGGAAGAAGGGCGACCTGGCGCGCCTGCCGCTGCGCGACGCCTCGATCGACGTCACGCTGCTCTCGCAGTCGCTTCACCACGCCGCCGACCCCGAGGACGCGCTCGCCGAAGCCGTCCGCGTGCTCAGGCCGGGCGGCCGCGTGCTGCTGCTCGACCTGCGCGAACACGATCAAACCTGGGTGCGCAACCGCTTCGGCGATCAACACCTCGGCTTCGCCGACGCCGACCTCGACGCGCTGCTGCGCCGCGCCGGGCTCACCGACGTCAAGGTCAACGTCGGCGCGCGCCATACCGGCGATCCATTCACTGTCCTCATTGCCTCGGGTGTCGCTCATGGCCGTTGACCGTCTCCACCAGTTGCTCGCGCAGCGCATTCTCATCCTCGATGGCGCGATGGGCACGATGATCCAGCGCCGCGGGCTGCACGAGCAGGATTTCCGGGGCGAGCGGCTCCGCGCGCATCCTTCGGATCTCAAGGGCAACAACGACCTGCTGATCCTGACGCGACCCGATGTCATCGGCGACATCCACCGCGAGTATCTCGCGGCCGGCGCCGACATCATCGAGACCAATACCTTCAGCAGCACCCGCATCGCCCAGGCGGATTACGGCCTCGAGCCGCTGGCCTACGAGCTGAATGTCGAGGGGGCGCGGATCGCACGGACCGCGGCCGACGAGTGGTCCGCGAAGACGCCCGACCGGCCGCGGTTCGTCGCCGGCGCGATCGGGCCGACCAACCGGACCTTGTCGCTGTCACCGGACGTCAACAATCCCGCCTTCCGCGCGACGACATTCGACCAGGTGCGCGAGGCCTATGGCGAACAGGTGCGCGGCCTCATCGACGGCGGCGCCGACCTGCTGCTGATCGAGACGATCTTCGACACCCTCAACGCGAAGGCGGCGATTGCCGCGGTGCTGGAGGTCTTCGACGAGCGCGGGGTGGAGCTGCCGCTGATGATCTCGGTCACCATCACCGACCGCAGCGGACGCACGCTCTCAGGCCAGACGCTCGACGCCTTCTACGCCTCGATCCGCCACGCGCGGCCCTTCACCATCGGCCTCAACTGCGCGCTCGGCGCCAGCGAAATGCGCCCCTATCTGGCGGAGCTCGCCCGGATCGCCGAGTGCCCCGTCACCTGCTATCCGAACGCCGGGCTCCCGAATGCGTTCGGCGAGTACGACGAGCAGCCGCAGGACACGGCGGCGCTGCTGAAGGAATTCGCCGACTCCGGCTTCGTCAACGTCCTCGGCGGATGCTGCGGCACCACCCCCGACCACATCCGCGCCGTCGCCGCGGCAGTCAAGGACGTTCCGCCGCGCCCAGAGCCCAAAGCCCAGAGCCAAGAGCCTCGTTTCACGCAGTACGCCGGACTCGAACTGCTGACGATTCGCCCCGATTCCAACTTCACGATGATCGGCGAGCGCACCAACGTCACCGGCTCGAAGCGGTTCGCGCGCCTGATCACCAGCGGCAACTTCACCGACGCGGCCAACGTCGCCCTCGACCAGGTGCGCGGCGGCGCCAACATCATCGACGTCAACATGGACGAGGGGATGCTCGACTCCGAAGCCGCCATGACGACGTTCCTGAACCTGATCCAGACCGAGCCGGAGATCGCGCGGCTGCCGACCATGATCGACAGCTCGAAGTGGTCGGTGCTCGAGGCCGGCCTGAAGTGCGTCCAGGGCAAGTCGATCGTCAACTCGATCAGCCTCAAGGAAGGCGAAGCCGACTTCCTCCACAAGGCCAAGCTCGTGCACCGGTACGGCGCCGCGGTGGTCGTCATGGCCTTCGACGAACAGGGCCAGGCCGACACGACCGCCCGCAAGGTGGACATCTGTAAGCGCGCCTACGCGCTCCTTACCACGCAAGCGGGATTCGATCCGCTCGACATCATCTTCGACCCCAACATCCTCGCCATTGCCACCGGGCTCGAGGAGCACAACGACTACGCGATCAACTTCATCGAAGCCGCCAGCGCCATCAAGGCCGCCTGCCCCGGCGTGAGAATCAGCGGCGGCGTCAGCAACCTCTCCTTCTCTTTCCGCGGCAACGACGTCGTCCGCGAAGCGTTCCATTCGGCATTCCTGTTTCACGCCATCAAGGCCGGCCTCGACATGGGCATCGTCAACGCCGGCCAGTTGGTGGTCTACGAGGACATCCCGAAGGATCTGCTCGAGCACGTCGAGGACGTGATCTTCAACCGGCGCCCCGACGCCACCGAGCGGATGGTGCAGTTCGCCAGCACGGTCAAGGGCACCAGCGAGAAGAAGGAACAGGACCTGGCGTGGCGCTCGGCCACCGTCGGGGAGCGCCTCGCGTACGCCCTTGTCCACGGCGTCGTGGACTTCATCGAGGTCGACGTCGAAGAGGCGCGCCAGGCGCTGCCACGTCCGCTGGACGTCATCGAGGGGCCGCTGATGAACGGCATGAAGACGGTCGGCGACCTGTTCGGCGCCGGCAAGATGTTCCTGCCGCAGGTCGTCAAGAGCGCGCGCGCGATGAAGAAGGCGGTCGCGTACCTGCTTCCGTTCATGGAAGAGGAGAAGCGCAAGTCAGGCGAGGTGCACCGCGCGCAGGGCAAGATCGTGATGGCCACCGTCAAGGGCGACGTGCACGACATCGGCAAGAACATCGTCGGCGTCGTGCTGGGCTGCAACAACTACGAGGTGATCGACCTCGGCGTCATGGTGCCCGCCGACAGGATCCTGCAGACCGCCGCGGACGAGAAAGCCGACCTGATCGGGTTGAGCGGTCTCATCACCCCGTCGCTCGACGAGATGGTGTTCGTCGCGCGCGAGATGAAGCGCCGCGGCCTCACGACGCCCCTGCTGATCGGCGGCGCGACCACCAGCCGCCAGCATACGGCGGTGAAGATTGCGCCGGAATACGACCAGCCGGTCGTGCACGTGATCGATGCCTCGCGCGCGGTGGACGTGGTGTCGAGCCTCCTGAGCCCGACCAACCGGGCGTCCTTCGATGCGGCGACGCGGGGCGACCAGGCTCACATTCGCGAGCAGTACAGCGCGCTCAAGCGCCGGCCGCTGCTGCCGTGGGCGGCAGCCCAGGAGCGCCGGCTTCGACTCGAGTGGTCCCCGAAGGGGATCGCGAAGCCGTCGTTCACCGGCGCGCGGATGCTCGACGAGGTGACGCTCGAGGATCTGGTGCCGTATATCGACTGGACGTTCTTCTTCGCGACCTGGGAACTGAAGGGACGCTTCCCCGGCATCCTCCAGCACCCGCAGTACGGCTCTGCCGCGCGGGAGCTCTACGACCATGCGCGCACGCTGCTCGATCGCATCGTCGCGGATCGACTGCTCACCCCTCGCGGAGTCTACGGTTTCTGGCCGGCCAACACGGATGGCGACGACATCGACGTCGGCAACGGCCTGCTCCGGTTCAACATGCTCCGGCAGCAGGAAGAGAGCGCCGACAGCAAGCCGCTCGTCTCGCTCGCGGACTTCATCGCCCCGCGTGAGAGCGGGGTCGGCGACTACATTGGCGCGTTCGCGGTGACCGCCGGCATCGGGGCCACCGAACTGGCCGCCTCATTCGAGCGCGACCACGACGACTACAACGCGATCATCGTCAAGGCGCTCGCCGATCGGCTGGCCGAAGCGTTTGCAGAGTACCTGCATGCGCGGGCGCGCAGGGAGTGGGGTTATGGAGCGGCCGAGCGTCTCACCCCGGACGATCTGATTGCGGAGCGCTATCGCGGCATCCGCCCGGCATTCGGCTACCCCGCCTGCCCGGATCACAGCGAAAAGGGAAAGCTGTTCTCGCTCCTGGGCGCGGAGCGCGCGGGTCTGGAGCTGACCGAGAGCTTCATGATGGCGCCGGCGGCGTCGGTGAGCGGTCTGTACTTCGCGAATCCCGCGGCGAGGTACTTCACCGTCGGCCGCATCGGGCAGGACCAGGTCGAGGATTACGCGCGGCGCAAGGGGATGGACGTCAGCGAGGTCGAGCGCTGGCTCGCGCCCAACCTCGCATACGACCCGGTAGCGGTGTAACGTGCGTATGCTCTAGCATTGGGGCGGACGGAGACGAATTGGAGTACCTGATCAAGCAGTATCCCCTCGAGACCGGCGCGCTCGAAATCCAGTACATCGAGGAGTTCTTCGGCGAATTTCCGCGGAAGAAGACGGCGCACGAGATTGCCAGGCGCCTGCAGGGCCGTGAGTATCTCATCCTGATTGCCGAGGCGCCCCTGCCGGACGACCCCGGGATGATCTCGCCCGTCTCGTTCAAGGTCGTGCACGAGCTGCGCGAGTTCGAGGATGACCCGAAGCTGCAGGACCTCGTCTCCCGCCTGCGCGACTCGATCAAGTTCGAGGGCCGGAACGTGCTCTACAGTTGGATCGGCGGCACGCGGCGCGACTGGCGCGGGCAGGGCCACTTCCGCGCGCTGACCGAGGAAACCGAGGCGTGGGCGCACACCTCGGGCTTTCACGAGGTGGTCGTGAAAACCAAGAACCGGTTCTACGACATGCGCGGCACCCTCGACCAGCTCGAATTCAACGTTATCAAGTACGAAGTGCACCCGACCGACAACCGCGAATCCAAGGTGTACCTGAGCAAGCAGCTCACCTCCGACGTCCTGCGCGCGCACACGAGCACGCGGACCGTCGTGTATGCGGACTGACCAAGTCGTCAACATCGGAGACCTCCGGCGGATCGCCAGGCGGCGGCTCCCCCGCGTGGTGTTCGATTACATCGACGGCGCGGCCGACGCCGAAGTGACGCTGCGCGAAAACTGCCGCGCGTTCGAGATGGTCACCTTCCGGCCACGGCACGCGGTCGCGGTCTCCAGCCTCAACCTCGGCACCACCGTCCTCGGCCAGAAGATCGACCTCCCGTTCATCCTCGCCCCCGTGGGCAGCAGCCGCATGTTCTGGCCGCGCGGCGAGGAAGTGGCGGCACGCGAAGCGGCCCGCGCCGGCACGACCTACACGTTGTCCACGCTCTCGGGCTGCCGGATGGAAGATGTCGCGCAGGCCTCCGACCGCCACGTCTGGTATCAGCTCTACCTGCTGGGCGGCCGTGACGCGGCGCGCGGCGCCATCGCCCGCGCCAGGGCGGCGGGATTCTCTGCGCTGGTCGTCACGATCGACACGCCGGTCGCAGGCTTGCGTGAACGCGACGTCCGCAACGGCACCAAGGAACTGCTCGGCGACAGCCTGCCGACGAAGCTTCGCCACCTGTCGCAGTTCTTCGCGCGGCCGCGATGGCTGATGGACTTTCTCGCCGACGGCGGCCTCATGTCGTTCCCCAACGTCGTCGTGGACGGCCAGGGCCCGTTCCCGTACGCCGATGTCAGCGTCGCGCTCGAACATACGGTGGTGACGTGGCAAGACTTCGACTGGATCCGGGAAGCCTGGGGCGGGCCTATCGTCGTCAAAGGCGTGCTCACGGCCGAGGACGCGCGCCGCGCGGTGGACGTGGGCGCGCAGGCGATCGTCGTCTCCAATCACGGCGCACGTCAGCTCGACGGGGTCTCCGCCACTTTGCGGGCGCTCCCGGAAGTGGTGGCGGCGGTAAAGGGACAGGCGGAAGTGCTGCTCGATGGAGGCATCCGCCGCGGCACCGACGTCGTCAAGGCGCTGTGCCTCGGCGCGCGGGCGGTGCTGATTGGACGTGCCTACGCCTACGGCCTCGGTGCGGCGGGTGGCCCAGGTGTGGCCCGGGCGATCGAGATCCTCCGCAGCGACGTCGCGCGGACGATGAAGCTCCTTGGGGTGTCGTCTGTCGCCGAACTGGATGAGTCTTACGTCGACACGAGAACGATCTTGCCGATGTGGTCGCTCGATTCCATGAGCCGATGAGCTTCGGACGCCTCGGCCAGTGGAAACGTGCGGTAGATAATCGGTTTTACAATTCCCTGCTCGAGCAGCGGCCAGACTTCCTGCCGCAGGGCGCGGGCAATCTGCCCCTTCTCCTCAATCGATCGCGGCCGCAGCGTTGAGCCGGTGAGCGTCAGCCGCCGGCCCAGGATGCGGCGCAGGTCGAGCGTCGCCGTCTCGCCGCCCATCAACCCGATCTGCACCAGGCGCCCATCCACCGCGAGCGCCGAGATGTTACGGGCGACGTACTCGCCGCCGACGATGTCGAGGATCAGGTCAACGCCGCGCCCGCCTGTCATCTCGTTGATGACGGCGACGAAATCTTCCTTCTTGTAGTTGATGGCCCACACCGCGCCGAGCTTCTCGCAGGCGCGGCATTTCTCGTCCGTCCCGGCCGTGGCAAACACGCGCGCGCCGCGCGCGGCGGCGAGCTGAATGGCGGTCGTGCCGATCCCGCTCGTGCCGCCGTGGAAGAGCGCGTCATCGCCGAGCTTCAGCCTTCCGCGATCGAAGACGTTCGTCCAGACGGTGAAGAACGTCTCCGGCACGGCGGCCGCGCTGACGAGGTCGAGCGGCGACGGCACCGGCAGGCACTGCGCCGCGGGCGCGACGCAGAGCGTCGCGTAGCCGCCGCCCGAGACGAGCGCGCAGACCGGATCGCCGACGTGCCAGTCGGGCACGCCTTCGCCGACGGCGGCGACCGTGCCGGCGACTTCGAGGCCCGGGATGTCGGATGCGCCCTGCGGCGGCGGATAGCGTCCGCGGCGCTGCATCACGTCGGGCCGGTTGATGCCCGCCGCGGCCACTTCGATGAGGACGTCGCCCGGGCCGGGAACCGGGTCTGGCCGTTCGACCGGCCTGAGCACCTCCGGACCGCCAGGAGTGGAGATTTCGATCGCAATCATTTCGGCGTCAGTCCTGACGGAAGCCGCGGCGACGAGATGAGACGCGCGAACTCCTCCCACCGCGTGTTCGGATGTTCAGGCGTGCCGCCTCGCGCCTCGATATGCGCGGCCACCATGTCTTTGCCAAGGTTGTAGTTGATCACGTAGCTGCGGTACTGCTCGATGAAGCGGACGCGCTGCTCGGCACGCGGCCTCGAATACAGCCCGTATTTTTCCAGCCAGCCGATGGCCGCATTCCTGTCGATCTCGCCGTCCAGGTACCGCCGCGCGGCTTCGTTGCCGGCATACGAGAGCTTCTCCACCAGGGCCAGCACGTCATAGTACTGCGGCGCCACGGCCGACTCGAGCTGCGCCGCCGGAAACAGCACGCGGCGCTCGAACTCGAGCCGCTCGGCGCGCGGAAAGGCGACGTCGATGCCGTAGTTGGCCGTGCCCTCCGCAATCAGCGATTGCGGCGAGAACAGCGGGTACACCGTGAATTCCACCCAGCCTCGATCGCGAACCAGGTTCTTCTCCAGCAGCACGTTGTACACGTGATGGCCGGGGTAGCCCTCGTGACACGCGAGGTCGATGGCGCGGTCGATGTAGATCGGCAGGTCGGTGTTGACCTGGATGAGGCTCCGGTAGTTCCCCTGGTACCAGTTGTAACCGCTCCAGCTCTTGCCGGTGACGTATTCGACGGTGAACGTCTCGCCAGGAGGCAGCGTGATGTGCTGCAGCGTCCGGCTGCGGCATCCCTCGATCGCCGCCGTGAACGTCGCATCCAGGCGCTCTTTCGGAATGATGAAGCGGCTGCGGAATTCGTCATACCGCTGCACGAGCGGACCCTGGCCGGGGAGCTTGCTCTCGAGCTCGGCGAGCGCCTGCTCGAATTCAGCGGCGCTGTGCGTGGGGGCGACGGCGTCGTACAACGCCTTCGATTCCTCGTCGAATCGAAACGTCGTTCCCTGCAGCATCGCCGCACGCGAGCGCAGCGCTTCGAGCTGGCGCGAGACGTACGCATGCCGCAGCCGGACGATCTCCTCTGCGGACGCCGGCGGCGCCGCGGCCGCGAGGTCGCGAGCCAGCGCCGCGCCACGCGTCACGATCTCGGCAAGCGGACTCTTCGCCGCCTCGGCGTCTTTCCGCCATTCGGGCGGGCCGTAGTAGGCATCCACGTAATCTGCGTCGTGCTGCCCCATCGCGAGCACGAGCCGGGCGTACCGCTCTCCAAGTGTGTTCATGCTGGTGCCTTGTGCGCTCAGGCTCGCGATCGCGAAGGAACCGATCACAACGCGGACCGTAAAGGTCCGCGCCGCATCAAGCAGGCCGCGAGTCCCCGCCGCATCAAGCAGGGCGAGGGCCCGCACCGAATTGACTACTCTTTTACTGGACAGGATGCGGGGCGAGCCTTTACGGCTCGCCAAGCCATGCGTCTTCATTGTCGGTACCGTTCTCGGATCGTCGGGATCAGATATTCATCGAACGCGCGCGCGAAATCGTAGCGCGGCGCAAAGCTCCAGTCACGGCGCGCCGCCGTGTCGTCCACGTCCGCCGGCCAGGAGTCGACGATGCGCTGACGCTTTTCGTCGACGTTCCAGGTGATCTGCGCATCCGGAAATTCCTTCATGACGACGTGGCAGATCTCCTCGGCGGTGGGACTGAACGCGGTGAGGTTGTACGCGGTCCTGGTCAGGCGCGACCGTTCGACCGATGCCAGGAGCAGCAGCGCCTCGATCGCGTCCGGCATCGCCATGAACGGGATGCGCGTGTCGGGACGGACGAAGCAGGCATAAGGCTCGCCGCGCGCGGCGGCGTGGATCATCTCTGGCGCGTAGTCGGACGTGCCACCCGACGGGCTCGTGAGCCCGGAGATGAGTCCGGGAAACCGGACGCATCGGAAGTCGACGCGGCCGGCGGTCGGATCGGCCGACAGTTGTTTGTAGTGCCGCGCGTAGTATCGCCCCAGGTGCTCGCAGTACAACTTGTTGCACCCATACATCGTGGTGGGCACGTTCCACTCGTCTTCCCGGACGCGCCTCGCCCGCGTCTTCGTCTCGAGATCGGGAAGCCCGTAGGCGGCGACCGACGAGGGGTACATGAAGACGACCGGGCGGCCGTGGGATTCGCCTTCGTGATGGGCGAACTCGAGCAGATTGAGGGTGCCCTCGACGTTGACCTCGTGGGCGGTGACCGGCGTGAACTCCGAACGCGTCGAAAGGAGCGCGGCGAGGTGGAAGACGAGGTCGATCTCGAATTCCGCCAGCACGCGCTCGAGGAGGCCGGTGTCCGTAATCGATCCGGTGACCTCGCGCCGGACCAGCTTGGCCAGCGGCGGCTCGAGGGGCGCGATGTCGATCGTGACGATCCGCCGCCCGATGGCGGCCAGCCGGGCGATCAGCCCGTGGCCGATCTCCCCGTTGGCGCCTGTCACGAGGACGGACGCGGTACGCATCCGCTTATGTTCGCATGTAGTCGCCCTGCCAGTCCTTCACGGCGCGCTTGATCTGATCCGGCTCGAGCTTGTCGGCCAGCGTCCTGTCGAGGAGCGATCCCATTTCGGCGTCCGAGGCGAACCTCAGCGCGACGATCTGCCGCATCGACAACCGGTCGCCATCGCTGCCCCGGCCCAGCCTCGCAAGCCTGACCTGCATCTCCAGCCGGATGATCCGGTTCTGAAGGCGCAGCGCGTATTGCCGCACCATCCAGACCGTCAGGATCACCGTCAGCGCCAGGAGCACCGGGGCAACGGTCACGACCGCCGGCCGCAACAACATGAGGAACACCAACAGCCCGAGCGCGATCACGCCCAGGAACACGGTGACCAGCCAGAGCCTCGGCTGGTGCCGGTGGTTCGCGTACGTTTGTCCAGTCATCAGTTCTCCTAAAGCAGCTTTCACTTCCATCGTGAAAAACGGCCTAGCGATCGCCGCCCATGAGATCGCCCAGGCCGCCGAGAATCGACCCGCCTTCACGGCGGCTTCCGCCCGCCGCCGGCGCCGCCTTGTAGATCCGGTCCGCCATCCTGCTGAACGGCAGCGACTGGAGCCACACCCGGCCAGGCCCGGTGAGCGTGGCAAAGAATAACCCTTCTCCGCCGAAGAGCGCCGTCTTGACCTTGCCGACGAACTGGATGTCGTAGCCAACCGTCGGCTGCAGCGCGACCAGGCAGCCCGTGTCGACGCGCAGCGTATCACCAGCCTTGAGATCCACCGGGTGCACCGTGCCTCCCGCGTGCACGAAGCAGAGGCCGTCGCCTTCGAGCTTCTGCATGATAAAGCCTTCGCCGCCGAACAGGCCGACGCCGATCTTGCGCTGGAACGCGATGCCAATCGACACGCCGCGCGCGGCGCAGAGGAACGAATCCTTCTGGCAGATGAGATGCCCCCCCAACTGCTTCAGGTCCATCGCGAGAATCTTGCCCGGATACGGCGCCGCGAATGACACCTGCTGCTTGCCCACGCCACCGTTGGTGAAGACGGTCATGAACAGGCTCTCGCCGGTGATCAACCGCTTGCCCGCGCCAAGCAGCGCGCCCATGACGCCGGAGCGCTGCCCGCCGCCGTCGCCAAACACCGTTTCCATCTCGATGCCGGGCGTCATGTACATCATCGACCCGGCTTCGGCGACCGCGCTCTCGCCCGGGTCGAGCTCGACCTCGACGAACTGCATTTCGCCGCCGATGATCTTGAAATCGATGTCGTGCGCCTGCCGGCCGGGTACGATCGGCGGCGGCACGGCAGCTCCGGCGGAGGAGACATGCCCCGCCAGGAAGCTCGCGAGCGCCGGCACATCCTTCAGCGGCGTCCAGTTCGTCAGTCCCTCGCCGAACACGAGTGTGTTGCCGTCGATCGTCCCGTTCCTCAGGTTCGTGATCACGTCGTCCTGCGAAACAGGCCCGACCTGGTGACCGCCAATCGCCATGTACCACTGCTGCTGTGACATTCAGTTCTCCAAGGTATCGATGCGCGTGCTGACGTCGGCTTCGAGCTTTTTCACCTCGTCCGGGTCGAGGCCGAGCAGGTGCGCGAGCTGCGCGAGGTAGATGCGCTCGGCGCCCGTGATCTCTTCGTCGGCGCGAAGCACGGTGAATGCGAGCACATAGAGCGTGGCCCGCTGGGCGGGATCGGTCACGCCGGTCACGATGTCCGCGAGGGGCCGCCGCTGGTTCAGCTCGAACCCGACCAGCTCGGAGCCGCCCGACGCCTTTGCGTGCTCGACGACCGCCGCTCGCTCCTGTTCATTCATCGCACCGTCGGCATTGGCGGCCGAGATCGCAAGCCTCACCATCCTCAACGCGTCCTTGGGCACCGCGGTCGGGAAGGTTGAAACCGGTGGGACAGGCGGTGGAGCCTGGGTTGGTGCCTGACCTTGAATCGGTGCGGGCTGATTGATGGTCTCGAAGATGCCCCAGACGACGCCTGCGGCCGTCAGCAGGGTGTTGGGGTTGGTCATCCAGCCGCCGCGGCCGCCGGTCAGATACTTGAGGGCCTTGCGCGATTTCTTGGGACGGCCACCGAGAACGCCTCGCAGCACGTCCTGGACGAGAACAGCAGGATCAATCATCGCTATTTCAATACGCCGATGCTCAGATGGCGGTTCCGACCTTGGGGGGCGGCGCCGCGGGTTTTTCCGGCTCCGGCGTGAAGTCCTCGCCGGGATTGATGAACCGGTCCATCTCGAACTTGTACTGCTTGTCGTAGAGCTGCCGGTACCGGCCGTCGAGCGCCAGCAGCGCCGCGTGGGTGCCGCGCTCGACGATCTGCCCCGCTTCGAGCACGAGAATCTGGTCGGCGCTGCGGATGGTCGACAGCCGGTGCGCGATGACAAAGGTCGTCCGGCCAGACCGGAGCCGGCGGAGGCCGTCCTGGATCATCTGCTCGCTTTCGCTGTCGAGGCTCGACGTCGCTTCGTCGAGGATCAGGATCCGCGGGTTGGCGAGGATCGCCCGGGCAATCGAGACACGCTGCCGCTGCCCGCCCGAGAGCCGGATGCCGCGCTCGCCGACGATTGTGTCGTAGCCCTGCGGAAACTGCATGATGAACTCGTCGCAGTGCGCGATGCGGCACGCCTCCGTGATCTCCTCGAGCGTCGCCCCTGGCTTGGCGTAGCCGACGTTGTCGGCGATCGACCCGTCGAACAGGAAGTTGTCCTGGAGCACCGAGGCGAGCTGCTGGCGGTAGTCCCTCAGCTTCAATCCGGCCAGATCGCGGCCGTCGATCATCACGCGGCCCTTCGTCGGCCGGTTGAACGCCATCACCAGGCTGATCAGCGTGCTCTTGCCAGACCCGCTCGACCCGACGAGCGCCGTCGTCGTGCCTGGCGCCGAATCGAACGAGACGCCGCGCAGCACCGGCTGACCCGGGTGGTACTCGAACCAGACGTCGTCGAACGCGACGTCGCCGGTCAGCCGATCGAGCGGCGCGCGATTGACGTCTTCGTCCAGCTCGGTCGGCATGTCGAGCAGTTCGCGGATGCGGTCGAGCCCTGCGAACGCCTCGGTGATCTGCGTGCCAATCGACGCGATGGAGATGAGCGGCGCCGCCACGAGACCGATGAAGAAGATGTACATGATCAAATCGCCAAGCGTCATCTCGCCCGCGATGATGGCGCGGCCACCCAGCCAGATCATCAGCACGCCGACAACGCCGACGACGACGGTGCTGCCGGCGGTCGTGGCCGACACGCCCGTCAGCGACTTCGCGACGTTGCGAAACAGCCGGTGGGCGCCCTTCGTGAAGACGATCTCCTCGCGCTTTTCCGCCGTGTACGATTTGACGATCCGGATCCCGCCCAGCGCTTCCGTCAGGCGGCCGACCACTTCCGCGTTGATCTTCCCGCGCTCCCGGAAGAGCGGCCGCAGCGTGCGAAAGGCGTACGCCATCCCGCCGCCGAAGACGGCGAGCACCAGGATGGTGATGGCCGTCAGGTGCCAATTGAGCCAGAAGAGCACGCCCAGGCCCATCACGGCTGTCACCAGTCCCCCGACCAGTTGCACGAGCCCGCTGCCGACGAGATTCCGGATCCCCTCGGCGTCCTGCATGATGCGCGAGACGAGGATCCCGGTTTGCGTCGAGTCGAAGTACCGCACCGGAAGGTGCAGTACCCGGGCCTGAACGCGCTTGCGCATGTCAGTGATCGCGCGCTGTGCGGCGACGCCCAGGATCTGCGACAGCACGAAAGAGGTGCCTGCCTGCACCAGGGTGGCGGCGCCGGCGGCCAGAGCGATCGGCCCGAGCAGTTCTGTGCGCCCTTTCCCGACCACCTCGTCGATCAGCCATTTCGACGAGGCTGGAAGGACGAGGCCGGCAAGCCGGCTGACGAGCATGAGGGCGAGGCCGAGGCCGAGGCGTTTGCGGTGCGCCCAGATCAGCTCTTGCGCCTCCCGCCAGGCGGCCGACGGCGAGACCTTCTTCTTGACCGGGTCCGCCGGGGCCACCCCACCCCTGCTGCGGCCAGAACCCTCGCCGCTCCCCATCACTCGAAAGTTCAGGTTGGCTGCCATGCAATAATCAAAGCTTGTCCATGAGCGATACGACCCAGCGCCGCGGGTTCACCAGTACAGCCACCACGCGCGGCATCCGTGTCGAGGTCAATAGCACGTACCTGTCTGACCGGAGCTCTCCGAAAGACTGTTCATATCTCTTCGCCTATCACGTGCGGATCTCGAACGTCGGGCCTGAAACGGCGCAGCTCATCTCGCGCGAGTGGATCATTACGACCGCCGAAGGCGAGGTTGAACGCGTCAAGGGTCCAGGCGTCGTCGGCGAGCAACCCGTGCTGCCTCCCGGCGGGTCATTCGAGTACGACAGCTATTGTCCCTTGAAGACGGCCGTGGGGTCGATGCACGGCACCTACCAGATGGTCACCCCTGACGGCGAGAAGTTCGACGCGCAGATCGCCCCGTTCACGCTCGCGGTGCCAAACGCCCTGAACTAGTCCAGGTTCGCGCGCTCCGAGTCGCCCATCGCGACGCGGCCTGACGGGAAATACTCCTTCCACCGCCGGCTGACCAGCTCCGCGGTCGCCGGGTCGCACGCCAGCTCCTTCGGAAAGGTCGGCTTCAGGCGCGCGTCGATGACCACCGGTCCTCGATACGAGATGTGGTTGCGCACGATCCGCTTTTCGGCGGCGTGGATGTCGGCCGCCGGCTCGAACCGCGTGAACGTCGTCCAGAGGAAGTTCATCGGGCTGGCCGCGGCACGGGCCGGTTCGTCGGTGATCACGACCAGCGGCCAGTCCGCGAAGACGGCTTCCCTTGCCAGACGATCCGCCGCGCCGGGCTCGGCCGAGTAGGCGGGCGCACCCACCACCAGGCATCCGCCGCAGAACACACGGACGTCGCCGACACCGGACGGCATCGAGGCGGCGGTGAACTGCCGCGGCAGTTCCCGCACCGGATCGCCCAGCCCGAGCCACACGCCTTTCGAGCCTTCGTTGACCGTCGGACCGGTGTAGTCGAGCGTATCCATCGAGAGGTTCGAGAGCACGTAGAGATCCGTCTCGGGCTGCGTGCGCGCGAGGACGTGCTCGAGCGTCTGCCTGAAGTCTTTCAGGTCGACATAGCGATCGGTGACGAGCAGGAACTTGGTGAGCGAGAGCTGTCCCTCGCCGAGGATGCGGAAGGCGCTGGCCATCGCCTCGCGCTTGTAGCGCTGCTTGACGACGGCGCCGGCGAGCGAGTGATAGCCGGTTTCCCCGTACGACCAGAGACTCTCGACCGCCGGCATCACGAGCGGGAAGAGCGGCGACAGCAGCTCCTGCAGCAGGTCGCCGATGTAGAAATCCTCCTGCCGCGGCTTGCCGACGACCGTGGCGGGAAAGATCGCATCGGAGCGGTGCGCCATCTGCCGCACCTGAAACACCGGGTAGTCGTGCGTCAGCGAATAGTACCCGTAGTGGTCGCCAAACGGTCCCTCCGGACGCCTCTCGCGCGGTGGAACGCTGCCCATCAGCGCGAACTCCGCCAGCGCGACGAGCGGGTGCGGACCGCGGCCGTGGACTTGCGGGATCCGGTCCCCGGCGATGAGCGACGCCAGCAGCATCTCAGGGATGTTCTCGGGGAGCGGCGCGATCGCCGCGAGGACCAGCGCGGGCGGACCGCCAAGAAAGACCGTCGCCGGGAGGCCCTGACCGCGAGCCTCCGCGACACCGTAGTGATATCCCCCGCCCTTTCCAATCTGCCAGTGCATGCCCGTCGTGTGCGCATCGTGCACCTGCATCCGGTACATCCCGAGGTTACTTGCCCCGCGGGAGCCGTGCGAGGCGGGGTGGCCGGGACGATCGGGGTGCGTCGTATAGACCAATGGGAGCGTGATGAACGGACCGCCGTCCTCGGGCCAGCAGGTCAGCGCGGGCAGGCGGTCGAGGCGGACGTTCGAGGTGAGCTGCTCGAGGACAGGACCCGTGGGCACCTTGCGGGTGCCGACCTTGATCAGATCGCGCGCAACGTCGCGAGCACCCCAGAGCGCGGCCGGACTCGGCGGCAGCAGCGTCTCTGCGAGCTCCACCAGGCGCCGGACGAGGCGCAGCGGACGTTCGCCGAACGCCCGTTCCGCGCGGCGCGCGGTGCCGAACAGGTTGGTGACGAGGCGGAAATCCGATCGCGCGACGTGGTTGAAGAGCAGCGCCGGTCCGCCGGCGGCGATCACACGGCGATGGATCTCCGCAGCCTCGAGGCGGGAGTCGACCACGGCGTCCACCGTGACGAGGTCGTCGTCACGGCGGAGCTGGTCGATGAACGCGCGAAGATCGGGAAACGACAGGGTGTCAGCCGTTCATCGGCTCGTCGGCGCTGCCACCGTAGATGGACGGCACCTTGGAGCCCATCGCCCGCAGGTACGAGGCGAGCTGCCCGCGGTGATGGATGCTGTGGTTGTTGGCGAAGCCGAGATGTGACGCCTTCGGCGACTGGAACACGCCGAAGAAGTCAACGATGCTCGTCAGGTTCTCGGGCGGCAGCGCGCGCAGCGCCTTCAGCTTGGCGGGAAACTCGCGGTTGTAGTGGTCGACGAGATCCTTGACGTTCTTGAACTGGGCGACCTGCTTCTTCTCGGCGTCTGAATCGAACTTGTACGCCCCGTTGATGATGCTGTCGATGAACCAGATGTCGCCGAGCGCGAGGTGCGTCGCCAGGTCCCACGCGCTCCGCGACTTGTCGTCCGGCTTGTAGTCCCGGTTGTTGTCCGGCACGGCCGCCAGGACCTTGGCCGTCGTCTTGGACTCGTTCTCGAGCAGGTTGGCGAAATACTCGGTCAGAAATTGTGCCTGGTCAGCGTTCATGTGGCCCTCCTATCGGGTCAGCTTGCGGTACTTGATGCGATGGGGCGTATCCGCTTCGGCGCCGAGGCGTCTGCGACGGTCCGCTTCGTAATCCTGGTAGTTGCCCTCGAACCAGACGACGCGGCTGTCGCCTTCGAAGGCGAGCATGTGCGTGGCGATGCGATCCAGAAACCAGCGGTCGTGGCTGATGACGACGGCGCAGCCCGCGTAGTTGAGGAGGGCTTCCTCGAGCGCGCGCAGCGTGTCGACGTCGAGGTCGTTGGTCGGCTCGTCGAGCAGCAGCAGGTTCGACCCTCGCTGCAGGAGCTTTGCCAGGTGCACGCGGTTGCGTTCGCCGCCCGAGAGCGTTCCGACCTTGCGCTGCTGCTGCCCGCCCTTGAAGTTGAACCACGACACGTAGGCACGCGAGGCCACCGGGCGCTTGCCGACGATCAGCTCGTCCAGGCCGCCGGTGATTTCCTCGAACACGCTCTTGTTCGGGCTGAGCGCATCGCGGCTCTGGTCGACGTAGCCGACCTGCACCGTCTCGCCCAGCTTCAGGGTGCCGGCATCCGGTGTCTCCTGCCCGGTCATCATCCTGAACAGCGTCGTCTTGCCGGCGCCGTTGGGGCCGATCACGCCGACGATGCCGCCGGGCGGCAGGGTGAAGTTGAGATCGTCCATCAGGAGCTGGTCGCCATACGCCTTGCGGACCCCGCGTGCCTCGACGACGACGTCACCGAGGCGAGGGCCTGGCGGGATGTAGATCTCGACCTGATCGAGCTTCTTGGCCGTGTCCTGGTTGAGCAACTCTTCGTACGCGTTGAGGCGTGCCTTGCCCTTCGCCTGGCGCGCGCGCGGCGACATGCGGATGAATTCGAGCTCGCGCTCGAGCGTCTTCTGCCGCTTGGACTCGGTCTTCTCTTCCTGGACGAGGCGCTGCGACTTCTGCTCGAGCCACGACGAGTAGTTGCCTTTCCATGGGATGCCGGAGCCGCGATCGAGCTCGAGGATCCATTCGGCGACGTTGTCGAGGAAGTAGCGGTCGTGGGTGACGGCGACGACCGTGCCCTTGTACTCCTTGAGAAAGCGCTCGAGCCACGCCACTGATTCCGCATCCAGGTGGTTGGTCGGCTCGTCGAGCAGCAGGAGGTCGGGCGAGCGCAGCAGCAAGCGGCAGAGCGCCACGCGACGCCGCTCGCCGCCCGACAGCGTGGTGACGTCGGCATCCGGCGGCGGGCACCGCAGCGCGTCCATCGCCAGCTCGAGTTGGGAATCGATTTCCCACGCGTTGACCGCGTCGATGCGGTCCTGCAGGCGGCCCTGCTCTTCGAGCACCTTGTCCATGACGTCGGGCGCGAGATCCTCGCCCAGCTTCATGTTGAGCTCGTCGTAGCGCTCGAGCAGCGCCTTGGTTTCGGCGACGCCTTCCTCGACGTTGCCTTTCACGTCCTTGGTCGGGTCGAGATGCGGCTCCTGGTGGAGCATCCCGATGGTGATGCCCTCGGCGGGAAACGCCTCGCCGATGAACTCGTTGTCCTCGCCCGACATGATCTTCAGCAGCGAGCTCTTGCCCGACCCGTTGAGGCCCAGCACGCCAATCTTCGCGCCGGGAAAAAACGACAGCCAGATGTCTTTGAGGACGACGGCGTCGGGAGGATGCACCTTCCCGAGGCCTTTCATTGTGTAGATGTACTGCATCGGTCTCCGGTGGGCTTCGAAACAAGGAGTATATCAACTCGACCGCCGGGGGCCTTCACCCTCTCCACCGCCTGCCACTTTGCCACGGGCCACGGAGACACAGAGACGACGGAGAACCTATTCTCCAGGCGCGCCTTAGTACGTAGTGTCCGCCTTTCCTGGCCTGAGCGAAGTCGAAGGCAGGCGGACCGGCCAGGCGGTTGTTCGGTTTCCCCCGTTCTTTCGTTTCTACCTGTATCCGGGCAGTTCAGGAGGGAACAGGCGATGAGACGACTGATTGTGTGTGCCGACGGAACGTGGAATCGACCCGATCAGCGGTCGGGTGGCGTCGAATCGCCGACCAACGTGGTGAAGCTCGCCCGCGCGATTGCGCCGCTCGACGCGAACGGCGTGTCGCAGATCGTCCACTACGAAGCAGGAGTCGGCACACACGACGCCGGCGACAAGGTATTCGGCGGGGCGTTCGGCAAGGGCATGGACGACAACATTCGCGACTGCTACCGATTCCTGATTCAGAACTACGTCAGCGGCGACGAGTTGTATTTCTTCGGTTTCAGCCGCGGCGCGTACACCGTCCGCAGTCTGGCAGGGCTGCTTCGCAACTCGGGGCTGCTCAGGCTGGAGAGCGCCGACCAGGAAGACGAGGCGTTCGCGCTCTATCGCGACCGAAACGAGAACGCGCACCCCAATTCCTCCAAGTCGACCTGGTTTCGCGTACAGCACGCGTACCCGCCGGTTGCGATCGGCTGCATCGGGGTGTGGGATACGGTTGGCGCGCTCGGGTTGCCGGTCGAGTTCTTCGATGGCCTCACCCACAAGAAGTACGCCTTCCATGACGTGACGCTGAGCAGCCGGGTGAAGAACGCGTTTCACGCCCTGGCGATCGACGAGCGCCGCAAGCCGTTCGCGCCGACGCTCTGGGAGCAGCCGGCCGAGGATCTGAGACGCAACTGGGTCGAACAGGCGTGGTTCCCCGGCGTGCATGGGAACGTCGGCGGCGGCTATGCCGACAGCTCCCTGTCGGACATTGCGCTGCGCTGGATGATCGACCGCGTCACCGAGCGGTGCGGCCTCGAAATCGATCGACAGTTCATCGACAGGATCACGAAGCCCTCACCGACCGGTGAGTTGTACGACTCGATGAACCTCGGCTATCAGATGCTGGGCGAACTCGAGCGCCAGATCGATGCGCGCGCCGCCGCCAACCAGAGGCGGGGCGTCAACACATGGGAATACGTGCATGAAAGCGCCCAGCTCCGGCTGACGGAGCTGCCCTTCGCGTATCGACCGACAAATCTCGCCGCCTATCTGGGGCGTCCACAACCACTCCCCGTCGTCGCCAGCGCCCTGCGGAACACGCCGGTCCCTGCGTGAAACATGCTTTAGACGCCAGGTCGTCTCCCTGTCGTATCGCGATGCCGTAGAGGCGGACCTTTGGGTCCGCCTTGTCCGCCTTCAGGCGGACCGTGTGAGTACGTAGTGTCCGCCTTCAGGCGGACCGTGTGAGTCCTGCATGCCGGGCGAGCCTTGCCAGGCATCGCCTTCCTGCGATGCGCGCCGCTGTCATGCCGGCCTGCGCCGCCGGCTCCGCATGCCGGGAAATCGCGCTCCGACTCGCTGTCCTTCCGCTGTCGCGTCGACTAGCAGCTAATTCGAACAGCGTCTGTCAGGCGCAATCGGACCGCCTGTGGTGATCCAAACGCCGGAGTGCACACGGACCGAAGTCGACGCGGAAGACTCGCTCCACGCGATTTCCGGATCTCAGCGCGGCATGCTCCGACGGCGACAGCATCCCGGCATGCCCGCGGCGCGCGTCTATGTGGGGTGTTTGCCTTCTGACGTGGGGTCCGCAGACGCGCCTTTTCTGCCTCGACCCGCCGTACAATCTCGTCCTTCTGCACTTTCAATAAGCGATCCGACAGCGAGGTGAGGGATGGAGATTCCATCGTTGGACGTCCCATTGCGTCTAGCGCGTCAGCCCACGTAGAAAGGCGAAACAGGAATGGAGCCCGAGGACAACGCACGACGCCATCAGCCCCAGCAGGAAGATACCCCGCTTAGTGTCCCCCGGGGCAAGCCAGATGGTGCCTCGGAAGGACAAGAAGGCCCCAACGGCGATAAGTGCGCTTCCAGCGAGAAGTTGCCACCCGCCACGCAGAAACCGGCCTTCATCAGTCCGGAGAATTTCTTTGAAGCCGTCATCGCGGTCACTGCGGTTGTAGGGCTGATATTCCTCGGTCAGCAGTCATGCGTTCTGCGTGAATCAGTTGATGAGGCCAGAAAGGCAACTATCGCCGCCACTAACGCGACACTGACTGCTCAGGCGCAAACGAACATTCTCAGTGAACAGGTCTTTCGCGGTGAGCGCGCCTATTTACTCGTCAAGAACATACGACTCGAAGGCCACAGTGGACCGCTCGATGAAGGTAATCGTTTGCGATTGATGTGGGACACGGTAAACGTCGGACATACACCGGCGCACAATCTCAGAACCAGCATGGCTGTCTGGTTCGGGGAGAGAGCAGAGGAACCCATCCAAGACATCGTTGAAGGCTATTCTGAAGCGCGAGTCCTCGGCCCTAGTGATATTGAAGAGTCCCCGGACATGGCTGGCGTCTGGTTGGACAGCACTCCCGGACGCATTATTTCCCCTGACGAAATGGCGCGCTTAATGCGTGGTGAGATCGTTTTGAATGCGCGGATCACGGTCCGATACGACACGGTCTTCAAGGATGTCGTAGGAGTGACCCGCGCTTGTGCGTACTACGAGGGCTCCCGATTCTCGTATTGCGGTCTGCGCGGAACGAGTATCGAGTAGACACAGAAGGGATAGAACAACGAGCACGAAGCACACCCCTAGCTCTATCGATGCGAATCCGGCTTCAGCATTCAGCCCCCACCGCGCGCGGAGGCTTCGCCCATCTTCTCTATTGGCGCCCTGACAAGGCTTGCCCCTCCACAATTCGACTCGGACGGCTCAGTGGCCTTGCGCCTTCTGGACGTTCCGGCCGCGGCGGTGCCGGACTGCGAGCCGCCGTCGGAGCATGCCGATCCGAAAATCGCGCGGAGCGAGTCTTCCGCGTTGACTTTGGTCCGTGTGCACGCCGGCGCGCGGATCACCTCTGAAGGTCCGATTGCGCCTGACGGACGCTGACTCGAATCACCTTTTAGTCAACGCGTCAGCGAAAGGACAGCGAGTCGTAGCGCGATTTTCCGGCATGCGTAGCCGGCGGTCGCAGGCCGGCATCGCCGCGGCGGGTGTTCACGATGGCGAGGCTGACAAGGCTCGCCCCACATGTGGGTCGTTTGATTGGTCCGGCGCTTCTGCTGGGCGCGTAGTAATCCGCCGGCGCGGCGGTGCCGGACTGCGACCGCCGTCGGAGCATGCCGATCCGAAAATCGCGCGGAGCGAGTCTTCCGCGTTGACTTTGGTCCGTGTG
>CANIBQ010000073.1 GCA_947465645.1 Acidobacteriota bacterium | reverse complement strand
TGCGGCCCAGCACGTCGGTGCGCTTGGGGAACTCGATCTCCATGTCGACTTCCGCTTCCTCGCCGTAGAGCTCCTGCGCCTCCTTCAGCGAAATCTCGGTCGCCGGGTTCGTCACTTCGTTGACGATCTGCTTGGCGGCGAACAGGTCGACCTGGCCGGTCTCCTGGTTGAACCGGGTCTTCAGGTTCTCCGTCGTCTTGTAGTACTTACGCGACGCGGTGAGGACGGCGTCCTCGATCGCGGTGATGATCATCTCGGGCTCGATGCCTTTTTCCTTGGCGAGGGCCTCGATTGTCTGCATCAACGGGTTGTGCTGCATAGTTTTTAGAATTCCACTTCTAACCGGCCGCGCGTGATGAGCCGCAGCGGCAGGCGGTGCGTCCGTCCGTTCGGCGCCTCGAGCAGCACGTCATCTCCTTCGACTCCCCGGAGATGACCCTCGAACGCCTTCTGATTGTCGACCGCCTCGCTGACGACGAGCTTCGCAAGCCGTCCACTGAAGCGCCGGTAGTCCCTTGCGTCGCGCAGCGGCCGATCGAGCCCCGGCGACGACACCTCGAGCGTGTACGCGAAGGGGAGCGGATCCTCGACGTCGAGGATCGTGCTCAGCTCGCGGTTGACCTCGGCACAGTCCTCGATGCTGACGCTCTCCTCCGGCGTCGCCGCGGGGCCCGGCCGGTCGATGAATACACGTACCACGTGGCCGACTGCCTCGCGCCGGCTCTGGATGTCCCAGATCTCCAGCCCGCGAGAGGCGGCCACGCGCGCCGCGATCGTCCGAATGTGCTCCAGCGGCTCCACAAATAAAAAAAGTGGGCACGAGCCCACCTGGAGTACGACTCCGTATAGGTGCGACCTTTAAGCCTATCACGCCGCTGCAGTTACAGGCAACGACTCGACAGTGGGGAAACTCAGGCTGAGATAGGTCTTGCGACCAGATCGTACTCGCGGGAGCCGACGATTTCAGCATCGATGAAACGGCCGGCCGAAAATTCAGACGGATCGCAGTCCGTCAGGTAGACAACCGCGTCAATATCGGGTGCCTGGCCTTCCAGCCGGCCCCGAATCACGAGCTCATGCTCAGACGACGGACCGTCGATGACCATCCGAACTTTTTGCCCGACACGATTTCTCTGTGCACGGGTCACGACCTTCTTCTGCGCGCTCATCAGGCGGGACTGGCGCCGCCGCTTGGTCGCCGCCGGCACGTCGTCGGGCAGATCGTGGGCGGAGGTGCCGACTTCGTCCGAGTAGGTGAAGACGCCGACATGGTCGAAGCCGGTCGTCTTCACGAAGCTCTGAAGCTCCTCGAACTCAGCGTCGGTCTCGCCCGGGAACCCGGCGATGAACGTCGTCCGCAGGGCCACATGCGGCAGGCGCGTGCGAATGCGATCGAGGAGGCGCTCGTAGCTGGCGCGCGTGCCCGGGCGCTTCATCCGCTTCAGGACGGCGTCAGAGGCGTGCTGCAGCGGCAGGTCGATGTACTTGCACACTTTCTCGCTTTCGGCCATCGCGTCGAGCACGTCGTCGCCAATCGTCGTCGGGTAGAGGTACAGCATCCGGATCCACTCGAGGCCGTCCACCCGATTCAGCGTGCGCAGCAGCCGCGCGAGGGCGCCCCGTTCACCGCGGTCGTTGCCGTAGAAGCTCGTGTCCTGCGAGATGAGGAGCAGTTCTTTTACCCCGCCCGCCGCGAGCATCTCCGCCTCGCGGACGATGGAATCGGCCGGCCGGCTGCGGTACCTGCCGCGCAGCGTAGGGATGATGCAGAAGGCGCACTTGTAGTCGCAGCCTTCGGCGATCTTCACATACGCGTAATGGCGGGGCGTGGCCAGCAGCCGGGGCGTGTCGGCGTCGTAGATATACGTCGGGAGGACCGGCGCGAGGGTGCGAGGGTGCGAGGGTGCGACGGTGGGAGGGTGCGACGGTGCGACGGGTTCGCCGTTCGAGCGCAGCAGCTGCACGTAGGCCGGGTTTCGCGACGTGTCCGCCGTAGCGTGAGCGAAGGCGGAAGCGGACCCGGCGGGCCCGCCGAGAGCCGCAACGATCTCCGGAACCTCGCCCGTGCCAAGCACGGCGTCGATCTCCGGAATCTCGGCGCGCAGCTCGTCGCGGTAGCGCTCCGCCATGCACCCTGTCACGACCAGCGTCCGGCACTTGCCGGTCTTCTTGTGCTCGGCCATCTCGAGGATGGCGTCGATCGACTCCTGCCTGGCCTTGTCGATGAACGCGCAGGTATTCACGACGAGGACGTCGGCGTCCGAGGCGTCCCGGGTGAGCTGATGCCCGGCCTGCTGCGCGAGCCCGAGCATGACCTCGGAGTCGACGAGGTTCTTCGGGCAGCCGAGCGAGATCATTCCAATCTTCATTCGAGGTGATCCAAGGATACTCGACGGATAATCGTCGGGAGGGAAATGCCTACGCCTGACCATGTCGACGTCTCGTCGGTGCTGAAGGGGAACGTCGCGACCGGAATCCCGGTCACCATTCGCGGATGGGTACGCACCCGGCGCGATTCAAAGGCCGGATTGTCGTTCGTCCACGTCCACGACGGCTCGTGCTTCGATCCCCTCCAGGTGGTCGCCCCTGCCGCCTTGCCCAACTATGAAAGCGAAGTCAAGAAGCTGACCTCCGGCTGCTCGGTGATCGCACGCGGGGTGCTCACCGTGAGTCAGGGACAGGGGCAGGCGGTTGAGATGCAGGCCGACAGCATCGAGGTCGTCGGCTGGGTGGACGACCCTGAGGCGTACCCGATTCAGCCGAAGCGCGCCTCCTTCGAATACCTGCGAGAGGTTGCGCATCTCCGCCCCAGGACGAACACGCTGGGCGCCGTCGCGCGCGTTCGCCACTGCCTCAGCATGGCGGTGCACCGCTACTTTCATGAGCATGGTTTCTTCTGGGTCCACACGCCGATCGTCACGGCCAGCGATGCCGAGGGTGCCGGCGAGATGTTCCGGGTGAGCACGCTTGACCTCGCGAACCTGGGGTCGATTCCGCGCACGCCCGAAGGGCGTGCCGACTTCAGCCAGGACTTCTTCGGCAAGGAAGCATTCCTCACGGTCAGCGGTCAGTTGAACGTCGAGACCTACTGCTGCGCCCTGTCCAGGGTCTACACGTTTGGACCGACGTTCCGCGCCGAGAACAGCAACACCAGCCGCCATCTTGCCGAGTTCTGGATGGTCGAGCCCGAGATCGCGTTTGCCGATCTCGCCGCCGACGCCGACCTCGCGGAGTCCTTTCTCAAGTACATCTTTACGGCGCTGCTCAACGAGCGCGGTGACGATTTGAAGTTCTTCGCCGACCGTATCGACAAGCAGTGCATCGCGCGGCTCGAGGCGTTCGTGGGCTCCGCATTCGAGCGGATGTCGTACACCGATGCGATTGCCGCTCTCGAAAACAGCGGCAAGACATTCGAGTTTCCCATCCGCTGGGGCATGGATCTGCAGTCCGAACACGAGCGCTGGCTGACCGAAGAGCACGTCAAGTCGCCGCTCGTGGTGATGAACTACCCGAAGGAGATCAAGGCGTTCTATATGCGGATGAACGACGACGGGAAGACGGTGGCGGCGATGGACGTGCTGGCGCCAGGCATCGGCGAGATCATCGGCGGCTCGCAGCGCGAGGAGCGCCTGGACTATCTCGATCGTCGGCTGGTCGAACTGCAACTGGATCCGCAGGTCTACTGGTGGTATCGCGACCTGCGGCGCTTCGGTACGGTGCCGCACGCCGGCTTCGGGCTCGGCCTCGAGCGCACCATCATCTACGCCACCGGGATGGCGAACATCCGCGACGTCATCCCGTTCCCCCGCACGCCGGGGCACGCTGCCTTCTAGAGCCTCTTCCATCAGTCCGTAGTGTCCGGCTTTAGCCGGACTCACGCGGTCCGCCTGAAGGCGGACACTACGTACACATGAAAGCGTTCTAGATCTCGAACGTCACGAATGTCTTGTCGAGGCGCTCTCGCGCCTTGACCGACTTCTTCAACACGTCAACCGGGTCGCCGCCGCCGTCGCCGACTTCGAGCATCATCACCCCGTCGTAGCCGATCTTCTGTGTCTCGACGATCGCCGTCTCCCAGTTGATGCTGCCGGCGAACGGCAGCAGGTGCTCGTCGCGATTGCCCCGGTTGTCATGCACGTGCGTCGTCAGCAGGTGGCCGCCAACCAGCTCGACCGCCTCGCCGAGGTCGCCCATCATGTGAGCGTGGCCGTAGTCGAGGCAGATCCCGGCGTCGAAGCCTTCGAGGTCCTCTTCTATCAGGCGCACGAGTGCCGCGGCGCTCGACAACTGGTTGGGAATGACCTCGAGCGCCACGCGGACCTTGACCGCGCTCGCCAGCGCGACGATCTCCTCGACACTGCGCCGCGAGGCCGCCGGCTGGTTGTCGTTGGCGGGCACCTGTTCGCCGGACGGCATGCCCAGGTGGACGACGAGGTACTGGTAGGGAATCTGTTCTGCGACCCGCAGCGCGGCATGGGCCTCGGCGACGGCCGCCTTGCGGCGTGCCTCGTCGCCCGAGGCGTTCGAAAACGATCCGACCCATTTGCCGCCACGGATGCCTTCGGTGATCGGCGCGTGCATCGAGTGAAGCCGCAGGCGCGTATCCGACAGCCACTCGCCGAGCTGCGCGATCGCGTCGGCATCGTGATAGTCGAAATGTGACCGCGATGCGAACACTTCGATTGTTTCGAAGCCATGCGCCGCGATATGCACGAGGTGCTCGCGCGACAGGCGCTGCTGGTGGAACAGATGCGTGGAAATACCGAATGCAGGCAACTCGCTATTCTAGCAACATCGTCCTGATCGCAAGCCACAGAGTCACAGCGACACAGAGCCCAAGAAAGGCTTTCTCTGTGTCTCCGTGTCTCTGTGGCCCGTCTTATCGAAGCTCGTCGACGTGCTCCGCCAGCAGCTCCTGGAGGCGGCCAAATCGGTCGTACCGCGTCAGGTTGGCCCGTGCGTAGTTGAGCGTCCGGGGAATGTACTGGATGTAGACGGTGTTGCCGCGCGAGGTCGTCTGAAAACCGAACGTGCCGAGCGCCTTCAGGTTGCGCTGCAGCGCCATCAGGTCGAACCGGCGGCGGAATTCGGCATGCTCGCCCTCCGCGCGCCGGCGCAGCGCGAGAAAGAACGCCATCAGCTCCTCGACCTGCTCGTTCGTGAAGTCCACGTAGGAATCGCGCAGCAGCGACACCAGGTCGTAGGTGTCGGGGCCCATCCGCGCATCCTGGAAGTCGATGATGTGCAACTGGCCTTCGTGCAGCATCAGGTTGCGGCTGTGATAGTCGCGATGACACAGCACGCGCGGCTCGGCCGCGAGCTCTTCGGCAATCGCCGCGAGCTCATGCGTCAGCGCCTCGCGCGATGCGGGGCCGAGCGCGGCGCCGCGGTACGCCTCGAGGAAATGCTTCAGGAAGAACTGCAGTTCCCAGGTGAGCTTCTCGACGTCGAAGGCGATCCCGTAGGGGACATACGCCCGCGACTCGAGCTCGCGCCCGCGGTGCTGCAGCGTGTCGATGAAGCTCACCGCCTGGCGGTACAGCGCCGCGTGCTCCGCGGGTGAGGCGGCGCCGAGATGCGCCTGGAGCGTGACGTCGCCGAGATCCTGGAGCGCGATGATGCCGAGCGCATCCGAATGCCCGAGAATGCCGGGCACCGGCACCGGCATCTCGCTGAGCAGCGTGCACACGTTCACGAACGGAAGTGTGTCGAACTCGATCGGGCCGGGGTGCACCGCGAGCACCTGCGACGGCTCGCCGGCGGTCAACACGCGGAAGTAGCGCCGATCCGACGCGTCGCCGGTCAGCGGCACGACTTTGGGACTGCGGTCCGCAAGGCCGGATTCCGCGAGGAACCGGTCGATCCGAAGCCTGGCGTCGTCGGGAGACCTGCGCTCGGCCATCACAGCGAACAGATCGCCATCCCGTCGATCACGCGTTCGCCGGGGGCAAGCTCGCCATTCGGCCGGCGCATCGTCACGCCAGTCCATGACGTATCCGCCGGCACGCGCACGCCGTCGGTGACCACGCACTGCCGCAGCATCGCGCCTTCGCCCACCTCGACATCGTCCCATAACACCGACTCTTCGATGCGCGCCGACGGGTGAACGCGTGCGCCGCGGCCGCGCAGCGGACCGTGCTCCCGCGAGGCAAGCAACAGCGAGGTGCGCAGGTAGTCGTCCGGCGTGCCAATGTCAAAGAACTCTGCAGAGGTGTGAAACGTGCGAATCGACCCACGTCGCCCCGCGACCAGCGCCTGGTAGACAGTTCCTACGGATTCGACCGCGTGATCCGGCACCGATGAGAATGCCTCCGCCTCGACGACCTGTACGCCGATGAAGTGCTCGGACGGATCCGAGGAGCCTCGTGGGACGAATCCCGTCATGACCCCGGCACCTTCAACGCGGAGGCCGCCGTACTTCTCAGGTTGGTCGTTGGGGATGGTGGCCATCGTGACCAGCGCTCCGGATCGGCGGTGATCCGCGACGAGCGCCGCGACGTCGATGTCGGTCAGCGTGTCGCCATTCACCACTAGAAATGTCGACGAGCCCATCAGCGGCAGGGCGCGGCGCGGCCCCCCGGCCGATCCCAGGACCGGCACTTCCCACGAGTAGCGGACGTGCACGCCGGCATCGGAGCCGTCGCCAATCAGCGCCGTCAGCGTATGCGGAAGATGATGCAGGTTCAGGACGGCGTCGGTGACGCCCGCGGCGGCGAGGCCGCGCAGGATGCGTCGGGCCAGCGGCTCGCCGGCCACCGGCAGCGCCGCCTTGGCACGAACGAACGAGAGCGGACGCAGGCGGGTGGCGAGCCCCGCGGTGAGGACCAGCGCCGGGATCATTCCTGGTCGAAAATCATGTCGGAGCTGCGCAGGCCGAAGCGGTCCCGGAGCTGGAGAAACAATCCGCGATAAGAATCGAGGATGAAGTCGGCGGACGATCGGCCGAGCGCCTCGGTCATCTTCAGGATCGCCTCCTCGCCCCCTTCGATTTCCACGAACGTGCCCACCGGTGTTTCATCGATGGCGATCGTCGCGTCCTCGGCGGCGTATTCCTCTCGGTACTTTTCGTAGCGGAACCACACGTGCAGGCCCAGCTCCTCAAACACCCGCTGCAGGACTTCTCCGTCGCCGATGACGGTCTCGTACTCCTCGCGAATCTTCATCGTGCCCGGCTGCACCGGACCCTTGAAGGTCATGAGGCTCTTGCCCGACTCCGTGCGGATGCGCAGCACCGACTGGCGCCGGCGCAGCCCCTCATCGGCGGTGTCGAGCAGCGCATCTTCCTGGAGACGGCGGGATCGAAGCGGCGTAGCGCCCGCCTCCAGGATGGCGGCGCGCGCCTGCTCGGGGCTTTCGAACCGAAGCTTGACTTCACGCTCAATCATCAGCGTCACGTCGGCCTCCGCAGAGGGCCTGTTGTATCACAAAAAGAAAAGCCTCAGACCGGAGACCTGAAGGTCTCCGGTCTGAGGCGTGAAGCTGAGCCCTGAGCCCGGCCTACTCCCTCGTGATCGTCACGAAGTTCTCCTGCCCGTTGCGAATGATGCGCAGGAACGCCGTGCTTCCAGCGGGGACACGCTCGAGTTCGCGGCGTGCGTCCGCCGCGCTCGACACCACCTGGCGGCCGACGCGCACGATGATGTCGCCGCCGGAGATGCCCGCGCGCGCTGCCGGGCTGTCGGGATCGACCTCGACCACCACGGCCCCCTGCGCGTTGCGGTCGAGGCGCAGCCGCTGCGCCACGTCCGGCGTGATGTTGCTGAGGGTCATCCCGAACCCGGCGCTCGATTCCTGCGGTGCGGGATCGGCGTTGTTGTTGCCGCCGCCGGCGCGCGACGACTGCGTTTCGGCTTCGAGATCGAGCTCGTCGACCGTCACGTTGACCGTCCGCTCCTGCCGGTCGCGAACGATCCGCACCGGCACCGTCGTGCCCGGCCGCGTCGCCACGACCGTGGCCACCAGCTCGTCGCGGTTCCTGACCGGCTTGCCGTTGAATGCGATCACGACGTCGCCCGGTTCGAGACCGGCCTTGGCCGCCGCACTGCCCGGCGAGACCGACATGACGACCGCGCCGTTGCGGTCCTTCAGGCCGAATTCGTCCAACGCGTTCTGCGGGATCGGACCGATCGCCACGCCGATGCGGCCGCGGGTGACCTTGCCGGTGCGCAGTTGCGGCAGCAGGTCGAGCACGGAGTTGATCGGCATCGCGAAGCCGATGCCGACGTTGCCCGACTGCCGCGAGTCGCTGATGATGGCGGTATTGATGCCAATCACTTCGCCGCGCAGGTTGAGCAGCGGGCCACCCGAGTTGCCCGGATTGATCGCCGCGTCGGTCTGCAGCACGTTCGTCGACCGCTGTTCGGCGACGGGGAAGGGACGTCCGATGGCGCTGATCACGCCGACGCTGACGGTGTGCGCCAGCCCGAACGGATTACCGATGGCCATGACCCAGTCACCGGGCTCCATCTGCGACGAGTCGCCGAACTTCACTTCCGGCAGTGGGTGGGCCGGCTTTTCGGTCAGCTCGATCAGCGCGCTGTCGGTGAGCGGGTCGCGGCCGACGATCCGCGCCGCGTATTCCTGGCCGTCATCCTCGCCGTAGAGCGACACCTCGATCTTGGTGGCGCCTTCGACGACGTGGTTGTTGGTGAGGATGAAGCCCGCCTTGTCGATGATGAATCCGGTGCCGGCCGCCTGCACCACCTGGTCGCGAGGCCGCTGCGGCTGTTGCGGCGCGCGCGGGTTCGGGTTCGGCTGGCCGAAGAAGCGCTCGAAGAGGTCGTTGCCGCCGCCACCCTGGTCGCCGCCCCCCCCGCCGCCGCCGCCGAAGAAGTCGCTGAGGTCCTGTGTCTTCTGGCGTGACTCGGTGCGGATGTTCACGACCGCCGGTGTCACCAGCTTGGCGATATCGCGGAACGTCGTGGCGTTGACGCCGCCGGAGATCGGCGCGCTGTTGCCGCGCGTGGTGTTGACGCTCTGCGCCGCCGATTCGGGCGAGAGGCCCAGGCGCGACGCCAGCACCATGCCAACCGCGAGCGACGCGATCGCGATCAGCAGCGCGTAGAAAAACGTGGCTTTACGATTCGACATTAACCTTGCCTCCAACTACAGCAGTCTTACGATCTCCGTTTGACGCGGGCCGGTCACGAGCGCTTCGTGCTCGCTCCGGAACATGTTGATCTCCGTTCGCACCCCAAAGGTCTCGAAATACAGGCCGGGCTCGATGGTGAACCCGGTTCCCGGCAGCACGCGCCGGTCGTCGTGTGTCTCGTAGTCGTCGAGATGCACCCCATTACCATGGACGCTCTCGCCGAGACTGTGGCCGGTCCGGTGCAGGATATGCTCGCCGTATCCCGCCTGCTGGAGCACCGCGCGAGCCGCGCGATCGACTTCCCATCCACGCAGGTCGCGTCCGCTCCGCGCCGCGTCTTCCACGAGCGTCGCGGCGGCATCGCGGGCTCCCGCGATCGCCTCGAACGCGCGGGCCGCCTCCGCCGGCACGGTTCGTCCCGTCACCCCAACCCACGTGATGTCAGCAAACACTGCGCCCGGCTCCGTCTTCTTGCCCCACAGGTCGAGCAGCAGCACCTGGTCCGCCCTGATTGCGGACGACCGCTCGGCGCTCGGCAGATAGTGCGGGTCGCCGGCGTTGGCGTCCACCGCAACCACCGGGGCGGAATCGCTGACCAGCCCTTCTTCCGCGAACCAGGCCACCATTTGCAACTGCAGATCGTACTCGGTTAGCGCCCGGCCGTCGCGTACAGCATTGGCTGCGGCTGAGAACGCTCGATCCTTGATGCGGTAGAGCGAATCCGAGGCCGCTCGATGGGTCGCCAGCTGGGCGGGTGTCCACGCCGCCTCGAACTGTTGGACGAGGTCTCCGGACGAAAGGATCTCGATGCCTCGCCCGCGAATAGCCTCGGCCGTGCCGGCGTCGACCCGCGACAGATAGGGAATCGCCCCGTTTGGCGAGTACTCCATCGCGACGCGAGACATCCCGTCGAGCAGGCGCGTCAGGCCCGCGTCGAGCTGGTCGCGTCCGGCGTACACCATCTTCTCGCCGGGCAGCGCGTCGAGGTTGTGCCGCTCGATGGCGTGCACCAGCCCTCGTGGCTCACCGCTCGATGGGATGAGGTAATACCACCGCCGGGTGGTCATGTGCCCGCCACCGGTCAGTCCGGCCAGCCGGGCCGCGATCGGGTTGGAGCCGTGAAAGTCGTAGAGCAGCCAGCCATCCACGCCTTCTGCGCGTAACGCGTGCTGGACGGCGGCTAGATCGAGGCCCATGACGTCTTCAGTATAAATGTCCCACTCAGGCGAATGTCATTTCTCACGCGTACAGGAGTGCGAAAGTCTGCCCGCCCTATAATCGGGGGTAAACCGCTATGTCCATGAAGCTGCGCCTTGCCATCGCCCTCGTGCTCGCCGGGTCCGGCGCGGTCGTCTTTGGCCAGGCGCCTGCGCCTCCGGCTTCGGCGCCCCAGGGGCAGACCGAACAGCCCCCGGTCACCTTCAAGGTCGAGATCAACCTCGTCGAAGTGGATGCCTTCGTCACCGACGCGCAGGGCAACCCGGTGGCGGGCCTCACGGCCGAGGACTTCGAGGTCCTCGAAGACGGCAAGCCCCAGAAGATTTCGGGCTTCTCGCTCGTCAACATCCCGATCGAGCGTGCGCCGCGTCCGCTCTTCGCCGCGGCGCCCATCGAGCCGGACGTGCAGACCAACCGGCAGGTCGACGGCCGCATCTACCTCATCGTGCTCGACGACCTCCACACCGACCTGTCGCGCACGCCGCGCGTGAAAGCCGCGCTGCGGCAATTCATCGAGCGGAACTTCGGCGCCAACGACATGGCGGCGATCGTCTACACGAGCGGACGCGCGGAAGCGAGCCAGGACTTCACGAGCAGCCCGCGGCTGCTGCTGGCCGCGGTCGACAAGTTCATCGGCCGCAAGCCGCGCTCGAGCACGCTCGAGCGGATCGACGAATACAACCGGCGGTCCGGCTCGGGTCTCGGCACCGGCCGCATCGCCGACCCGCTCGAGATGGAGCGCGGATTCCAGGCGCGATCGACCCTGACCAGCATCCGCAGGCTGGCGCAGTTCATCGGCGACGTGCACGGCCGCCGCAAGGCGATGATCTTCGTCAGCGAGGGCATCGACTACGACGTGCTCGACGTCTTCAACAACAGCTCGGCGTCGGTCATCCTCGACGAGACCAAGGAGGCGATCGCGGCGGCCACGCGCGCCAACCTGAGCATCTACTCGGTCGATCCGCGTGGGCTGACGGGATTCGGCGACGACCTGATTGAGGTGGGGAGTCTCCCGAGCGACACGTCCCTTGGGCTCGGCACCCAATCACTCCAGCAGGAACTGCGTCTCTCGCAGGACAGCCTGCGCGTCCTTGCCGACGAGACCGGCGGGTTCGCCGCGCTCAATCGCAACGATTTCGACAACGCCTTCAGCCGCATCACGCGCGAGAACAGCACCTACTACATGCTCGCGTATTCCCCGGCCAACGATCGCCGCGACGGCCGCTACCGCAAGCTCGAAGTGCGCGTGAAGCGGCCGGGGCTGCGCGTGGTCGCACGCAAGGGCTACGTCGCGCCGCGGGGGCGCGCCCCCGACGTGAAGCCCGCGAGCACCGATCCGATCCGCGCCGCCGCCGCGGAGGTGATGGCCAGCCCGTTGCCCGTCTCCGGCCTGCGGATGTCGGTGTCCGCCGCGCCGTTCAAGGGCGTCGCGCCCAACGCCACCGTGGCGCTCGCGATCGAGGTGTCCGGCGCCGATCTCACGTTCGTCGAGAAAGACGGCACGTTCCACGATCGTCTCGAGGTGTCGTTTGTCGCCGCCGACGCCAACGGCAAGACGTTTCCCGGCGACCGGCACGCCGTGGACCTGATGATGAAGCCCGACACGCATGCGCGCGTGAGGGCGCAGGGCTTTCGCGTGGTGTCGCAGATGGATCTGCCGCCAGGCCGCTACCAGATTCGCGTCGCCGCCGCCGACAGCGTCAAGTCCGGAAGCGTGCTCTACGACGTGGACGTGCCGGACTTCTACAAGGCGCCGCTGGCCATGAGCGGCATCACCATGACGTCGGCCTCGGCGGCGCAGGCGCCGACCGTCGCCCCGAAGGATTCGTTCGCGCAGATGCTGCCCGGGCCGCGATCGACGCTGCGCGAGTTCACGCGCGGGGAAGAGATTGCGCTCTTCGCCGAGTTCTACGAGAACGCGCCAGGCGCGCCGCCGCACGGCTTCGACATCACCACGACGATCCGCGCCGACGATGGCCGCGTCATGTTCGAAAACCGCGAGGAGCGGTCGTCGGCCGATCTGCAGGGGGGGCGCGGCGGCTACGGCTTTTCCGCGCAGTTCTCGACCAGGGATTTCGCTCCGGGCACCTACCTCGTGCACGTGGAAGGGCGTTCGCGCCTGGGTGCCGGCGATACCGGCATCGGCAGGGACCTGCTGATCCGAATTCGATGAGTCGCGGCCGTCGCGCCGGACCTCTGGCAGTGACGTTGCACTCTGACAGGGCAATGAGCTCGACTGGGTGACGGGCGCGATCTTCTGGTTTGTGGAGCGCCGCGACAACGTCGTGCGCTTTCACGCGGTGCCGGCGACGATCACCTTCGGGGCGCTCGCGGTCATCATCGCGCTCAGCGGGATGCTGGCGATGGTGTCGCTGTCGCTCCTGCCGTGGGGGTTCTCAATCTTCGCCACCGTGGCGGCGGTGACGTGGGTGACCGGCGTGATCCTGTGGCTGATTTCGTTGTGGAAGGTGTCGAGCGGCGACGAGTGGCGCATGCCTCTCACCGCCGCTCTTGCGGACCGCCTGCTTACAGCTTCGGCAACAGCGTCGTCTTGATCGTGCCGTTGAGGTGCTCGAACTTGTACTGGTTCCGGTCCATCTTCGGATTGACCGGGGTCGTCAGCGTCACCTCGATGACTTCCTGCGGCTGCAGCGGCTTGCGATAACGGAACGTGTCGCCCGTGACCGGGTCGCCGCCCTTGTCGTACCAGAACTCATCGACCTTCAGCCCCGCGATCGAACCCGTCGACAGGTTCTTGACCTTGATGGTCGTGACGATGTTGGTGCCGGTTCGCTTGGTGACGGGCTTGGTGTATCCGAGCTCCGCCTGGCCGCGAACGGGCGGCGCAAGCCTGGTCGGGGCCGCGGCCGCGGGAGCAGTTGCGGGCTTGGCTCCCTGGGCGGCGGCGGCGGCGGTGGCAATGAGTATGGCACCCGCAACAGCGAGCAGCGAATGAATGTGACGGTTCATGATGTTTTCCCTCCGACGGGCGGAGCGCTCCGTCATTGTGACTGGAATTATAGGCACTTACATCTCGCCGTTCCAGTCCTCCGGTTCGGGGTTGGCCGCCCGGAAGATCTCCAAATGCCACTTCCCGCCGCCCCAGGGCTCGATGACCTCGGTGGCCACGACATCGACGAGAATCTCAGCAAATGAACGGCCTTCAGTGTCTCCCTCGAGGTGGTACGCCTCTTCGTCCCAGCCGAAGTTCGGGTAGAGCACGATCGTCAGGAACAGGTCGTAGCCGTCGTCGACGACGATAATCTGGCCGCAGGGCCGTTTGATCGTCGAGTGATACACCAGATATTTCTCGGCGCTGTGCGCGCGGATGTAGCGCTTGAGCGCGAACTCCCTGGCGACGATCTCCTCAACGGCGATCTTCTTTTCCCAGCAGTCGCGGCAGTACCGCTCTTCGCCGCGCGGCTCCGAGACGTCCTTCGCGGCGCAGAGCGCGCATTTGGACTTGGCGACGTTTGACTTGCGCGGGGGCATTCACCTGCATCTTAAACCACGCCCACCCCTCCGTGCGCGGCGAATCCCGGAAACGCGCGCGCCAGCGCGCCTGGCGGCGCGCCGCGCAGTCTGCAGCCGCATTCCTTCGGTTTGTTCCGTTACTTCGTCACCTGCTGCCGCACCGCGGGACCGTACATCTCGCGCACGTAGTCCTTCACCATCCGGCGCGCGCTGAACCGCGGCAGCACGGTTCGAATCGACTCCTTGACGATGCGAAGCCATCTCCTCGGAATCCCGGATGCATCGCGATCGTAGAAGGTTGGCACGAGCTGCTGCTCGAGCAGATCGTACATCGCCTGCGCATCGGCCCAGTCCTGGGCGCCGGGATCGTTGGGGTCGGCCTGCGCCTCGATCAGCCAGCCGTTCTCGCCGGTAAATCCTTCCGCCCACCAGCCGTCGCCGATCGACATGTGCGGGGTGCCGTTGATCGCCGCTTTCATCCCGCTGGTGCCGCTCGCCTCGAGCGGCTTCAGCGGATTGTTCATCCACACGTCGCATCCCTGCACCAGGAAATGGGCCACGTGCAGGTCGTAGTCGTCCACGAACGCGATTCGCCCGCCGAACTTCGGGTCGAGCGCACGTTTGTAGATCCGCTGCATGTGATGCTTGCCGACGTCATCGGCGGGATGCGCTTTGCCCGCGAACAGGATCTGGACGTTGCGGCCAGGCTGATTCAGGATCCGCGCGAGCCGATCGGGATCCGAGAAGATGAGCTCCGGACGCTTGTACCCGGTGAAGCGTCGCGCGAAACCGATGGTCAGCGCGTGATGATCGAACATCGTCCCCGACGCGATGATGCTCGCGGCGGCCGCGCCTTCGTCGGTCCAGCGCTGCCGGGCCCGCTCGCGAATGAAGCTGAAGAGAAACTCTCGCAGCGACTGGCGCGCGGCCCACAGCTCCTCGTCCGGGATGTCGAGCACGCGATCGCAGAGCGCCGGGTCGTCGTGCCGATCCCGCCAGTCGCCGCCCAGATGCTTCTCGAGCAGCGCAGCGATCTCCGACGACATCCAGGTCGGCACGTGCACGCCGTTGGTGATCGCCTTGATCGGCAGCTTCTCGTACGGCGTGCCGGGCCAGATCGACTGCCACATCTGCTTGGTGACTTCGCCGTGCAGTTGGCTGACGCCGTTGACCGCGCCTGCCGCGCGCAGCGCGAGGGCCGTCATGTTGAACATCGGGCCGGCACCGTTGTCGTGGTGGCCGAGCGCGAGGAACTGTTCGCGGTACGCGCCGAGGTCGCCCCACGCGCCCGCGAGATGGGTCTCGACCAGATGAAACGGAAACGCGTCGTGGCCGGCGGCCACCGGGGTATGGGTCGTGAAGACGGTCGTCCGGCGCACCTCGTCGAGCGCCGCCTCGAAGGTCCGCCCCTGTTCGCAGAAGTCGCGGATGCGCTGCAGCACGACGAAGCCGGCGTGGCCTTCGTTGAGATGATAGACGGCCGGGGCGATGCCCATCATCTTGAGCACGCGGACGCCGCCGATGCCGAGGATGATTTCCTGCTGCACGCGGGTTTCGCGATCGCCTCCATAGAGCCTCGCGGAGAGCTCGCGATCCCACGGCGCGTTTTCCTCGAGATCCGTGTCGAGCAGGAACAGCTTCACGCGCCCGACGCGCACGCGCCACACCGCCGCCAGCACGGTGCGGTTGCCGAGGGGGACGGCGGTGACGCAGGGCTTGCCTTCCGGGGTGAGGGCGGGCTCGATCGCCGCGTCGGTCCAGTTGAGCTTTTCGTAGATCTCCTGCTGCCACCCGTCCGCCGTCAGGCTCTGGTGAAAGTAACCCTGCGGGTACATGAAGCCGACGCCGATCAGCGGCACGCCGAGGTCGCTGGCCTCCTTGCAGTGATCGCCCGCCAGGGCGCCGAGGCCGCCCGCATAAATCGGCAGCGACTGGTGCAGCGCAAACTCGGCGGAAAAATAGGCGATGGATTGGCCGGCCAGGTCACCGCATTCACTCGCGCACCACGTGTTGTGCGCCGAACGCACCTCGTCGAGCCGGGCGATGACCTGGTCGTACTTGGCGAGCCATGCGGGATCGGAGGCGGCGCGCTGAAGCGGCTCTGACGGAATGAGGTTCAGCACGCGCACCGGGTTGTGCGCCGTCAGCCGCCACAGCGGGTAGTCCAGCGCCCGGAACAGATCGCGGGCGTCGGGCGTCCAGCTCCACCACAGGTCGTGGGCGAGCTCTTCGAGGCGGCTGATCCTATCGGGTAAATGAACCAAGAACGGACTCCTCCGGTGTATCAGTTGTCAGTTGTCAGTTGTCGGTGCTTCTAGCTGGCTCGTTGCGTCTGACAACTGACAACCGACAACCGACAACCGACAACCGACAACTGGCAACTGACAACTGACAACTTCAGCGACACGCCCCAACCAGTGACGCGAACGTGGGGAGGTCGATATTTCCGCCTGAGACGATCGCGACGATCTTGCCGCGGGCGCGTCCCGTGAGGGCGGCGGCGACCGCGCAGCCGGCCGCGCCTTCGGCGATCACGTGGCACCGGTCGGCCACGAGCGCCATCGCGCTCGCGACGTCCGCGAGCGGCACCACGATCGAGCCGGCGAGCAGCCGCGACAGGAGCGGCCACATCGACGGCAACACGGACTTTCCGCCGGCGCCGTCCACAAACGACGGCTGCCAGCCCTCGAAGTAGCTGGCGCGCCCGTTCTCGAGCGATGTCGCGAAAGGAGCCGCCGTTTCAGGCTCCGCGGCGAAGACCATGACCTCGGGCCGGTGCGCGTGCACGGCGGCCGCGACTCCGGCGAGCAGGCCGCCGCCGCCGAGCGGCGCAATCACCGCGTCCACGTCCGGCACATCCTCGAGGATTTCGAGTCCGGCCGTCCCGTTGCCGGCGATGAAGCGGTCGTCGTCGAACGGGTGCACGAAATGCCCGCGCATCCGGTCCGAGCCGTGCGACTCGACGGTGCGCCAGCATTCGTCGTAGGTGGCGCGGACGATGGTCGCGCCCAGCCGTTCGATGGCCGCCACCTTGGTGGCTGGCGCCGTGTCCATCACCATCACCGAGCAGGCCGTGCCCGCCACGCGCGCGGCGAGCGCGACGCCCTGCGCGGCGTTGCCGGCGCTCACCGTCCAGACTCCGTCGCGGCGATCGGCCGCTGAGAGCTGGCGCACGACGTTGTGCGCGCCGCGGATCTTGAACGACCCAATCGGCTGCAGCGTCTCGAGCTTCAGAAAAATGTCGGATCCATCCAGTCGGCGGGACGCCGACGCCAGGACGTCGAGTCGCACCACCGGTGTACGCACCACGGGGTTGTAGATGGCCCGAGCGGCGTCCTCGATGGCGCCCAGCGGTATATCACGCATGCGAAGGATCCACCCTCTGGCGCGTCTCGTGCGCCGCGGGCGAATCCGGGATCGTAGCACGCGCGCGGGCGCCGGTTTCGGCCAGGCGGATGCCCCCCGCGTTGATGTATCCTGAGACGTTCGGCAGTTCAGCAGGCCGAGGCACGTCATCGCGCATCCCGCCGGGGTGCAGGAGTAGCACATGAGTCGCAAACTCTTCGTCGGTAACCTCCCCTTTGAAACGGCAGAAGACGATCTCCAGGCCCTGTTCTCGCAGGCGGGCGCCGTCGAGACCGTCAGCGTGATGCGCGATCGGGCGACCGGACGTGCGCGCGGGTTCGCATTCGTGGAAATGGCCAGCGACGATGACGCGCAGAAGGCGATTACGCAGTTGAACGGACACCAGCTTGGCGGGCGGGCGCTCACCGTCAACGAGGCGCGGCCCCAGGCGGCCCGTCCGGGCGGCGGATACGGCGGCGGTGGTGGCGGCGGCCGTGGCGGCGATCGCGGCGGCGGCGGCGGCGCGGGGGGACCCCGGCGGCGCACCGATCCACGCTGGTAGTATTCTTCATTTGAACGGATAGACATGGCACGTCACACCAGACCTACAGCGGCGAAACGTGAGCGGGAAAAGAACCTGAACGAGAGGCGCCAGCAGAAAGCGGCGCGGCGGCAGGACGTCAAGCAGCAGAAGGCCACGGCCGACCCGAGGCCCGACGGCATCGATCCCGATATCGCGGATATCAAACTGGGCCCGCAACCGCTCGCCGACTGGCAGCTCGAAGAGTAGGCGCGTACGCGCCTACTCCGTTCCTCCTACCAATCCATCTGCACGACAAACCAGACGATCGCGCAAATCAGCAGGCCGACGCTGATCATCGAGGTCACCGTCGGCGTGAAGTAGGGATACACCATGAGGGCGATGCCGCCCACGAGCTGCGGCAGCCGGTGCATCTTCCTGCCATAGGTGAACAACACGAAGCCGATCCCGCTGGGGATCAGCGAGACGATGAGCACCGTCGGGTCGAAGTCGAGCAGCCCCGGCATCAGGGCTTGCGCAGCGGATCGTAGGTCGGCTTCACCGTGCCCATCCGGCGCGCGACGTCCATCAGGGTGGGGTAGAACTGCACGAACGTGTTCTCCACCGCGGTGTTGTTGACGTGGCAGGTATAGCAGGAGGCCGTCGTGGGCAGCGGCGCCGCGGTGTCACGCAGGCCGCCGTCCGGGCCATCGAAGGAAAAGTAGCCCCACGTCGTGTCAGGAAAGCGCTCGGTATCCTTCACCGCCGCCTCGAGCCTCAGGAGCTCGCCTTGCGTCTCGCCGCCGTTGTTAATCGACACGTGCTTCTCGGCCTGCCGTATCTCGAGCAGGAACATCGTCTTGTCCGGCCATCGGCCGGACGCGAGAAAGCTCCGGTACGACTGGCGGTTGACGAAGACGTTGTCGAACCGCGGCGGCCTGCCGTTGGCCCCCGCAGGTCCGTAGGTCATGCCAAGGCCGCTGGTGACGTAGACCCATTCGCGGTAGTCCGCCGGACGGATCAGGTCGCGGTTTGCGGCGTAGGTCGGGCCGTCGGTCGATCGCTCCTGGGCCACGGCTGCCGCCGACGCCAGAAGCGCCGCGCAGACGAGCACCAGCCCGGTCCACAGTCGTATTGTCATTTGACTACGTAGCTTAGCGCAGGAGAGCCGGCATCCTGCTCCGGGGCGGGTCTAGCTTTCGTCCGCGGCCCAGTGCTTCCAGGCCCCGGTGCCCGGGTTGTGCGCATAGCCGGAATCGCAGGCCCGGCACTGGTAGAACTCGGTGGTGACGGGCGGTCCGAGGCGAGGCGGGCTCACGTGCCGCCGCACCAGGCTCAGGTCCTCGCGGCAGTTCCTGCACCGAAACCCCGTCATCGCGCCGCGGGACTCGTCTGACTTAGGTCGCTGCGGACCAAGGTTGGGCATGGTGTCGGGGGCTCACGTTCTTGCGCGAGGCGGTTCCAATGTAGCGAAGAGCAATCGGGTCGTCTGTTCAATACGGAACACCCGGCGCGTTTGTGCGGATGCCCTCCATCCTCAAACCCTTCTCGTCCCACATCCCGTGTCCACAGAACACCACGAATGAGGGCCTCGAGTTGCGGCCTGGCACCCTCGAACCATGCTCGATGTCCTTCTCGATTCCAGTGCATGTCACCACGCTGAAGGTAGAAATCGACGCCGGTGTCTTCATGCATCCGCTTCATCTCGAGAGTCGGATCGATGCACACAATTCCGGACTCGACGCAAAAACGCCCGATAGCCTGATTCGGATACATCAAATCGAAAGCGCGGGCGTTCAACGAATACGATGCGACAGTGGTGTCCCAATCCCTCGGTTGAGCCTGGAATCTCTGTGGAAACAGAAGGACTGCGAGTTGGACTGGGTGACGTGTTCACCTCAGCGGACATTGATTCTGGGAGGGGGGAGTGAATCGTAGAAGGCAAACGAACATGCGCCGGCGCCCAAGAAGGCAAAGGTAAACGGTGACACGAACCGAAGCCGCTGCCTTGAATCGTACCGGGATCTTGGGAGGGCGGATTAGTTGACCCAGGCCACGGCGGCCTGCTGATAGTAACGCGCTTCATATTCCGCAGGCGGTACGTAGCCGATCGGCTCGAGCAACCGCGCGGTGTTGAACCAGTCGACCCACGTCAGGGTCGCGAACTCGACCGCTTCTATGCTGCGCCACGGTCCCAGACGACGAATCACCTCCGTCTTAAAGAGCCCAATGACCGACTCGGCCAGGGCATTGTCGTACGAATCGCCTCGGCTGCCGACCGACGGCGCGATGCCGTTGTCCGCGAGGCGATCGGTGTACCGCATCGACACGTACTGTGTGTCCCGATCGCTGTGATGCACCAAGCCCGCGAGCGCGGCGGCGCCGCGCTCGCAGACCGCCTGCTCGAGCGCATCCAGGACAAAGTCGGTGTGCAGCGAGGCGGCCACCCGCCAGCCCACGATCCGACGCGAGAACACATCGATGACGAACGCGACGTACACAAAGCCGCGCCACGTCGCGACGTAGGTGAAATCGGCGACCCACAATTGATTCGGGCGCGTCGCCGTGAACTGCCGATCCACCAGATCGGGTGGGCGCACGGCCTCGATCGAGGACTGCGTCGTCGTCACCCACGCGCGGCCGCGCACGACGCCCGCGAGCCCGAGCTCGCGCATCAACCGCACGACGGTGCAGCGAGCGATCCGAATCCCCTCACGTCGCAGCTGGCGCCATACCTTCCGGGGCCCGTACACCTGCTGCTGGGCGTCCCAGACGCGCTGAATCTCGATCCGCTGGAGGGCATCGCGTTGCGCCCGGGCACTGCGACGCGTGGGATCGGCCTGCTGGGCCTTGTGGCGAAAGTACGCCGATGGGGCGATCGGCACGGTGGCGCAGATCGACTCGATCCCATAGCGATCACGATGGTCATCGATGAAGCGGACCATTACTTGCCGCGGCGGTCGAGCTCCGCCTGGGCAAAATACGCGGACGCCTTGCGCAAGATCTCATTCGTGCGCTTCAGCTCGCGATTCTCACGCTCCAGCTCTTTGTACCGCTGGCGCTCGTCGGTCGTCAGGCCGCCGCGTACCCCGGCATCGCGCTCGGCCTGGCGCACCCACTTGCGCAGTGTCTCCCCCGTGCAGCCCAACTTGCCGGCGATCGACGTGATCGCCGCCCACTGCGACGGATACTCGGGGCCGTGCTCGCGCACCAAGCGCACGCCACGCTCCCGCAACTCTGGTGAATACCGACTCGGTCGTCCCATGGGACCCATCCTCTCAAGGAATGAGCCCTCCCAGATACCCGGTACGATTCAATGAGTGCCTTGCGCAATTAGGTCTTGCCGCGCCTGCATGGCGTACACATCCATCACTTCGCGGGCATCAGTACCCCGGAATAGTTCCGACGCGATCACGTCATCGTCGGAGTGCTGAATGCGAATTTCCAGCCCGGCCTCCACTTGATAGCCCGAGCACTCAGCAGTCTTGCCTGTGAACGGACTCGTGAACTTCCAGTACCTCACGACGCGCTCGTTCTTCGGCGCTTTGGCCAAGCGCGGTCCCATGCGTTCTTCCCACGTAGACATTGTGATTAGCGTACCGCAGCCGAATCGTTGGCCGAACTCATTGATCTAGGGCGATGAGATCGCGTACCCAACCGGGCGATTCCGGGTACTGCCTCGTATCGAGCACGAACTCCTGCCCGCGGCCGACGCTGCGTAGCTCCGTCCGGTCGCCGTCGCGTGACCATCTCGCCACATCAGAGTGATAACCGAGGGGCAGTCGACCGTCGGTGGGCGCGAACCAAGAGGGAAGACTCCACACGCTTCGGTTCGCTCCCGCTTTGGTCAGCCGCAGGCGTTCATCGTACGTTTTGAAAAGTCCCGCGCCAGGTAAGCGCGTGGAAGCGCCGTCGATGACTAAAGTGTCCCGCGAGATGTACAGCGTGTTGCGAGTCCCGTGATCCGGGCTCGCCACGTGGGGGTGATCGGCCGCCCACGCCGGCATGTGACCCGTGGCGACCGTGAGCACGTGGTCCACCTGCAACCAACCCCACAAGACATGGAGATCAGGCGCACCTTTGACGAAGCGAAATTCGCCAGCATATTCCTCGATGTTGCGGAACCAACCGAAGAACAGGAATAGATCGCCTGCGCCGACGCCGTGGCCGGCCAGCGTGCTCTGTGCGCTGTCCGTCTGGCCAAACAATGGTCGCCATCCGCTGATGCGCGGGTAGGAAGACGACAGAAGATCGGGATCGAGATGGGCGCCGTAATGCGGCTTCTGTTTCCCACGAGTGAGGTTCATCACGATCCGGCCGACTGGGTAACCCCACGTCGTGACCTGCTCGTACCGAATGGGCGACCGTTTGTCCGGGATTGGCAACGGGAGGAGCGTCTCATCGGGCATGATCGCGTTGGCACACCCTCCAGCAGCCGAATCGAAACCCTTCCGACTCAAGATCAGTTTCATAGAAGGTTTTGTCCACACCCGCGCACAGGTCGCCGGGGTGATCGAGCCGAAGGTGAAGAAGGGCGGCTTCGCGGTTGTGACTCCTGTTGCCATGACAGGTCGCCCGACGGCCAGAGTGCTGGCGGTCCGTGAACGCCACGGGGCAATCCATCAAACCAAGCGGTGACCTGCGCGATCTGGGCAGGTGTGAACCGGCACCGATGACCGCGACCGATTTCCAAGAACGCCAATCCGGACGGTAACAACGGACCTTCTTTGCCGAAGTAGACGTACGTGTCTGAGACAACGACATGCAGCCCGCCGAGATCGGTGCGCTTCGATTCCACATTCTCGGTCCCGTCGGGATGCGAGTGGCGTGATGGACGTTGGCGGAATTCTCCAATCGCCCAGGGCTCGTAAATGTTGTCGCCAGAGCGTTCGATGGCCAGAGGCGCGCCCTTTGTGGGTCGCTTGTTCTTATAGCGGGCTGCGTTCCAGTACTTGGCGAAGTCAATAACCTGGGTCACTTCCGCGGTGTACACCACGCGCTCGGCGCGCTTTCCCAATCCGACAATCAAGTCACCCGGCTGAGCGGATCGCCGGATCAGCGGCTTGCAGCACGCGAGCGTGCACAGGCCATGGAAAGGATTCGGCGCGAACCCCGAATCGTAAGCCACCACGTACGAATACACTTTCATTGTCGTGTTTGTAGGGAACACATCTTCGCGCTACAGAGGAACCCTTGACGCGGACCGTTTGCCATCCACGCCCGCAAGGTAATCAATCAGAATGCCCTTGTCGTCAAGTTCGGCGAGCCTCTCGTAAAACCATGTCGTCGCGTGCTCGTATGCCCCGCATTCGGTGAGCCCGAGGCGAGCCTCCAAAACAGCGTGGCGCATGCCCAGTCGGCACCATGGATCGGAGAGGCCACCGCGATCGGCTCGATGCAAAATCGCACCCGGATCAAGCCGCACATGCTCATAGTTGGTGCATCCGACGGTCATCGACCAGGCCCAGCCTGTGCCTGAGGAGACAAGACCGTACGTGATGGGACCGCCCGACACGACGATGCGATTCCTGAGCGTATATTCCTCCCGTGCGGCTCGCTTGAGTGCCGAAGAGTCGATCCCCGACCACGCCAGTGAGTAATCTGGCCACCGCTCTCGAATCTGGTTGTTCACGGCGATCAGGACTGGAAGATATGCTTCAGGATCCACCACAGTGGGCGGCAGTGGCGACCATGCTAAGTGATGCTCGCGGAGAAACTGAAGGAAGTCCGTCCAGGCGGGTACTACGCCCTGTGTCTCAATAGACGCGGCCAGATCTTTCCAGGACAGCCAACCGATCTCGAAATCCTTCGGGTGTCGGTCGGCCACTCGCACCTCACTTTTGCTCAACGTGAAGATCGCTGGCCGCCGTTCGCGCTGGCGCGCATGGTCCGCGTACACGTCCAGTTGACCATCGCTCTCGGGGGAGTCTACTTTTACTTCGACCCATGCCTCCATCTCCTCTCCGCCGGTAAGTGTGAGCACGAGAACGAGGTCGAGATAGCCTTCACGGCATCGGTCAGCTTCGGGCAAGTACCTTTGCGTCCGTGCCTCGACGTGGGTGACCCGCTCGGCGTCGAACTGAACGGCGGACGGCCACGCGATCTTCTTGAGGGCACGACGTATGGGCTCATCGTCGTGCTCAATGGCGATAGCGAGTGCCTCCGTGGTGAAATTCTCGATAGGTGTCTGAAGCGTCGTCCCGATTCTGTTGAACAGTCTTCCAAGGTTCGACATCTGTCCCTCTCAGTGCATCCAAGGCAGCGCGTGCAGATAGTATCCGAGCCGCTTTCGCAATGATCATGGTGCGGGATGCACGGATGCTCCTGGCGCTTACGCGCCTCGGCCGAGCCGTCAGGTGCCGTGGTAGCCTCCGTTCGTGGCAGGTACGCCGCGCCCGCGTGGTAGCTCAGGTCCAGGTGTCAGTAATCATGTGAAAGTCCCCCCTCCATTCCGAGGGAGAGGACCATGGACGATCAGGCGACAGACGTACGCTCGACACCGGTGCCCGGGGCGCCGGTGGAGGGCTGGATGCTACGAGAAGACGCCGTGCGCGAGGTGCTGGCCCGGCTGGCCCGCGGCGAGCACGTCACGGCCGACGATGAAGTTTCGTCGGCTGCATAGACGCTAACGCTCGACTACCGGTTACGCACGTGCCACCGGCTCGATAGCGAAGTTCATTCGATAACGGGCGAGACTCACCCCTGGGACACGAGCGACCGCAATTGTGAGGTCCTCAGTGATTTCGTTGGCGATGATGAATCCGCGACACGGCCCGTTGCCCAGGCGCTGATCGACCCAGCCCATATAGTAGAGAAGTTGTCCCAGCGTCTTGTTGCGGCCCTGGGATAACTTCAACTCGATGACGACGTACTTGCCATGCTGATCGACCGCCAGCAAGTCGATGCGACCGCTATCAACCGGAAATTCAACACCCTGCCGGTCCGCGTTGTTATGAAGTCGCAAGCCCGGCTCGATTCGCTCCAGATTCTTCGCCAAGAAATCACGTAGGTGGGCCTCAAGTGCAAACTCCAGCGCCGTCTCCGCGTCGGCTACTTCCTCGAATGCGGGTTGTGGCGAGGGACTGACCTGCCGGCCTTCTTCGGACCAGCCATTACTGGAGAACGGCACCGATCGGATCGGTTAGTGGTGCGTTGTGTTCTTCCTGACCAGCGTGAGCCGGCATCGCCGGCGAGCGCCCCCCGTCATCTCGTTCAGCTCTCTGGCTCGCTT
>CANIBQ010000072.1 GCA_947465645.1 Acidobacteriota bacterium | reverse complement strand
GCGCCGCTCGCGACGCTGCCGTAGACCTCGTCGGTCGAGATCTGCACGAAGCGGCGAAGCCCTCGCGCGCGGCGCGCCGCTTCCAGCAGCACCCACGTGCCATGCACGTCGGTCTGGATGAATTCGCCTGCCGACTGGATGGAGCGGTCAACGTGCGTCTCGGCCGCGAAATGCACCACCAGAGCCGCTTGCTCGACGAGAGGCCCGCTCACTGCCGCGTTGGCGATGTCACCATGGACGAACGTGTGGCGGGGGTCCTCCATCACGTCGTGCAGGTTCTCCCGGCGGCCGGCGTAGGTCAGCTTGTCGAGCGTCGTCACCCGCCAGTCGGGGTGCTGCGCGAGGGCGTAACGGACGAAGTTGCTGCCGATGAAGCCTGCGCCGCCGGTGACCAGAACCTCAACCATCCTTGCGCGTCCAGTCATACGGCAAGGTGTCGTGCGGCGCGAGCCGGAATTCGTCCGGCTCCGAGTAGTGATACGGCTCCGAGGGCACGTTGATGACCATCGCCACGTCGGTGCTGATGCACTTCCACCCGTGATACACGAGGTTGGGCACCTGGACGAGCGTCGGGTTCTGCGTGCCGAGAAAGAACTCGTTCACGGCGCCGCTAGTGGGCGAGCTCACGCGGGTATCGATCAAAACGAGCTTCACCATGCCTGTGATGCACACAAAGTTGTCGACCTGCTGCTTGTGGTAATGCCACGCCTTGACGACTCCCGGATAGGTGGCTGACATGTACACTTGGCCGAACTTCGTGAAGAGGTCGGTTTCGTCGGCGCGCAGGATTTCCGTCAGCCATCCGCGCTCATCGGGCATCACGCGCAGCGCCTTCGTCTTCACGCCCTCGATGCGCGGATGCTTGGTTACCGTCGCCGCATAGGTTGTCGGTTGCTCGCTCATCTCACCACCTGATCCCCACCTCCGAATTGTCGCCCAGCATGAAGCGGTAGGCGCTCGGCTTGACCGGCTCCCGGTAGATCCGCACGTTGCGGCCGATCAGGCTGTCGATCACCCGGTTCGCCAGGTCGCGCACCGTCGACCCTTCCAGCACGATGCTGTGCTCGATCTCGGAGTCGTGGATCTCGACGTTGTTCATGATCGACGTGAACGGGCCGACGTACGCGTGAATGATCCTCGCGTTGGCACCGATGATTGCCGGACCGCGAATGACGGATCGCTCGACGATCGCCCCCGGTTCGATGACGACCTTGCCTTCAATCCGGCTCTCCGCGTCAACGGTGCCGTCCACACGCCTCTCGAACGTTTCCAGGATCAACCGGTTCGCCTCGAGCATGTCCTCGAGCTTGCCCGTGTCCTTCCACCAGCCGTCGACGATATGCGGCCTGACGGTCAGGCCGCGGTCGATCAGGTCCTGGATCGCATCGGTGATCTCGAGCTCGTTCCGGAAGCTCGGCTTGATCCTGTGCACCGACTCGAACACGTCCGGGCCGAACATGTAGACGCCGACCAGGGCCAGGTCGCCGATCGGCTCCTTGGGCTTCTCGACCAGGCGCACGACGACGCCGTCGCGGAGCTCGGCCACGCCGAACATCTGCGGATCGGGCACGCGGGCCAGCAGGATCTGCGCGGCGGGCTTCTCGCGGCGGAATTCTTCGACGAAGTGCGTGATCCCCTTGTTGAGGAGGTTGTCGCCGAGGTACATCACGAACGGGTCGTTGCCAATGAACGGCTGGCTGATCATCACCGCGTGCGCCAGGCCGCGCGGGGCATCCTGCTCGATGTACTCCACGCGCACGCCCCAGCGCGATCCGTCGCCGACCGCCGCGCGAATTTCCGCCTGGGTGTCGCCCACGACGATGCCGATCTCGCGAATGCCGGCGGCGGCGATCGCCTCGATCCCGTAGAAGAGGACCGGCTTGTTCGCGACCGGGACCAGCTGTTTCGCGCTGGTATAGGTGAGTGGACGCAGGCGGGTGCCCTTGCCGCCGCTGAGAATCAGTCCCTTCACGTCAGGGTCCTACGCCCAGGAGGCCGCCGAAGGCGCCGAACATGTTCGAAAACGTGCCGAGTCCTGCGAGCACGAAGCCGAAGTTGATACGGCGGTCGGAAGGGATCGGGAAGTTCGGGTTCGCGACCGGGAACCGGAACTTCTGGAACTCGACCTGGAGGCCGCAGCACTGCGCCATGTAGGTCACGGCCGCCCCCTGGCTGACGATCGCCTGCTGGCCGATGTCCCAGTTCAAGGCATAGGAGCCGGTGGCGCGGCCCTGGAGGAACTTCAACGCGGTCGCGCTGGTCAAGGTGCTCTGCAGCTGCGACGTCCGGGAGCCGCGGCTCCGGCTGAAGCTGACGGTCGTCGTTCCATCCGTGCCGACGCGACCCGTGCCGCCCATCGACACGAGCTGAAGGAATCCACGGCTGGTGTTGTACTCCATCCGCCCGGCCGCCTCGATGGCGGCGTTCGGCTTGACCCGCGTGGTCAGCGTCGCAGGGGACATTCGAGATACCGTCCGGCTGATCTGGGAGCTGGCGTAGCGCGGGTCGAACTGTCCCAGTTGCGCATTGGTGTAATAGGTCTGTTCGATGCCGACGGTGAGGACTTCGGACGTTCCGCCCTGGACACCGTTGAGCGTGCGGCCGCGGGACAGCAGCCGATTATTAAGTCCATACGTGAGGCTTGACGCTCCCCCGAGGATCACATCGCTCGTGTCGCCCTGCACGACCACCAACGGGCTGTTCCGCACGAGCGTGGCGTATTCTACCGCGAACGTTGGCTCGATCAGGTGTTTCATCCGTTCCGAGCTGAGGCTTGACGGCGTCTGCCAGATGCGCGACAGCACCGGGCCGATGATCTGCGACTGCACCGAGAAGTACTTCCGGACGAGGGGATCGTCAACGATCCGGCCGCTGGTGCTGAGGCTCCGCGTGTAGTAGGTCGTCCGGTACGACGCGCTGGTGTTGACGGTCAGAAACGTCAACCGTGACAGTGGCGCGCGCACGGTGGAGACCATGTCGGCTCGACCCAGGCTCCTGTCTGCGGTGACGATGCCGTTCCGCAGCGTCTTGTACGGCAGGTAGCCGCCGTTGACGTTGACCGATCCGTACACCGGCGAGCCGAAGAGGCGCTGGGGCGCGATCGCCGCGGTGACCCGCGGGCTGCTGCCGTACAGCTGCGAGTTCTCCGAGTTGGTGAATGTCTCGGTCCGCTGAAACAGCGCGCCCAGCGAGAACCCGGTCCAGTCGCCGGTCAACCCCACCTCGATCTGCCGAGAGGCGTTCGAGGCCTGATAGACGTTCTGCTGATACAGCTGCTGCGACGTGATGTCGGAGGCGTAGTCAATCCGCTCGCGCAAGCGGAGCGTCGAACCAAGCCCCTGGTTGCCCGACCCGGTGAACTGATAGCTGTTCTTCGCGGGCAGCTTGGTCGCGCTGCTCCCTTGCCCGAAAGTGGTCTCGCGCTGGTTGACGCGGTAATAGCGGAACTGCCCGTAGGACTGCGCGCTGGCGATGTAGCGGTACTCGGCGCCCGCCCCGGTGCCGGTGTTGGTGAACCAGTCATGGAAGAAGGTCGCGTCCTGGCTGCGCCCCATCGCCCAGAAGAACGCGTTGCTGAGCGATTGCCCCCGCAGCGAGGAGGTGCCGTAGGTCGGGAGGAGAAAACCGGTGGCGCGGTCGTCGTCTTTAATCGGGTAGTAGAGCATCGGAAGGTAGAACATCGGCACGCCCTTGACCCTGAGCAGGACGTTGCGCGCGATCGCGTACTCGCTCAGGTTGATGACCACCGCGCCGCTGGTCACTTCCCAGCGCGGCGTGGGTTGCACGCAGGTGCTGAAGCCGCCGCGCGTCAGCTTGTACGAGCGCCCCGGCAGCTTTTCAATGGTGTCGCCGTAAAAATAGACGTCAGGGTCCTGGTTGCCGAACTGCGCGAGGTCGGCGTTCTTCAGCGTCAGGATGCCCGCAGCCTGGTGAAAGGTCCCGGTGCTGTTCTGGACGTTGAATTCCACGCGCTCCGCCGAGATGCGCCCTTCGGGGCTGGTGAACACGACGTTGCCCGTCGCGACCAGCCGAAGCGTGGGATCCGTGAAAATCTCAATCTCGTCGGCGAAGAACTTCGTCCCGGTATCGCTCTGGATCTCGACCTGTCCGGTGAGGCGCACGTGGTTCGCGGATATCTGTTCGAGACGCCACTGCGACGAGTTGGTGATGAGCGACAACGGCGTGTTGGGGATGGCCATGACGCCCGGCACCGGAACGGGCAGCGGCACCGGGGCCGCGCCCGGTGTCTGGGCCGCCGCCGCTGAAGAGAACACGATGAGAGAGCACAGAAGAAGCCGGGTAACCATTGGAAATGTTGGGAATCATCGCAGGATAGCACGCCGCTGGAGACCCTCGCGAACGGCTCCCACGAGAAAAATCGATCCCGCCACGCAGACCGGCGAGCCATGCGCGAGCGCTTCGTCAACGGCCACCAGCGGGTCCGTTTCCGCGTGGACGTTTCGGCGACAAGACGACGAGCCCGTCAGCTCGGCCGTGCGCCGGGTGACCCGGTCGGCGAGCTCCTGCGCGGGCATCGCCCGCGGCGTGTCGGCGGCAGTGGCGACAACCGACGACGTCACCGGCAGCAGCGCATCGAGGATCCCGTCTACGTCCTTGTCACGCATCACCCCGACCACCAGGGGCGGGCGTTCGGGATGCCAGCGCCGAAGGTAGGCGGCAAGTGCGTGGGCGCCATCGGCGTTGTGAGCCGCGTCGAGCAACACCCGTGCGCCGCCAGTCAGCGTGATCACTTCCAGGCGGGCTGGCCACTCGACGGTGCTCAGCCCCCGTCCGACCGCGTCGGGCGCGACACGGATGCCGCGTTGGGCGAGGGCTTCGAGCACGCCGACGGCGACCAGCGCATTGCCGATTTGATGCTCGCCGCGCAGCCCCAGCCGCACCGGGCCGTAGTCGTGGGCTGCGGTCTCGATCGTGACGGTGGCCTCACCGTCCGCGATCGCGGCGCTGACGTCCAGTTCGCTGGCGTCAACCACCCGTGCCCCACGCTCCTTCGACACACGACGCACGACGCGCATCGCCTCTTCCGGGAGCGCGCCCGTTACCACGGTCATGTCCGGCTTGATGATGCCCGCCTTTTCCTGCGCGACCGCCTCCAGCGTGGCTCCCAGATACTCCTGGTGATCCAGGCCGATCGACGTGATGGCGCCCACCGGAGCGGTCAGAACGTTGGTGGCGTCGAACCTGCCGCCCAGGCCGACCTCGATGACGGCGACCTCGACGCGCGCTTTCCTGAACAGCTCGAACGCGATCGCGGTCGTGGCTTCGAAGAACGTGGGGTGCGCCTGCAAGGTCCCGTCGCTCCGCAGGCGATCGGCGCAGTCGAGCACGTCCGCGGCCACCGCTTCGAGCGCCGCACGGTCGACGCGATCGGAGCCGATGACGAACCGCTCCTCGAGGCTGACCAGGTGGGGTGAGGTGTACCGGGCAGCGTGGATGCCGCCCGCGATCAGGGACGCGTGCACCATCGCGGTCACCGATCCCTTGCCGTTGGTCCCCGCGATGTGCAGCGAGGTAAAGGCGCGTTCAGGATGTCCGAGGGCGGCGCAGAGGCGGGTGATGTTGTCGAGCCCGAGCTTGATGCCGAATGTCTCGAGCGCGAACAGCCGGTCTAGTGGCATGTTTCAACTGATTGCGTACCACCTACAACAAGCGTTCAATCGCGAGCAGTCGGCCGCGACAACGGAGCGGCCGACCCTACCCGACGAAAGACACACCAGGGAGGGCTCAGCGCGGCGGCTCCGGCTCGATCGCGCCCGCGACGGCCAGCGCCTCCGGCACGAGCGGAGCCAGCACGGGCGCCGGCTGCGCCCGCATGAAACGGAGCGCGCGCGCGAGCGTGCTCTTCAGATCCCGCCGGTCCACCACCAGGTCGATCATCCCGTGATCGACCAGGAACTCGCTGCGTTGGAATCCCTCCGGCAGCTTCTGCCGGATGGTCTGCTCGATGACCCGCGGCCCGGCGAATCCGATCAGCGCCTTCGGCTCGGCGATGTTCAGGTCGCCCAGCATGGCGAAGCTCGCGGTCACCCCGCCGGTCGTGGGGTCGGTGAGCACCGAGAGATAGGGGAGCCGGGCGCGATCGAGCCGCGCGAGCGCGGCGGAGACCTTGGCCATCTGCATCAGGGAGAGCGCGCCCTCCATCATCCGTGCGCCGCCCGAACAGGAGATCACGATCAGCGGCTGGCGGTGATCGATCGCCATCTCCACCGCGCGGGTGATCTTCTCGCCGACCACGACGCCCATGCTGCCGCCGATGAACGAGTACTCCATCGCCGCGACGACCACGTCCAGGCCGTCGAGGCGGCCGGTCGCGATCACGACCGCGTCGTTCATGCCGGTGCTCTTGATGGTGGTACGGAGGCGATCGTTGTAGGGCTTGGTGTCGGTGAACTTCAGCGGGTCGTTGGAGATGAGATTGGGAAAGTGCTCAGCCCACCGGCCCTCGTCAAACAGGCCCGCCAGCCGTTCGGCGGCGCTGATCCGGAAGTGAAACGCGCACTTGGGGCAGACCGCGAGGTTCTTTTCGAGATCCTTGTTGTAGATGACCTGCGTGCAGCCGGGACACTTGACCCACAGCCCTTCCGGGACCCGGCTGGGCTTGTCGGCGGTGGACGAGGCCATCGGCTTTCGCGCCTTCTTGAACCAGGCCATCAGCCCCGAACTGTAGCATGCCCCTACGTGCGGGGCACGTAGTAGCGGGTCCCCTTGTTCATGCTCCGAATCTGGCGGATCACGTCGTCCACGGCCTCGTCGCTCCCCTGGAGATCGAGCTGGGACGTTTCGACGACCAGGAGCGGCGTCGCCGAGTAGTGAAAGAAGAAATGCTGGTAGGCCTCGTTCAACTCGCGAAGGTACTCGGGCGACGGCAGGGGTACCTGGGCATCATCGTCCGCCTTCCGATCACGCAGCCGCCGCATCAGCACGTCGGTTGGCGCCTGGAGGTAGACGACCAGATCGGGAGGGGGGACGTCGGCGGCCAGCAGATCGTAGAGGCGCTGGTAGATGAACAGCTCGTTATCGTCGAGGTTGAGATACGCGAAGATTTTGTCCTTGTCGAACACGTAGTCGGCGACGGTGGTCTGCGCGAACAGGTTGGCCTGCCGCAGCGTGAGCTGCTGGCGGTGCCGGTTCAGCAGGTAGAACAGCTGCGCCTGCAGCGCCGCGCCGGGCCGGCCGCCGTAGAAGTCGGCGATGAACGGGTTCTCGGACTCCTCCAGCACAGCCGCAGCGTCGAGACGCGCCGCCAGCCGCTCGGCGAGCGACGTTTTCCCGACGCCGATGGGACCTTCGATGGCGATGTACTGGAATGGCATGCTGCGCCGAGCGGACGCGCTCAGCGTGAATGCTATCATCCTGCAACCAAGCAAAGGCACAATGCACAACGCGCAAAGCTCAGGATCCAACGAGACGGTGATCAAGGTCCGGTTGTTGGGCCTTGCGTTGTGGGCCTTGGGCCTTGCCGTCGGCTGTGCGGCGAAGGTCCCCCTCCCCCCGCCCGAGCCGCCCGTCATCACCTGGGAAGAGAAGCTCGGTTGGATCATGCGGCTGGAGGACCAGCGCATGTTGCGCGACCCGAATCCGCCGCCGCAGGTCGTGCTTGTCCCCGCCACCACGGATCGTCCCCAGATCGTCGCGCCACCGCAGCCGTCGGATCTGATCCGGTTGCTGACCGACCCCGAGGCTCGCGTCAGGCGCCGCACCGCGCTTGCGCTGGGGCGCGTGGGCCTGCGTGACGCGGTCGAGCCGCTGACCAGGCTTCTTGCGGACGAAGAGTTTGAAGTTCGGCAGATGGCCGCGTTTTCCCTCGGGCTGATCGGCGACGTGGCGGCGAGGCCGGCTCTTCTTACCGCCCTCAAGGATGTCGAACCGATTGTGCAGGGCCGGGCCGCCGAAGCGCTCGGCACGCTCGGTGATCGGTCGGACGCGCCTGCGGTCGGCGCCATGGCGCTCGCTCACATCCAGGCGGGGGCGCTGATGGGCCTGGCGCCCGACGACGACGCGTATCCGCTGACTCCAGCGGCAGAAGCCGCCCGCCTTGGGTTATACGCGCTCGTACGTCTTGGATCGTACGAGGCGCTGGCGGCCACAGTGCTGGATACGGCGGGGCAGCCGGTCTCGACGTGGTGGCCCGTCGCGTACGCACTCCAGAGACTCGGGGATCCACGAGCCGCGCCGGCGCTGATGACGCTGCTCAAGACCCCAGGCCGATACACCGCGGCGTTTGCCGCGCGGGGACTCGGGGCCGTCAAGGCCCAGGGCGCTGCCGGGGAGTTGCGGCAGATCGTCGAGCAGCGCCAGTTGCATCCGGCCGTGGTGATCCAGTCGATCCGCGCCCTCGGCGCCCTGGCGGACGCCGCGGCGGCGCCGGCGATGATCCGGATCGTCTCGGAAGTCGAGCTGGAGCACACGCTCCGGATCGAAGCGATGAATGCGCTGAGCACCATCGCACGTCCCGAGAGCCTCGACCTGATGCTCGATCTCGTATCGGACACGTCGCCGGCGATTCGCGGCGCCGCAATGCGCGTGCTCGCGCGGCTCGACCCGGTGACCTTTCTTGCCACGCTGTCGGGCCTCGACCCCGACCGCGACTGGACGGTCCGGACGGCGCAGGCGACGGCGCTCGGCTCCCTGTCGCCCGAGCAGGGGTCAGCGCGGCTGATGATGCTGCTGCAGGACCGCGATCAGCGCGTGATTCCAACCGCCCTGGCCGCGCTGGTGACGTCAAAGGCGCCGGGCACCGACAAAGTCCTCCTCGAGCGGCTCAAGGACGACGACTTCGTCATCCGCGCCGCGGCGGCGAATGGACTGGCCGAGTTGAAGGTGACGTCTGCGGTGGCCCCGCTCTACGAGGCGTACCGGGCGGCGCTCGGCGACAGTACCTACGTCGCCCGGGCGGCGATGCTCGTGGCGGTGAGCCGAATCGACCCGGTGGGGGCCCGGCCGCTGCTGCAGGAGGCGTTGAAGGACCGCGATTGGGCGGTCAGGGTTCGTGCGGCCGACCTGCTGCGCGAGCAGAACGTCACCGAGCCGGTTGCCGACAGCATTCGCCCCGCGCCCGGCGGGCGGCCGATCGGCCAGGCCGAGTGGCAGGCCCTGATCGTCCCGGCCTTCTCTCCCCACGCGTTCATCGAGACCGATCGGGGGACGATCGAAATCGAGCTGGCGATCCTCGATGCTCCACTGACGGTCGCAAACTTCATGGCGCTCGCGCGCAAGGGCTTCTTCAACGGCGTCGCAGTGCACCGGGTCGTCCCCGATTTCGTCGTGCAGGACGGCGATCCGCGCGGCGACGGCGAGGGAGGGCCCGGCTACTCGATTCGCGACGAACTCAACCAGCGGCCGTACCTGCGGGGAACGGTGGGCATGGCGCTCGACTGGAAGGACACCGGCGGCAGCCAGTTCTTCATCACCCATTCACCGCAGCCGCACCTGGACGCCAGGTACACCGTCTTCGGGCACGTGGTGAACGGGATGGAGATTGCCGATCGGATCCAGCCGTGGGACCTGGTGCGGACCGTGCGGATCTGGGATGGGACGACGATGTCCCCGTAGCGGTGGGTGGAAGAACCAGCGTGTGTACGTGAAAAAAGGGGGCGGAACGTCACGCCCCCTTTATGCGAACAAGCGGTGTTACCGCTTCTTCGCCGCCTTCTTCTTCGCGCCCTTCGCTGCTTTCTTAGCCATCAGTAATCCCCCCCTTCAGGTTTGGATTCCGCGAGTGTCTCGCCCCACGACCCGGCGCACTCTGCCGCCTGGCACGTCGGCCCGGACGTTGGCGACTCTCGCTTCGCGGCTTGTTGCCCGGCACCAATACCGGGGAACGTAACTCAAAAAAAATGGGGTGCTCCATCCGAGCACCCCCAAAGCTTCTGAAGAATTACCGCTTCTTCGCGGCCTTCTTCTTCGAGCCCTTGGCAGCCTTTTTCGCCATTGTCTTCTCCTTAGGTTGTGCGACTCAGCCTCCGACGGTCCGCTTGGCCGTCACAACTGGTGGGCTGAGCCATCCACCCTCATACCAGATGTAGATTATGGGTGAGATTTTTATGATGTCAAGCACAAAAACGACGCGCTTGTCAAAAAAACGCGCTTTGGAGACACGTCCAATCGCGCGCCTGGTGTCAAGTCTCACCCAGTTGATGAATATGTCGGATCGATGCGCGCTGCGCTGTAGCGCGCGAGGCAAGAAAAGCGTTCAGCGCACGCGTGCGAAGGTCGTCAGGCGCGCAAGCGCGCGCTCGGCGGCGCTGATGGTGACCTTGTCGGCGCCGAAGACGCCACGCACGGTCTCGTACAACTCGATCGCTCGCGCTCTCGAGCCGAGCGCCTCGTGCATGCGGCCGGCGTCGAGGCACGCCGACGCGTAAATGGTGGGCGGCGTGAGATCGCGCTGCAGCACGATCGCCTCGAGGATCGTCAACGCGGCGGCGTCGTTCTTCTGCGCCTGCAGGATGCGCGTCTGCCGGTAGCGGGTGACCGTGCTGTGAGGATCGAGGGCGAGCGATTCGGCGATCGCGCGGGCAGCCTCATCCATGGCGCCCCGTTCGAACTTCCGCCAGCCTTCAATCGACAGGCGATAGGCGGCGGCCTCCCGCGGCTTCGGTGCGCTCCTGATGCCGGCGCGAGCCTGCTCGGCGATCTTCAAGGGGTCCGAGGAAGCCGCAGCGGCAATCGCCGCGCGATACGCGGAGAGGGCCTCGCTCCGGTGCCCGAGACGGTCGAGGGCCTGTCCAAGCTGCAGCTGCGCCTGGGCAACCGCGCCGAAGGGCGCCGTCGGCTTCGCGGCGATCACCGCGCGAAGGTGCTCGACTGCCGCGTCTGATTCGAACAGGCGATCGAGCTGCAATGCGGCGCCGAGCCGCGCCGACGCCTCAGCCATCGCCGGATTCGTGACCTGTCCCTCGCGCGCGGCGGCGAGCAACGCCTGCCACGAGCGCAGGCTCGCGGTCGTGTCGTGGAGATAGACGTCCTCGATCTCCGCGGTCAACTGCCTGAAATGAGGGTTGCGCGGGTGCCGCCCCTGGAGGTCGGCAAGGAGCTCCAGCGCTCGCTCCGGCTGCTTTTCATACCAGAGATACAGGATGTGGAGCTGATAGTCGGCTTCGCTGCGCAGGAGCTGTCCGCCGCCACGGGCGCGCAGCATTTCCTGCATGCCCTGCGCGCGGTCACCCCCGGGCAGCAGCAGCAGCCACCTGAGGACCTTGGCGGCCGTGGGCGCCACGTCGGCGTAGTAGTGGTAGAGCCCGATCCCGAAATACGCGTCCTGCATGGCGGGATCGAGCTGGAGGGCCCGCTCCAGCGAGTCCTTGATGCGCTTGCCGTCGCGCGCCGCGGCCAGCCGCTCGGCCCGAAGAACCCGCCACTGCACACGCACCCCGTACGCGCCACCGAGGTAGAACCAGGCTTCGGCGCGTCTCGGCTCGCGCGCGGTCCACGCTTCGGCCGCCGCGATCGCTGCGTCGGCCCTCGCCGAAAGGGCGGCATCGCGACTGGTGTTGTTGGGGTCAACCTGGATCCGCCACCAGAGGGCCAGCGCCTCCACCACCCGGCACGCCTCGACCGGCGCGGGCGGACACGCTTGTGCCACGAGCGTAGGCACCTCGTCGAACCGGCCGTCGAAGATGGCGGTATAGACGCGAGCGAGTTGCGGAGCGCCGGTCAAGCCGGTGACCGGCCGCTGCTGGGCGATCGACGGGCTGACGGCCAGCGCGCCGAGCACCATCGCACCCACGCACCGTCGCGCCGTCGCCCGGTTCATGTGATGCTGGTGCGAAGTTGCTGCTTCTCGGCGTGACGTTCGAGGGCCAGGGCGATCAGGCGGTCGAGGAGCACCGGATACGGGATGCCCGACGCCTCCCACATCTTCGGATACATCGAGATGGTCGTGAAGCCCGGGATGGTGTTGACCTCGTTCAGGTAGAGGGTCCCGGTCTTGCCATCGAGGAAAAAATCGACGCGCGCCATGCCGGCGAGCTCGAGGGCCCGAAACGCCTCGACGCTGAGGCGGCGCACCTGCTCAACGGTGTGCGTGGGAATGTCGGCGGGAATCTTCCACGACGCGCCGTCGGGATCGAGGTACTTCGCGCCATACGAGTAGAACCCGTCGGGGTGCGTCACGATGATCTCGCCAGGGATGGAGGCTTCCGGGTCGTCGTTGCCGAGGACGGCGCACTCGATCTCCCTCGCGTTGGGCACCCCGGCCTCGATCACCACTTTCCGATCGAACTGCAGCGCCAGCCGCATGGCGTCGGCCAGCTCCCCGTCCGACTTGGCCTTCGAGATGCCCACGCTCGACCCGAGGTTCGCCGGCTTGACGAAGACGGGATACCGCAGCTCGCCCGCGACCCTGGCAGTGACTGCCGCGGTGCTGCCTTCCCACTCGCGCCGGCCCACCGTGATGTGCGCCACGATCGGCAGCGCGTGCGCGGCGAAGAGGGTTTTCATCACCGCCTTGTCCATGCCGACCGCGGATCCAAGCACTCCCGCACCCACGTACGGGACGTTCGCGAGCTCGAACAGTCCCTGCACCGTGCCGTCTTCGCCGTACGGGCCGTGCAGCACCGGGAAGACCACGTCGACGCCGGTGCTCACCGCGGTCGTCGGGTCCACCGTCGGGTCCACCGTCTGCAGCGCGCCGGTCGATGCCTCGCTGACGACGTCGGCGGCGGAGAGAGCCGTCGGGATCGTGTCGGCCAGCGCCCACCGCCCATCCTTGCCAATCCGGATCGGCACGGGTTCGTACCGGGCGGGGTCGAGGTTCTTGAAGATCGACGCGGCCGAAGCCACCGACACCTCGTGCTCCCCGGATCGCCCGCCGTAAATCACGCCGACACGAAGTTTCTTCAATGATTAATACTACCGTGTTGGCCTTCAGCTTTTTGCTCACCTCGACCGATGGCGGAGCCCGCCTCGGCGAGTTCACGACACCCCACGGCGTGGTCCAGACACCGGCGTTCATGCCGGTCGGCACACAGGGCGCGGTCAAGGCGATGCGCCACCGCGACCTCGAGGAGGTTGGCGCCGAGATCATCCTCGGCAACACCTACCACCTCTTCCTCAGGCCCGGCGATGAGCTGATTGCGCGGCACGGCGGCCTGCACTCGTTCACCGGCTGGAATCGGCCCATCCTTACCGACAGCGGCGGGTACCAGGTCTTCAGCCTGGCGTCGCGGCGCGCGATCACCGAGGAGGGTGCCGAGTTTCAGTCCCATCTCGACGGCTCGCGCCACCTGCTCACGCCGGAGCGCGCCACCGATATCCAGGCGCGGCTGGGTTCCGACATCGCGATGGTCTTCGACGAGTGCCTCGGCTATCCGGCGACGCACGAGGCCGCCGCCGCGTCGATGAACCGATCGGTGAGATGGGCGCACCGATGCCGCCAGCGCCTTCTCGAGCTTCGGGGGTCGCCGCACCCGGACGTCGCCGTCACCAACCCTGGCCAGGCCCAGTTCGGCATCGTTCAGGGGGGTCTGTTCCAGGACCTGCGCACCGAAAGCGCGGATGCCACCGTCGCGATCGGCTTCGAGGGCTACGCGATCGGCGGCCTCAGCGTGGGTGAGCCCATTGACGGGATGTACGAGGTCGTGGCCGCGACGGCGCCGCGTCTGCCTCCGGAGCGGCCGCGTTACCTGATGGGTGTCGGCACGCCGGAAGACCTGGTCGAATGCGTCGCCAGGGGCATCGACATGTTCGACTGCGTCATGCCCACGCGCCACGCCAGGAACGGCCAGCTGTTCACGAGTGAGGGGCGCGTCAACATCAAGAACGCGCAGTACGCCGACGACAATCGGCCGCTGGATCCGCGCTGCGGCTGCTACACCTGCCGGCACCATTCGAGGGCCTATTTGAGGCATCTCTACGTCGCCGGCGAGATGACCGCGGGTGCCCTTAACACGTTGCATAACCTGAGCTTTTACCTTGACACGATGCGGAGGATCAGGGACGCTATAGCGTTTCAAACCTTCGATAGATTCAGGCAGGAGTTCCTACGCTCGGCTTCCCGCCTGTCGCCGGATTAAATGACTCCATTCGATTTGGGTTTTAGGTATTGGGATTCGGCATTTCCCGTGCTGGCCATGGGTACGCCCGCGCAGGGTGCGCCCAGCGCGTGGGTGCAGCTCATGCCCTTCGTGCTGGTGCTGGCGATCTTCTATTTCGTCATCCTGATGCCGATGAAGAAGCGCCAGCAGAAAGTGACCGCCTTCCTGGCCGCGCTCAAGACGGGCGACCGCGTGGTCACCTCCGGCGGCATCTACGGAACCATCACGCGCGCGGGTGACCAGTCCATCCAGATCCAGGTCGCTGACAAGGTCCGGATAGAAGTGTCCCGCAACGCCATCGTGGGGTACCAGGGCCAGGAGCCCGTGGCGCCCGAACCTGGGCCATCCTCATGAACAAGAATCTTCGCTGGAAAGTCCTTCTCATCGTCGCCGTCGTCGCTCTGGCCGTCTGGTCCTTCTACCCGCCGGCGCAGAAAGTCAGCCTCGGCCTCGACCTCAAGGGGGGCGTGCATCTCGTCCTTCGCGTGAAGACCGATGACGCGCTGCGGCTGGAAACGGAAACCACCGTCGAACGGCTTCGCGATACGCTGACCCGCGCGAACGTCACGTATACCAAGCTGGAAGGCACCGGCACCGAGTTCCGCGTCGAGGGCGTCCAGAACGACCAGGCGTTCCGGCAGGCGGCGCTCGAAGTGGACACGGTGTACAACCGGTCCGCGGGCGTCGGCAGCTACACCTACACCATCAAGCCGAACATCGCCAACCAGCTCCGTGAGGAGGCGGTGACGCAGGCGCTGCAGACGATCGAGCGCCGCATCAACGAGCTTGGCGTCGCGGAGCCGATCGTGGCGAGGCAGGGAAGCGCGGATCAGATCCTGGTCCAGCTGCCGGGCGTGTCCGATGTCCAGCGCGCGAAAGACATCATCCATTCGACCGCGCTGCTCGAGCTCAAGATCGTGGAGCAGGGGCCGTTCCCCACCCAGGAAGCGGCGATGCAGGCAGTGAACAACACGCTGCCTCCCGAGATGATTGTCGTATCGGGCGCCGATGACCTCGCGGGCGCCTCCGCTGGCGGGACACCGTCCACCGTCTATTACATCGTTCGCCGGGTACCCTCGGTCACCGGACGCGACCTGCGGAACGCCCGTCCCACGCTCGACGAGAACAACCAGCCCGCCGTCAGCTTCTCGCTCAACCAGGAAGGCTCGCGGAAGTTCGGCCAGACGACGGAGCAGAACATCGGCCGCCAGCTGGCAGTGATTCTCGACAACCGGGTCTTCTCGGCGCCCCGGATCGAGGGGCGGATCACCGACGAGGGGCGGATTACCGGGAGCTTCACCTCGCAGGAAGCGCAGGACCTGGGCCTGGTGCTCCGGTCGGGTGCGCTGCCCGCGTCGATGGACTACCTCGAGGAGCGCACGGTTGGACCGACGCTCGGCGCCGACTCCATCCGCGCAGGCGTGATGGCGTCAGTGGGCGGGCTGCTCCTGGTCATACTGTTCATGCTCTTTTACTACCGCCTCACCGGGCTGAACGCGGTGATTTCGATCGTCGTCAACCTGGTGATCCTGCTGGGCATGATGGCGTATCTCGGGGCGACGATGACCTTGCCTGGCATCGCCGGATTCATCCTGACGATCGGCATGGGCGTCGACTCGAACGTGCTGATCTTCGAGCGCATCAAGGAGGAGCTGGCGACGGCGAAGGGGGTGAGGTCGGCGATCAACGCCGGGTTCGACCGCGTCTGGTGGACGATCGTCGACACGCACGTGGCGTCGCTGATCGCCGCGATGTTCCTCTTCCAGTTCGGCACCGGCCCGATCCGCGGGTTCGCGACCACGCTCACGATTGGCCTGCTCGCCAACGTCTTTACGGCCGTATTCGTGTCAAGGACCGTCTTCGAGCTCGTGCTGTCCCGGCGCCAGGCGCAGACGCTGAGCATTTAAAAACATGAACATCTTTCGAAACGCCAACTACGACTTCATCCGCTGGCGCTGGCACGCCATCGTCCTGTCGCTCATCGTCGTCGCGGCAGGAGTGGCGGCGATGGCGATCCGCGGGCTTCCGCTCGGCATCGACTTCTCGGGCGGCACCGCGCTGATCGTCAAGTTCGAGCAGGCGGTCACCGAAGATCAGGTGCGCCAGGCGGTGGACGCCGGCATCGCCGGCGACTACGTCGTGCAGCAGTTCGGGAATCCCGGGGATCGTGAATGGCTGATCCGCCTGCCGCAGGCGGAGGCGGTCGAGTCAGGCAGGGCGCTCGAGCAGGGGGCCCAGCAGATCGAGGCGGGGCTGCAGAAGGCCGGCTTGCCGAAGTTCGAGGTGATCAGCCGGGAAGTGGTCGGGCCGGTGATCGGCGCCGATCTCCAGCGCAAGGGCATCTATGCCACGCTCGCCTCGATCCTCGGCATCACGCTCTACATCGCATTCCGCTTCCGCTTCTCGTTTGCGATTGGCGCGATCGCGGCGACCTTCCACGACATCTTCGTGACGCTCGCGTTCCTGGTCTTCTTCGGCTACGACCTGTCGCTCAACGTCGTCGCGGCGATCCTGACGATCACCGGGTACTCCGTCAACGACACGATCGTCGTCTTTGACCGGGTGCGGGAGAACATGCGGTCGATGCGCAAGGAGTCGCTGGAGCAGGTGGTCAACACCAGCGTCAACCAGACGCTGTCGCGGACGATCATCACCGCCGGCACGACCTTCCTGTCGGTGCTCTCGCTGTTCATCTTCGGTGGCGAGGTCCTGCGAGGATTCGCGTTCACGATGCTCGTCGGGATCATCAGCGGCACCTACTCGACGATCTTCATCGCCTCGTCGATTGCCATCATCCTGAGCCAGCGCAAGCACAAGACGATATCGGCGGCCGGGGCGCCCGACAGCTCGGCGCGTCCCGGACGGAAGCAGCGGCGCGCCCGCGCGTCCTAAGAGCCGCCCCTCGCACTGAGTGACGTATTTCGACGCCGCGCTGCTCGGCATCCTGCAGGGACTCACCGAGTTCCTGCCGGTGTCGTCGACCGCGCACCTGCTGATCGCACGGCGCCTGCTCGGGTTCGAGGACCCGGACGGCGTGTTCACGGTGATGATTCAGCTCGGGTCGATCCTCGCGGTGATGTGGCTGTACCGGCGCAAGATCATGACGGTGATCGTGGGGCTGCCATCCGACCCCGACGCGCGCCGGTTCGCGCTGATGATTGTGGTGGCCTCGATCCCGGCGCTCGCGGCGGGCGCGGCGCTGTCGGGTTACGTCAAGGCGGTGCTTTATAACAGCCTTGGGGTGATCGCCGGTGCCTTCGTGGTCGGCGGGGTCGTGATGCTGGTGGCGGAACGCGTGCGGCCGGCGCCGACGGTGCTCGATGCGGAGCGCATTCCGCTGTCGAAGGCCCTCGGAGTGGGGCTCTGCCAGATGCTCGCGCTGGTGCCGGGCGTGTCGCGCTCGGGCGCCACCATCGTCGGCGGCATGCTGATGGGGATCGATCGGGCGGCGGCCGCGGAACTGTCGTTTTTCCTGGCGATGCCGGTGTTGCTGGCGGCCTTCGCCCACGATTTGCTGGAGGTCAAGGATCACCTGTCCGCGGAGCAGGCGGTGGAGATCGCGATTGGGACGGTGATGGCGTTTGTCGCGTCCGCGGCGGTGATCCGGCCGTTTCTCGGTTTTGTCCGGCGGGCCGGCTTCGCGCCGTTCGCCTGGTACCGGATCGGGCTCGGCCTGATACTCTTCGCAGCAATCGCCGCCGGGTGGGCGTAATGCGGGGCGGCGAAGGTCCGAGAGACGCAGCGTGGAGCGCCCGATAGGATGCAGTGGCTCCGGCGCCGGCTGATCGCGGGGTTCTTCGTCACCGTTCCGCTGGTGATTAGCGTCGCCGCGCTGATATGGATTTTCGGTATCATTGACGGTTTGACGGAGCCCCTGTCGACCAGGGTACTGGGGCGCGAGGTGCCGGGGCTCGGGATCGTGATGACGCTGCTGGCGGTGCTGCTCGTGGGCACCCTCGCCACCAACGTCATCGGGCGCCGCGTCCTGGCCTGGACGGAAGGCTGGCTGCTGAAGGTGCCGGTCTTCAGCACGGTGTACGCGCCGGTGAAGCAGCTCGTCGTCGCGTTTTCGCCCGACAACGAATACGGGTTCAAACGGGTCGTCATGGTGGATGATCCGCAGCGCGGAATGCTGATGGGGTTCCTGACCAAGGAGTTCACCGTCAATCGCGGGAATGGTCCGGAGGCGCTGGTCGCTGTGTACGTCCCGACCAACCACCTCTACCTCGGCGATGTCGTGATGTGTCCGCGGGAGCGGGTGTTGTTTCCCGACGTGACCGTGGAAGAAGGCATTCGTATTTTTCTGACCGGGGGGATGTCGCTTCCCGCCCAGATTTCGAACAAGGAGCTATGAGCGTGATGACCGACTCGTTGAGACGATGTGTGCGGATGGCGGCGGTATTCATGGCGCTGCTGATGGTGCTCGCCATGCCGGTGGCCGCGGCTGCGCAGCAGCCCCCGGTGGGAGCAGCCGAGGCGGCGCCTGGGCCAGGCGGGGAAGCCAGCCTGGTACTGCCGGACCTCTCGCTGGTCGACGTCGGCGGCTACGACAGCCGGATGTTGCTGATGATCGGGATGGTCGTCTCGCTGTTGGGCCTGGGGTTCGGGCTGGTGATCCTCAACCAGCTGAAGAACCTGCCGGTGCATCGCTCGATGCGGGAGATCTCGGAGCTGATCTACGAGACGTGCAAGACCTACCTGATCACCCAGGGCAAGTTCATCGCGATCCTCGAGATATTCATCGCGGTGATCATCGTGCTGTATTTCGGCGTCCTGTCGGGGCTCGACGCGCTGCGCGTCGGCATCATCCTGCTGTTCAGCGTGATCGGGATCCTGGGGAGCTACAGCGTCGCGTGGTTCGGGATCCGGGTGAACACCTACGCGAACTCGCGAACGGCGTTTGCTGGCCTCGAGGGGAAGCCGTACCCCGTCTATGCGATTCCGCTGCGGGCCGGAATGAGCATCGGCATGCTGCTGATCAGCGTCGAGCTGTTCATCATGCTCTTCATCCTGCTGTTCATCCCCGGTGATTACGCCGGCCCCTGCTTCATCGGCTTCGCCATCGGCGAGTCGCTTGGCGCGGCCGCGCTGCGAATCGCCGGCGGCATCTTCACCAAAATCGCCGACATCGGCGCCGACCTGATGAAGATCGTCTTCAACATCAAGGAAGACGACGCGCGCAACCCCGGCGTGATCGCCGATTGCACCGGCGACAACGCCGGCGACTCGGTGGGACCGAGCGCCGACGGCTTCGAGACCTACGGCGTGACCGGGGTCGCGCTGATCACGTTCATCATGCTCGCCGTCCCGCAGGCCGAGACCCAGGTGCAGTTGCTGGTGTGGCTGTTTGTCATGCGCGTGATGATGATCATTGCGAGCGGCGCTTCGTACCTGATGAACGAATCGGTCGCGAAAGCGCGCTACGGCAATGCGACCAAGATGAACTTCGAGGCGCCGCTCACCTCGCTCGTATGGCTGACGTCAATCGTGTCGGTCATCCTCACCTATATCGTCTCCTACATGCTGATCGCCGACCTCGGCGACGGCAGCCTGTGGTGGAAGCTTTCGACCATCATCACCTGCGGCACGCTCGCCGGCGCGATCATTCCCGAGCTGGTCAAGGTGTTCACCTCGGTCGAATCAAGCCACGTGGAGGAGGTGGTGACGTCCTCACGCGAAGGCGGCGCGTCCCTCAACATCCTGTCCGGGCTCGTCGCGGGCAACTTCAGCGCCTACTGGATCGGCCTCAGCATCGTCGCGCTCATGTCGATCGGCTACTGGGTGAGCTCGTCGAGCACCGCGATGTCCGACCTGATGCTGGCGCCAGCCGTGTTCGCCTTCGGTCTGGTCGCGTTCGGCTTCCTGGGGATGGGCCCGGTGACGATCGCGGTCGATTCCTACGGCCCGGTGACCGACAACGCGCAGTCGGTCTACGAGCTGTCGACCATCGAGAACATCCCGGGCATCGAAGCCGAGCTCAAGAAAGATTTCGGCATCAACGTGAGGTTCGAGGAAGCGAAGGCGCTGCTCGAAGAGAACGACGGCGCCGGCAACACCTTCAAGGCGACCGCCAAGCCGGTGCTGATTGGCACGGCGGTGGTCGGCGCGACGACGATGATCTTCTCGATCATCGTGCTGCTGACCCAGGGGCTGACGCAGAACGTCGAGAAGCTGTCGCTGCTTCACGCGCCCTTCCTGCTCGGGCTCGTCACCGGCGGCTCGATCATCTACTGGTTCACCGGCGCGTCGATCCAGGCCGTGACGACCGGCGCCTATCGCGCCGTCGAGTTCATCAAGGCCAACATCAAGCTGGACGGGGCTGAGCGTGCGTCGGTCGAGGACAGCAAGAAGGTGGTCGAGATCTGCACCCAGTACGCGCAGAAGGGGATGTTCAACATCTTCCTGACGATTTTCTTCTCGACGCTCGCGTTTGCGTTCGTGGAACCCTATTTTTTCGTCGGGTATCTGATTTCGATCGCGCTGTTCGGCTTGTATCAGGCCGTGTTCATGGCCAACGCCGGCGGCGCGTGGGATAACGCGAAGAAGATCGTCGAGACCGAGCTCAAGATGAAGAACACGCCGCTCCACGCCGCGACCGTGGTTGGCGATACGGTTGGCGACCCGTTCAAGGACACCTCGTCGGTGGCGCTGAATCCGGTCATCAAGTTCACCACCCTGTTCGGCCTTCTGGCGGTGGAGCTGGCGGTGCATTTGAGCGCCGACATGGGGACCACCGTCACCGGTGCCCTTGCAGCGGGGTTCTTCTTGATTTCCGTTTTCTTCGTCCACCGGTCGTTCTACGGGATGCGGATCGGCTCAGCGCACTGAAGGTTGGGCGGTCCAGGGGGCCGCGGCGGAACGGGCACAGATTCGTTGGGCTTTTTGTTGTTGCGCTTCGGCCGAACCGATCTAGAATGCCCGTTCTGCTCGGTCGGCACGTGCGGAGCAATTTCACGGAAGCGGTGTCTAAGCTTCGTTGACACCTTCTTTTCGGGCTGCCTATAATCGGCGGCCTTGTTGTCCGCGAGCGAATATCTGCAGGAGGAGTAAGTCCGGTGCCACGTACAGAGAAAATGTTCGGGGATATCGTCGACCCGTCGGTCAAGGTCGGCAGCCAGCAGTGGTACACGGTGCCGCTGTCGATTCTGGTTCACGTGGTGATCATCCTGGCCGTCGTCATCATTCCGCTGATGGCCGCGGATATCCTGCCCACCCCGCCGTCGATGATGGCGTTCGTGGCGGCGCCGCCACCGCCTCCTCCGCCGCCCCCCCCGCCGCCGCCGCCGCAGGCTGCGGCGCCGAAGCCGGTCGTGGAAGTGAACCCGAACGCGGCGCCGGTTGAAGCGCCGGCTGAGATCAAGCCGGAAACCAATATCGACACATCGTTTGACCGGAATACCGGCGGCGTCGAGGGCGGCGTGCCCGGCGGCGTGGTCGGCGGCATCACCAGCGGCGATCTGGCGCCGCCGCCGCCGCCGCCTCCGCCGCCCGCTCCGGTGCGTGTCGGCGGCGCGATCAAGCCGCCGGTCAAGACCAAAGATGTACGGCCGCAGTATCCGCCGATCGCGCAATCCGCCCGCGTCCAGGGCGTCGTGATCATCGAGGCGACGATCGGGCCGACCGGGAAGGTGCAGGACGCGCGCGTCCTGCGCTCCATTCCGCTGCTTGACGCAGCCGCGCTCGACGCGGTGCGCCAGTGGGAGTTCACGCCAACGCTGCTCAACGGCGTGCCAGTGCCGGTCATCATGACGGTGACCGTCCAGTTCACGCTGAGCTGAGGTTCAGCGCGGGTCTACAACCGTTTTTTCCACAGATGCGGAGGATGCTGTAATGGCTGGGAAGATGCGCTTTATCGGTCGAATCGGGTTCGCGGCGTTCGCGATGGTGATGCTCAGCACGCCGGCGTTCGCTCAAGAAGGTAGTGCCAGTCTGGACCTCATCGACCTGTTCCGCACGATGGGCATGGTCGCGTGGGGCGTTGCGATCGTGCTGTTCATCATGTCGTTCTGGTCGGTGGGCGTTGCGATCGAGCGCATCTACACCTACAGCCAGGCGCGCAAGCAGTCGAAGCTGTACGCGCCCCAGGTCGCCAAGCACCTCAAGGACGGCCGCCTGAAGGAAGCCATCGCGCTGTCGGGCTCGAAGGACTATCGCTACAGCCACCTCGCCAAGGTCGTGCTCGCCGGACTGCAGGAATACCAGTTCCAGCAGGAGAGCGGCGGCGCCATGAACCGTGAAGACGTGCTCGACACGGTGCGCCGCTCGATTCAGCGCGCGACCGCGCTGACGGCGTCGGACCTGAAGAAGGGCGTCAGCACGCTGGCCACCATCGGATCGACGGCGCCGTTCGTCGGACTGCTCGGCACGGTGGTCGGCGTTATCAACGCGTTCACCGGTATCGCGTCCACCGGGTCGGGCGGCATCGGCGCCGTGTCCGCCGGTATCGCGGAAGCGCTGGTCGAGACCGCGCTTGGGCTGTTCGTCGCGATTCCCGCGGTCTGGTTCTACAACTTCCTGACCGCCCGCCTCGAATACTTTAACGTCGAGATGGACAACTCCTCGTCGGAGCTCGTCGACTATTTCATCAAGAAGACGGCGTAAAGAAAACGGCGTAGAGATTTGTTGATTGGTGATTGCTGATTTCCGATTTATCCAGGGAATCGACAATCACCAACCAACAACGATTCATGAATCTATAATCATGAATCGCAAATTGGAGTTCTGACCATGTCAATGTCACTCGGCAGCAGCGCCGGAATCAAGTCCGACATCAACGTCACGCCGCTCGTCGACGTCATGCTGGTGCTCCTGATCATCATGATGATCGTGGCGCCGCTCCTCCAGCAGGGTGTGGACCTCAAGCTGCCTGTCGCCACCAACAGCGCGGTGAAGCCCGAAACGCAGGATCAGACGGTGGTCGCCATCAAGGCGGATGGCAGCCTGTTCATCAATGCCGTTGGCGTCCAGTCCGGCGACCTGCGCCGGCGCATCGAAGAGATCTTCGAGACCAAGACCGCGAAGCTGGTCATCATCAAGGCCGACGAGGACGTCGAGTACAAGCACGTCATGGACGCCATGGACGAGCTGCGGGCGAGCGGGATCGAGGACATGGGCCTGATCACCGAACGCCGCACTGGCGGCAACGCGCTCAGCGCCGGCGCCGGGGGGGGACAGTAACATGTCACACGCCCACCAGCACTACGGCGCCGACGCGGTCTTCAAGGCGTCGGTCCCCGAGCCCAACTCGGAAATGAACATCACGCCGATGATCGACGTGCTGCTCGTGCTCCTGGTCATCTTCATGGCGGCGCTCCCCCTGAATCAGCGTGGTCTCGACGTGAACCTTCCCGCCGAGACCCAGCAGGCCGAGCAGCAGCAGCCCGACTTGAGCCAGATCGTGCTCGAGTTCACCGGCGACAAGAAGATTTCGATTAACAAGCAGGACGTCACGATGGCCGACCTCGAAGAGCGGCTTCGCACCATCTTCGAGGAGCGCAAGGAAAAGACGATGTTCATCGCCGCCGACGGGACGCTCCGCTACGGCGAAATCATCGACGTCATCGACGCCGCCAAAGGCGCGGGCGTCGAGAAGGTCGGAATCGTCACCGAGGGCATGCGCCGCGCCGCGGGCGCGGGTTCGGCCCCGGGCACCGAATAGAACACTCGCAGCGAACCGCAAAAGGCCGGCCTCCTCACGGACGCCGGCCTTTTGTCTGTACGGTCGCTAAGGGGGAAGGGGGAAGGGGACAGGGGGAAAGGGCTGTCACAGGGCACAGGGCCATCCCAGAGGGCACCCCAGGGGCCTCCAGGCGGCCTTCCCGGCGCATTGCGTGCCCCACTGTCCTCCCATGTCCCTCGCTTCCCGCTCTGTCCCGATTCCCGTCCCCCGTCCCCCTGCCCCCTTCCCCCTGACAGGTACAAAGAAAAGGCCGGCGTCCCTCGTTGGAACGCCGGCCCGATGTCGCTCTCTTGTGTCGTTAGTTGAAGCTGTACCGGAAGCTGAGCATGAACTGGTAGACGTCGCTCAATCCCGACGCCGTCTGGAAGCTCTTGGTGACCAGCTGGCCGTTGGCAACCGCCATCCGGTAGCTGACCCGTCCCTGGGCATCGGCAGCTGCGTTGGTCAACAGCTGCGCCCCGTACTGCTGGGTGATGGGAACGATGAGGCGCTGGCTTACGCCCCAGTTGTGGTTCAGGAGGTTGCCGAAGTTCGTGAAGTCGATGCGGAACTGGCCGGCGTTGCGCTTGCCGCCGATGTTGCGGAACACGTCCTGCGTGATGCTCAGGTCCATCCGCTTGACAAGGGGGTTCCAGACGCCGCCGCGCTCGGCGTACTCGCCGCGGTGCTTGCTCAGGTACTTGTCCTGGTTGATGTAGGCCTCGAACGCCGCCGCCTGCTGGTCCGGCGTGAACGTCACCCCGCCCTGGGTGAACGTCACGAAGTTCATTTCCGAGGTGTTCCGGGGAATGTAAATGAGATCGTTCCCGGATCCGCCATCGCCGTTCATGTCCCCGGCGAACACGTAGCTGGCGTTGGTGCTGAGGCCGCCGCCGGCGCCGTTCAGGGAGGGCTTGGCTTCCCAGAACGCCGAAATCGTCGTCGCGCCAAACCCGAAGTACGACCGGCTGTAGGAGGTCTGCAGGAACACACGGTGTCCCTGGGCCGACTGTGAGCGTCCCACGCCCGGGTTATTCGGGTCGCCGCTGTGCGGGTTGAGGTTGAACGAGGAGCCAGCGGTGGATCCCGGATCGATGGTGTTGAACCCGTCGCCGTAGCTGTAGGCGCCCTTCATCGTCAGGCCGTGATAGAGCGACTTTGACAGCACGCCCGACACGTTCCATGAATCGCCGACGCTCTGGTTCTTCATGACGATGGCGGCGGTCACCTGGTTGCCTGCCGCGTT
>CANIBQ010000071.1 GCA_947465645.1 Acidobacteriota bacterium | reverse complement strand
GCCTGGGGCGTTCGACGGCTGACCTCGCCTTCGCGCTGAGCGCGATCGCGGGGCCCGATGCCCGGGCGCCGCTCTCGATCGACGAACCGGGATCGCTCTTCGCGCGTCCGCTCGAGCGCAGCTTCAAAGGCGTGCGCGTCGCCTGGTTCAAGGATCTGGGCGGCGCACCGTTCGATTCGCGCGTACGCGCCGTGGTTGACGGCCATCGGAAGACCTTCGAATCTCTCGGATGCATCGTCGAGCAGGCGGAGCCCGACTTCGCTCCGGCCGAGGTTGCCTTCCGCATCCTGCGCGCGTGGAATACGGCGAATACGTACGGCGCGCGCCTGCTGCAGTATCCGGACGCGTTCAAGGACGTGCTCAAAGCAGAAATCGAAGAAGGACTGCGGCTGACCGGCCCGGACGTCGCCCGTGCGGAGACCGCCCACGGCCAGCTCTGGCGGCGCTTTCAGGCGTTCCTCGAAAAATACGAGTACTTCATCCTGCCCACCACGCAGGTACCGCCCTTCGACGTCAACACGCCGTATCCAACCGAGATTGCCGGCGTCAGGTTCGACAGCTACATCGACTGGATGAAGTCCTGCTGGTACATCTCGGCCACGGGAAATCCAGCGGCCTCGGTGCCCGCGGGCTTCACGCCTGAGGGACTGCCGGTTGGGATTCAGATCGTCGGCCGCAACAAGGAAGACTTCGCCGTGCTGCAGATGGCGCATGCGTTCGAGCAGGCGACCGGATGGGGCAAGCGGCGTCCGGCCGTCGCCTAGGCCGGCGGGCCGACCGCATCAAGGAATTCCCGCCCGTCAGGTCCGGGGGGCGGTAAAGTCTGGATTTTCCGTCCGATTGTGCACCGCAAGCGGCACACGCTCAATCAGATAGAAGGCGGCTTTGAGGCCTGCGGAGGCCGCCGCGACGGCCAGCAGCAGCGACAGACAGAGCACGCCGGCGATCGCAAGGATGTCCACGAATCTTTTGTAGAGCACGGCGCGTGCCGTCATCACGGGACGCTCAGCTCAGCGAGGAACCTGACCGGCAACGGCCAGGCTTCTGCCCGGGTTTGCAAAGCGGCCGCGTTGCGGGGGATCCTGCTGGGATGTCGCGCACGCTCCAGCTCGGCCTCGACACCTTCGGCGACGTCACCGTCGACCCGCAGGGGAACCCGAAGTCTCACGCCCAGACGCTTCGTGATGTTGTCGCCGAGGCGGTGCTGGCCGAGCAGGTCGGCGTCGATGCGATCGGGGTCGGCGAACACCATCGACCGGATTTCTCGATCTCGGCGCCCGAGGTGCTGCTTGCCGCCATCGCCGGCAGGACCGAGCGCATCCTGCTCGGATCCGCGGTGACGGTGCTCTCTACTGACGATCCGGTGCGGGTGTTCGAGCGTTTCTCCACGCTGAACGCCGTTTCGGGCGGCCGCGCCGAAGTGATTCTTGGAAGGGGCTCGTTCACCGAATCGTATCCGCTCTTTGGCTACGACCTGTCGAACTACGACCAGTTGTTCGAAGAGCGGCTGGCGCTGTTCGCGGAGCTGCTGAAGGGCGGCCCCGTGAGCTGGAGCGGACGCACGCGAACAGCGCTCACAGGCCAGATTGTGTATCCGACGATCGAGCACGGTCAGCTTCGCACCTGGGTGGGCGTCGGCGGCAGTCCAGAATCGGTGGTCCGCGCGGCACGGTACGGTCTGCCGCTCACGCTCGCGATCATCGGCGGCAGCCCGCAACGGTTCCGGCCCTACGTCGACCTCTATTACCAGTCGTTGGAGAAGTGTGGGCACCCCAGGCAGCCGGTTGCCGTGCACTCGCCTGGCTACGTCGCCAATACCGACGAGGAGGCCAGGAACGATCTCTGGCCTCACTACGAGGTGATGATGACCCGCATAGGCGGAGAACGCGGATGGCCGCCGCCGACCCGCGCGCAGTTCGAGCGTGAGGCCGGGCCGCACGGCGCGCTCTGCGTCGGAGCCCCCGAGACGGTGGCCGCGAAGATCGCGAACACCTCGCGACTGCTGGACCTTTCGCGCTTCAACATGAAATACAGCAACGGCACCCTGCCGCACGGGAAACTGATGCGAAGCATCGAGTTATTTGGCACCAGGGTCGTGCCGCGGGTACTCGAGTTGCTGCAGAGTGAAGCAGTGAGGAGGCGCTGAATGGACATCAAGAGAAGCGGTTCGCAACCGTCCGCCAAAGGACCCGCGGAGTACTTCACCGGCACGGTGCGCATCGACCCACTGTTCCAGGCGCCGGATCCGGCTCGCGCGGTCGGCAACAGCGTGACCTTCGAGCCTGGCGCGCGCACCGCATGGCATACCCATCCCCTGGGCCAGACGCTGATCGTGACCGCGGGCGGTGGCCTCGCGCAGCGGGACGGCGGCCCGGTCGAGCACATTCGACCCGGCGACGTGATCTGGTTCGCGCCGGGTGAGAAGCATTGGCACGGCGCGGGGCCGACGACGGCGATGACGCACATCGCGATTCAGGAACGGCTCGACGGCAAGGCCGTGGACTGGATGGCACACGTCAGCGATGAGCAATACAACGGCACCGGCGCTTGAACGATCCGATGGATCTGGTGTGGCCCGATGCGCAATACCTGCCTGGGTACGTGCATGCCCTGCAACTGGGCTGGTCACCGGACAACCTGAGACCGCAGCAGCGGGCGGCCGAGGACCTTGCGAGAATCGAGAGAGATCCGGAGGCCTTCGTTCGCGAGCAGGTCGATCGGGAAGCCACGGGGCCGCCGATCACGCTGCCGGATAACTCGACTGTCCCGAGGCTCCCCGGCTACTCGCTGTGGATGTGGGACGGTGAATTCTGCGGTTCAATCGGCCTTCGTTGGCAGCCAGGCACCACGGAGTTGCCGCCCTACTGCCTGGGACACGCCGGATATTCGGTCGTGCCGTGGAAACGTCGGCGCGGATACGCGACTCGAGCGCTGCGGTTGCTGCTTCCGCACGCACGGGCAGAAGGGCTGGCCCACATCGACCTGACAACGGATGCCGACAATCTCGCTTCCCGGCGTGTCATCGAGGCAAACGGAGGCTACCTCGTCGAGCGGTTTCACAAACCCAAGGCGCACGGCGGTGCCGAAACCCTGCGCTTCCGCATCATCCTCTCGGAATCGCCGAGCAACTAGCGCGTCGTCAGCTCCTGGTAGGCGATCGTCAGTACGTGGTTCAGGGTGAACAGAGGAATCGGCGAGGCGTAGTTCTTGACCAGGTCGGCGTGTTCCGCAAAACCGGGGAGCGCCGGCACTGCCGCAATCTCGCCCTGCGATCGTCCTGCCGCAATGCCTTTTCGCCACCGTCTCGAGCACGGCCACGCCAAGTTGTCCTGAAGAGTATTTTGTAGTTACAATATAAAAAGTGGCGATCGAGGTCGATCCGAAGAAGGATGCGCGTAACAAAGGCAAGCATGGGATCGCCCTCACCCGCTTCGAGGAGATGGACTTCGAGACCGCACTGTCTGCCGTGGATGAAGCGCACAGCACGCCCGATGAAACGCGCTGGACCTTCGTCGGCTGGATCGAAGGGCGATTGTTTACGGGAATAGTGACCTATCGTGGGATGCAGACGCGCGTGATCAGTCTGCGGCCCGCGAGTCGCAAGGAGCGGAAGTTGTATGCCGAAACCTAAGCAGGACCCCGAGAATCCTGAACTCACCGCCGAGTTTTTCGCCCGCGCACAGCGTGGCCTCAATCATCTGCCTGCGGCGATGCAGCAAGCCATCGGGGAGTCACGCCGTGGACGCGGACCGCAGAAGGCGCCAACGAAGGAACAGGTGACGCTCAGACTCAGCGTGCCAGTCCTTGCCGCTTATCGCAGCACGGGCCGCGGGTGGCAAGGGCGAATCAACGCCGACCTCGAACGGACGGTATCCCAGATGATCGGCGTGAAGGTGCGGTATGTGCTCGTACGCAAGCCGCGGTTGCCTGTCGTACACGGCGGCGTTCTCAGGGAAGAGGCGAGTCGCAGCGCTGCTGGTAGAAGTGCCCGCAAGAGCGCACACAAGAAACGGTGACTAGCTAGAGACTAATTAGATCTCCTCAGTCGTCGGCTCGGCCGCGCCGATCCGCCGCTAACGCGTCGTCAGTTCCTGGTAGGCGATCGTCAGTACGTGGTTCAGGGTGAACAGAGGAATCGGCGAGGCGTAGTTCTTGACCAGGTCGGCGTGATCCGCAAAACCGGGGAGCGCCGGCACTGCCGCAATCTCGCCCTGCGATCGTCCTGCCGCAATGCCCTTCCGCACGTGGTCGAGCGCCGCGGCCAGATAGTCCCGAAAATGCGTGACGTCCCTCACGGTGCCGGTGCACATATCGTCCTTGCCGTGGCCGAAGATGAAGAGTGCGTCCGCGTGCCTTTTCGCCACCGTCTCGAGCACGGCCAACCAGTTCACGACCGATCCGCCCGACGGACGATCGATGAACGGCGGAATGCGGTTGAAGACGATGTCGCCGAGGTGGACGACGTTGGCGCGCTCGAAGACGACGATGGCATCGCCGCCGGTGTGAGCGGCGCCGAGGTGCACCGCTGACACCCGCTCGTCGCCGATCGCCATGCTCCACAGATCCGTAAATGTCACATCGGCAAGCCCGCGCTGGGCAGCCGGGCCCTGTGTCTGGGCCAGCGTTCGATGCGCGGCGGCACACCGTTCGTGCTGCACGATGTGCGCGACCACCGGCCTGAACGTCGCGTTCCCCGCCGTGTGATCGCCGTGGTGATGCGTGTTGACGAGCGCCTGGATGGGCGCGGGCGTCCGCTGCCGGAGCGAGGCGATGCAGGCCTCCGCCGTCACCTGAAACTGGCTGTCGACGACGAGCACGCCGTCCCGCGTGGCGAGCCAGCCCATGGTTCCACCCGGACCCACGAACAAGCCCACGCCTCGCCGCAGCTCGCGAATGCCGGCGGCGGGCTGCGCGCGCACCCCCAACGGCGCGAGCGCCTGCGCCGCCATCATCAGACCGGTGTTGACCAGGAACCGTCGGCGCGTTGAATTCATTTGCGTGGCGCTACAAGCGTAGCTCACGCGACGGTCGCGACGCGACCGCTCAGCTTCTTACGCCCGCACGCCAGCGCGCCGCAGAATGGCCATCATCGGGCACCAGTTGGTGAACGCCGACTGGAAGAGGTTGGCGCCGACGAAGACGGTGAACCACAGGAAGTTCACGTGGACGAACATGCCCAGCAGCACGCTGAGCACGACGAAGAATCCGGCGATCAGCCGGAGTGCGCGTTCAACAGTCATGGCGGTCTCCTTCTCGAGCGCCCGCTGCGGCGGGCACGAACAACAGCGGATGCGAACATTCCTTGAGCGCGTCAATCTCCGCGGCGATGGCTCACGTAATAGAGGACCGGCACCGTGACCCGCGACAGCAGCAGGGACGCCACCTCACCGGCCATCAGCGCAATCGCCAGCCCCTGGAAGATCGGGTCGAACAGGATCACCGCCGACCCGACGATGACGGCCGCCGCGGTGAGCGCCATCGGCCTGAACCGCACGGCGCCGGCGTCCACGACCGCCTCGGCCAGCGGCATCCCTTCCTTCAGCCGCAGCTCGATGAAATCCACGAGGATGATCGAGTTGCGGACGACGATGCCCGCGCCGGCGATGAAGCCAATCATCGAGGTGGCGGTGAAGAAGGCGCCCATGGCGGCGTGCGCCGGCAGGATGCCGACCAGCGAAAACGGGATCGCAGCCATGATGGTCACTGGCACCCCGAAGGACTGGAACCACCAGACCACGAGGATGTAAATAAGGATCAGGACGGCGGCGAACGCGAGCCCCAGGTCGCGGAACACTTCGTACGTGATGTGCCACTCGCCGTCCCACTTCATCGCATATCGGGTCGAGTCGAAGGGCTGGCGCGTGTTGTAGATCTCGATCGCCTGCCCGTCAGGCACGGCGATCGACCTGATCGCCTCGTTCATCGTCAGGATGGCGTAGACCGGGCTCTCGGCAGCGCCGGCGAGGTCCCCGGTGACGTAGGTCACCGGCAGCAGGTTCTTGTGGTACACGCTCGCGTCCTCGGGCAGCGAGCGCTCCTGCGTGAGCTCCCCGATCGCCACGCCGGCGGGCCCGATGCGCAACGCGCGGATCGTCTCCATCGTGCGCTGCGTCCGCGGGATGCGAAGCACGATCGACACGTCCTCGCGTGCCGCCGCGTCATGGATCACTCCCACTCGCCGACCGTCTGACGCCAGTTGCATCACGGCGGCGACCTCGGCCGCGGTGACGCCCGCCGCGCCCGCGCGGGCGTGGTCCACGGCAAGGACCGTCTTCGGCTGCGCCGACTCGACGTACCAGTCCACGTCCACCACGCCCTCTGTCCCTTCGAGCACGGACTTCACCTGCAGGGCCAGCGCCTCGCGCTGCTGCCGGTCAGGTCCGTAGACCTCCGCGACGAGCGTCTGCAGCACCGGTGGACCGGGCGGGACCTCCGACACCTGGATCGTCGCGTTGAACCGCCGCGCAACGGGTTGCAGCCGCTCGCGCACGCGCTTCGCGATGTCGTGGCTCTGCTCGCTGCGCTCATCCTTCGAAAGCAGGTTCACCTGCAGGTCGGCCAGGTGCGCACCGCGCCGGAGGAAATAGTGCCTCACGAGACCGTTGAAGTTGTACGGCGACGAGAGGCCGACGTAGCTCTGGACGTCGGTGACGCCAGGGTCGGCGAGCGTTTCCGCCGCGAGGGCGGCCGCGACGCGCGCCGTCTGTTCGAGCGGCGTTCCCTCGGGCATGTCCACGATCACCTGGAACTCGCTCTTGTTGTCGAACGGCAGCATCTTCACCGTGACCAGGTTCAGCGGCACGAGGGCCACCGACGCGAGCAGCAGCACCCCGACGCCCACGAGGAAGGCGACGCGCGCCTTTCCGCTGGCGATGAGCCCGCCCATGGCGCGGCGATAGAAGCGCGTGGCGGCGCCTTCGCGCTGGTGGCCGTGCGCACCGGTCCCGCGCAGGAGCCGCACCGCCGCCCACGGCGTGACGATGAACGCGGCGGCGAGGGAGAAGATCATCGCGGCGGAGGCGCCGATCGGAATCGGCCGCATGTACGGCCCCATCAACCCGCCGACGAACGCCATCGGAAGGATCGCGGCCACCACGGTCAGCGTCGCCAGGATCGTCGGGTTGCCGACTTCGTCCACAGCGCGCACGGCGATCTCGGCCAGGCGGCCTCGCTCCCCGGGCGGGTGGATCCGCACGTGGCGGACGATGTTCTCCACCACCACGATGGCGTCGTCCACGAGGATGCCGATCGAGAAGATGAGGGCGAAGAGCGTGATGCGGTTGAGCGTGTAGCCGTAAAGGAAGAACGCGAAGAGCGTCAGCGCCAGCGTCACCGGGATCGCGACAAGCACGACGGCCGCCTCCCGGCGTCCCAGCGCGAGGGCGATCAATATGGATACCGACAGGACGGCGAGGAACATGTGGTACAGCAGTTCGTTCGACTTCTCCGCCGCCGTCTCGCCGTAGTTGCGCGTCGTGCTGACCTGCACGTCCGACGGCAGCAGCACCGGCCTGACGGCGTCCAGCTTCGCCTCGACCTGGTGTGCCACCGTGATGGCATTGGCGCCCTTCCGCTTGGCGATCGCAATGGTGACCGCTGGATGCGCGCCGTGCTCCCGGGAATGGAAGCGCACGTAGGAGTCAGGCTCGGCGTCGCCGTCGGTGACCCGTGCCACGTCGCCGAGCGTCACGGAGCGGCCGCCGTCGGCGCCGACGATGACCTGGCGCAGATCGTCGGCAGACGAGATGCGCGTCCCGGCCTCGAGCCGCCGCACCTCGCTCGCGATGATCGTCCCGGTCGCCCCGGCGCGCGCGTTTGCCGCCTCGAGCGCCTGCGCCACGCGCAGCGGGTCGATGCGCGCGCTCGCGAAGCGGGCGGGATCGATCTCCACCGTCACCTCGCGCGGGCGGCCGCCGATTACCGTCACTTCCGAGACGTCCGGCACTTCGGCGACGGCTTCACGAACCTGCGCCGCCAGATTGCGAAGCTGGTGATCGTCGTAGCGGCTGCCCCACAGCGTCAGGGCCATGATCGGCACGTCGTCAATCGACCGGGCCTTGACCAGCGGCGGCGACGCGCCAGCGGGCATGAGCCCGGCATGGGCGGCAAGCTTCTCGTTCAATGCGACGAGCGCGCGCGTCTCGTCCTCTCCGACCACGAAGCGGACGATCACGGTCGATTGGCCCGGGCTCGAGGTCGAGTAGACGTACTCGACGCCCGGGACTTCCCACAGCAGCTTCTCGAGCGGGCGCGTCACCCGCTGCTCCACCTCCGTGGGCGAGGCGCCAGGCAGATCGACGAAGACGTCAACCATCGGGACGACGATCTGCGGCTCCTCCTCCCGGGGCAGCGCGACAATGGCGAAGGCGCCGAGCGCCAGCGACGCCGCCACCAGCAACGGCGTCAGCTTGGAATGGATAAAGGTCGCGGCAAGCTGGCCGGCCACGCCCGTCGGGGCGCTCATCGCCGTCCTTCTGCGGGGGTCACGGAGATGCGTCGTCCGTCCACCACGCCCGGCGGTGGGCTGACCACGACCACCTCGCCGGCGTCGAGTCCAGCCACGATCTCGGTGCCGGCATCCGTGGTGTCACCCGCGCGCACGAGCCGGGTGCGCGCGACGCCGTCCTCGGCGACAAACACCGAGATGACCTGCCCCTGCCGGCGAAGCGCGGCTGCCGGAACCACGATTCCCCGCCGCGGCTCGCCGGGAAACCGAACGCGTGCAAACGTCCCCGTGCGTTGCGTGGCAGCGGCGGCAAGCGAGACTTTGACCGTAAACGTACGCTGATCGGCGGCGACGACGCGCGCCACCTCGGCCACCACGCCGTCCACCGTCTCCTCACCGTCCCGGCCGTCGAACGCCACCGTCACCCGGTCACCGGGACGCACGTACCTGACGCGCGCCTCGTCCACGCGCACCTCGACGCGGTGGGCGCCGTCGGTCTCGAGGCGAAGGAGCGGAGCGCCCGGGGTCGCCAGCGCGCCGGGATCGATGAAGCGCTCGGTGACCAGCCCGGCAAACGGTGCGCGAATGACGGCGAACGATTCCGTGATCGCCGCAGCGTCGGAGGCGGCGCGCATTGCCGACAGTTGGGCGGTCGCCTGTTCGACGGCGGCGCTGCCGGCTGCCACGTGTGCCGCGGCGCTGGCGAGGCGCGCCGTGGCCTCGTCGAATTCCTGCACGGTAGCCGACTTCCGCTCCAGCAGCGTGGCGACGCGGTCGTGCCACGCGGCCGCGAGCGTGTGATCCGCGGCGGCCGACGCCTGCTCGCTTCGCGCCCGCAGCAGCGCCTGCTCCGTGGCCTGGGCCGCCGCGCCAGACTGGCGCGCCTGCGCGGCAAGGTCGCGCGCGTCGAGCGTGACGAGCACGTCTCCCGCACGCACGCGGTCACCGGCGCGCACGCGCACGTCCCGCACCGGCGCGAGGATGCGTGCGGCGATGGTCGCAGACTCGCCGGCCGCGACGACGCCGCCCGCCTCGAGACGGTCGTGGAGTTCGGAGGCCGCGGCCGTGACAGTGGTCACCTCGATTGGCGGCGGCTGATCGGTCGTGCCCTGGGGTTCGGTCGAGCGGCAGCCGGCCACTGTGATGATTGCCAGCGCGAGTCCGATTGCGAGCGGAGTTCGTCTCATGTCAACGGTCCTTGTTCGGCCACGACGCCCATCACAGGCGGCCAAGTGCGCGATCCAGTGCGACGTCCTGGAGAATGACGTCCATCTCCGCCGCGGTGGCGCGCGCATCCGCATCCACCACCGCCTCCGCCGCTCGCAGCACGTCGGTTACGGTGGCGAGCCCTGTCTCGTAACGGTCGCGGATGATGCGCTGCGCCTCCCGCGCCTGCGAAAGGGCGGCGCGGCCGGCTGTGTCACGCGCCCGCGCCGTGTCCAGACGCGCCAGCGCACTGCGCACGTCCACGGCAATCTGTCCCATCACGCGATCCCGCTCGGCGGCGGCACGGACCTCCGCCTGCCGCGCCTCCGCCAGCCGCGCGTTGTCTGCGAACCCGTTGAAGATGTTGACCTGCAGCCGCGCACCGACGAGCCATGCGGCGCGCTGGTCGAACCAACTGTTTCCGTTGAACTCCCAGCCCCCCTGCACGCGGAGCGTGGGCAGGAACGCCGCCTGCTCGCGGCGGCGATCGGTCTCGGCCACGCGGGTGCGGAGGTCGGCCTGCTGCCGCTCTGCGCGTGCCGCCAGCGCTTCAGTCGTCAGCGCCGCCGACGCTGCTGATCCGGCGCGCGGAACCGGCCGCACCAGCGTGACCGGCTGATCGAGGGGCAGCCCGATCGCGTCGTTGAGGGCGAGGCGCGCGATCGCCAGGTCGCCCAGCGCGGTGATGTGCCGCTGCTGAACGTCGGCGAGATGAACCTCGATGGCCAGCACGTCGGCGTCAGTGGCGAGACCCACGTCGCGGCGCGCCCGCGCGCGTTCGATGTCACTGGCAGCGGCGGCGACGGCAGCGTCGGCGGCCTGCAGCACCGCCTCCAACTGAAGCACCCGTACGAATGCCTGCGCTGCCGCCAGCGCCAGGTCCTGTCCGACGCGTGCCTGCTCCAGATTGGCGAGCTCGCCGCCGAGCGCCGCGCTGCGCGCGGCGAGGCGCGTGCGGTCGCCGTCGAACACGGTGTGATCCACGGTCAGCGCTGTCCGTATGTTCGTCGTGGCCGGCGGCTGGTTCAGCGCGGCGATGTCGAAGTTCGCGACGGAAAAACGACGCTGCGCGAGCAGCGACCCGAAGACGAACACAGGCTGGTCGCCGCGCTCCACCGACTGCGTGACGTCGACGCGCGGCAGGTACCCGGCGCGAGCCTGGACCACCCGCGCCTCGGCCTCCTGTGCGCCGGCCGCCAGCGCCCGCGCCGCCGGCGTCGCGGTGCGAGCGCGTGCCATCGCGTCGGCGAGCGTCAGCCGCTCCTGGCCAAGGACGGGCGCCGGCCCGGCCACGATCACCGTCATTGCCAGTCCCACCGCAGCCAGCGCGTGCCTTGTTTTGTCGGGCAAACTCATTCACCTACTGAGAGACACAACGCCTCGAAATGGATTCATACCACGCGCCACACCAGCCAGCCGCCGGCAAGCGCAGAAATTCGCTGGAGGGGGGAGAAAGCGCGCGGAGGACGGTCAGCGTCGGCGGCGCCGCACCGGAGCAGCAGCGCCGCCGGATCGAATCAGCGCGCGCAGCGAGTCTGGAAGCTCTGCCGTGGAGAGAGAGACGCAGGCGTCGCGCCCCAGATCCAGCGTCTCGAAGAGGGCGCGACACCGTGCGCACAGTTCGGCGCTGGAAAACCGGAAGGGGGCGTGCCGGTCCAGCGCCTCCTGCTTGGCCGCCAGCAGATCCAGGCACACCTGGCGATCGTGATCCGGCGGAGGGGCCGGTCGCGACGGCAGGCGCGAGACGAGCGCACGGCGGAGCGCCAGGCGCGCGCGATGAATCCGCGTCTTCACGGTGGCCTCCTTCAACCCCAACACCCTGGCAATGTCCGGCGTCGACAGTTCGGCGATGTCCGCAAGGACCAGCGGCAGGCGGAATGGCGTCGGCAGCGTCGCGAGCGCCCTGCCGACCGTGCGTTCGGCTTCCCGGCGTACATGCTCGTCCAGCGGGTTGTCGCCGGAGGCGAGCACGGGGATGCGGTCGTGGGGGGACGGCAGCAGTTCCGAGAGCGACTCGAGGCGCGTGGGCTCTCCCGCGCGCCGCCGGTGGCGGCGCTGGCACAGACGCGCCGCAATCGTGTAGAGCCAGGTGGAGGGGTTGGCACGCCCCTCGAACTGATCCCACTTGCGGAAGCCCTGCAGCAGCGTCTCCTGCACGAGGTCCTCCGCGTCTTCTGGTCGGCGGCACAAACGCAGGGCTGTGCTGTACAGGCGCGGTCCAACGGACTCAGCCACATCGGCAAACTGCATGTTCCCCATGATGACACCGCCACCAAGACGCGCGAGCCCTGGCTCACTCGCGCTCGGCTTTGCCGATCCCGACTCGAGCATCGGTTACGGATACGTGACCAGCCTCGTAACGCTCTCAGCTAGCCTGGGAAATTTCATCCGCGCGTGAAACTTTTCCCACGCCACATCTCAGTCAGTCGCTCGAGGCCGGCGGTACATGCGATTCTCCCTCGAACGACGGTGGCACTCCTCTGGCACCGCATGCTCACGGACTATCCGGAGAGATGTGCGCGTGATGTTGAGCGCTCCAACAACGTTGGCCTCGACGACGACTCTGCCCGTCTTCACGGCGCGGGGGCTCACCAAGGTGTACGAGATGGGCGAGGTTCGAGTGGAAGCCCTGCGGGGCGTCGACTTCGATCTCACGGCGGGTGAATTCGTCGTGCTGCTCGGCCCCTCCGGGTCGGGCAAGTCAACGCTCCTGAACATCCTCGGCGGACTCGACGTGCCCACCTCCGGCGACGTCGTCTATGCCGGCCAGAACCTCACGACGGCAAGCGAAGCCGCGCTGACCGCGTACCGTCGCACGCACATTGGCTTCGTGTTCCAGTTCTACAACCTGATTCCCAGCCTGACCGCGCGCGAGAACGTGGCGCTCGTCACCGAGCTCGTCGAGCGGCCGATGGCGCCGGAGGACGCGCTCGCGCTGGTCGGGCTGGGTCAACGCCTCGACCACTTTCCCGCGCAACTCTCCGGCGGCGAGCAGCAGCGCGTCGCCATCGCGCGGGCGATCGCCAAGCAACCCGCCGTGCTCCTGTGCGACGAGCCGACCGGAGCGCTCGACATCACCACGGGCGTCGTCGTCCTCGAAGCTCTCGAGCGCGTCAATCGTGAGCTCGGGACCGCCACCGTGGTCATCACGCATAACGCCGCCATTGCCGGCATGGCCGACCGTGTCGTGCGTCTCGCCGACGGCAGGGTGGCGAGCACCGACAGGCCCGCGCGCAAGGCCGCGGCGCGAGACATCCAATGGTGAGGATGCCGGCGCGGATGCGCATGCTCGACCGCAAGCTGCTGCGCGACCTCTGGGCCATGAAAGGCCAGGCGGCGGCGATCGCGGCAGTCATGGCGGCAGGCGTCACGATGTTCGTGGCCTATTTCTCGAACTTCGATTCCCTGCAGCGGGCTCGCGCCTCGTACTACGAGCAGGCGCGCTTTGCCGACGTGTTTGCCTCGTTGAAGCGCGCACCGGCGCGGCTCGAGTCCCGGATCGCGGGCGTCGAGGGCGTACACGCGGTGGCCACGCGAGTCGTCGTCGACGTCACGCTCGATGTCCCGGGAATGCCCGAACCGGCGATCGGGCGTCTGAGCTCGGTTCCTGAACGGGAGCGGCCAGCCCTGAATGACGTCTTCCTGCGCCGGGGGCGCTGGCCCGATCCCGGACAGCCGGACGAGGTCGTCGCCAGCGAGATGTTCTGCGAGTCGCATGGACTTGGTCCCGGCGATCGCGTCGCCGCCATCATCAACGGGCGACGGCGGGAACTGCGGATCGTCGGCGTGGGCCTGTCGCCCGAGTACGTCTACGCGATCGCACCTGGCGAGCTGTTTCCCGACACCCGGCGCTTCGGCATCTTCTGGATGAACCAGCGCAGCCTGGCGTCCGCGTTCGACATGGAAGGCGGGTTCAACGAGGTGTCGGTGACGCTGACAGCCGATGCCTCGGAACCCGACGTCATCGCCGGAATCGATCGGCTGCTCCAGCCGTACGGCGGCCGCGGGGCGATTCCCCAGTCGCTTCAGATGTCCGCGTGGACGCTCGACAACGAGCTGACGCAGTTGCAGACGTTCGGCCTGCTGGTGCCCGCGATATTTCTCGCGGTCGCGGCGTTCGTACTGCACATCGCGCTCACCCGGGCGCTCGCACTGCAGCGAACGCAGATCGCCTCGTTGAAGGCGCTCGGCTACTCCAACCGCGCGGTTGCCTGGCATTACGTGAAGTGGGCGCTCGCCATCGCCGCGGCCGGGGCGATCGTTGGTGTCGGCGTCGGGGCATGGGTCGGTTCAAGCCTCATCGGCCTGTACAACGAGTTCTTCCGGTTTCCGACACTCGCCTACCATCTCTCGCCAGCGCTCGGCCTGCAGGCCATTGGCGGCAGCCTTCTCATCGCGGCACTGGGCGCGCAATCCGCCGTCCGGCGCGCGCTGCGGGTGCCGCCAGCCGAAGCCATGCGACCGGAGCCGCCGGCGCGCTATCGCCGCAGCATCGTCGAGGCGCGGTGGCAACCGCTGCGGCTGTCGTTTGCGACGCGGATGATCGTGCGCGCACTGGAGCGGCAGCCGGTGAAGGCGCTCGCCTCGATCCTGGGCATCGCCTTCGCAGTCGCCGTGTTGTTCGTCGGCCTGTCGTTCATCGACGTGATGAACTCGCTGATTGACGAGGAGTTCACCAGGACAATGCGGCAGGACGCCACGCTGACATTCGCGGAGCCCCGTCCCGGTCGCGCGGTGCACGATGTCGCCCACTTGCCCGGCGTCATGGAGGTTGAAGCCACGCGCATGGTTCAGGCGCGTCTCCGTGCCGGCACACGGTCACGCACGCTGATCATCTCAGGACTGCCAGAAGAGCCGACGCTGACGCGAATCATCGACCGCACCCGCGGCGTGATTGCGCTGCCGCCGCAGGGCCTGGTGCTGTCGCACATGCTCGGTGACGTGCTCGCAGTCGGCCCCGGGGATTCGCTGCAGGTCGAGGTGCTGGAAGGCCGGCGTCCTGTGCGCGACGTCCCTGTCGTCGCGCTGGTGGACGACAGCCTCGGGCTCCAGGCCTACATGCGGGTCGGGGCGCTGCGCCGGATGCTGCACGAAGGAGAGACGGTCTCGAGCATCGCATTGACGATGGATCCGGCCGCCCGCGATTCGTTCTACAGAGCCGTTAAAGCCATGCCGGCGATCGCCGGGGTCGCGATGCGCGACGTCGCCATTCGGAACTTCCGCCAGACCATGGCCGAACACATGAACCTGTCGATCTTCATCAACGTGATCTTCGCCGGCATCATCGCCTTCGGCGTCGTCTACAACTCGGCCCGCGTGTCGCTGTCGGAGCGGAGCCGCGAGCTCGCAAGCCTGCGCGTGCTTGGCTTTACCCGCGCGGAGATCTCGCTGATTCTGCTCGGGGAGATTGCCGTCCTCACCACGGTGGCTCTACCGATCGGTGCCGGGATTGGATATCTGTTCGGTGAGCTGATCATGGCGGTCTTCACCAATGAGGTCTACCGCCTGTCGTTCGTCGCGAGCCCGGCCACCATTGCCTGGACCTGGCTGACGGTGATCGGTGCCACCGTGTTGTCGGGGCTGCTCGTACGCCGGCGCCTCGATCATCTCGACCTTGTTGGTGTTCTCAAGACACCGGAGTGACGCACATGCTTCGCGTGCTTACGGACCGTCGTGTGTTGTTGTCGGTCGTTGTCATCGGCGGCCTTGCCGGCGTGGCGCTGTGGCCGCAGGCCATCGACGTTGATGTGGCTCGAGTCTCGCGCGGGCCGCTGGTCGTGACGATCGACGAGGAGGGACGTACCCGGGTGCGCGATCGCTTCGTGATCGCCGCTCCCGTCACCGGACGACTCCTGCGGATCGCGCTCGACCCGGGCGACCGCGTCGAGCGCGGCGCCCTCGTCGCGCGCCTGCAGCCAGAGGCTCCGGCACTGCTCGACGCGCGAACGCAGGCCGAAGCGGCCGCGGCTGTCGAGAGCGCGGAGGCATCGCGTGAACATGCCCGCGCGGAAGAGCGGCGCGCTCGCGCCGCCCTGGCGCAGGCGCAACGCGAGCTGACGCGCAGCCGCACCCTGACGAGCGCTGGCGTGTCGACCAGGCAGCAGCTCGACGTGCGAGAAGCGGAAGCCACCCTGGCGGGCGAAGAGGTGAACGCGGCTGTATCCGCGGTGCGTGCCGCATCCGCCGAGGTCGAACGGGCACGCGCGAGAGTCGCGACGTCGAGCCCTCGGTCAGCCGGCGCCAGCGGTACCGTCGAGGTGCGATCGCCGGTTGGCGGCGTCGTGCTCCAACGCCCGCGAGAGAGCGAAAGTGTCGTTCGGGCCGGCGAGCCACTGGTCGAGATCGGTGACCCACGGCAGATGGAGATTGTCACCGACCTGCTCTCAACGGACGCCGTCCGGGTGAGGCCGGGCGCCCGCGCCACGATCGAACAATGGGGCGGCGACACGCCCCTGGCGGCGAAGGTCCGCAGGATCGAGCCTGCGGGTTTCACGAAAATCTCCGCGCTCGGCGTCGAGGAGCAACGGGTGAACGTCGTCCTCGATTTCGTGGATGCCGGCGGGGCCTGCGCCGCGCTCGGTGACGCCTACCGTGTCGAGACGCGCATCGTGCTGTGGGAAGCGCCCGACGTCCTGAAGGTGCCAACCAATGCGCTCTTCCGCGACGGCGGACGCTGGGCGGTGTACGTCGCGAGCGATGGCCGGGCGCGGCGTGCGTTCGTCGAGCTTGGTCACCAGACTGGCGCGGAGGCGGAAGTGACAACGGGTCTGGAGGAGGGTGCGATGGTCATCGTGCATCCTGGAGATCTCGTGCGCGACGGCGGGCGCATCGCACCCCGGACCACGCGTTGATTCACGCAGGGCGCTGGCGCCACACGAGCCGGGAACACCCTTCGGCGAGTCCCCACGCCAGCAACGCGCCGCCGAACACGACGCCCCAGAGTTCCACGGGGATGCTGGCGTTTCCGAGCAGTTCCGATGTGAACGGCAGCGACGCCGCGGTGAGCTGGATGCCGACGCCGGCGATGATGGCCGCATGGAGATACCGGTTGGACAGCGGGCGCATCCACGTGTGTCTGGACGGGTAGACCAGGAACAACTGACCGACGGCCATGAAGTGGAACGCGGCTGCCCGCGTCACCTCGAGCGAGTACCCGAACAGCGGCAGGAGGCCGAGCACGCCGAGCGCGAGCACGGCCTTCATGCCGCCCGCGGCGACGACGAACCGGGCCGACGGCCGGTCCAGCAGCGGAGCGTTGGCCTGGCGCGGCGGCTGTTGCATGACGCCGGGCGTGCGATCGAATGCCAGCGCCAGCGCGGGGATACCGTCGGTCGTGAGATTGATCCAGAGGATCTGTGCGGCGGTGAGCGGGAGCATCAGCGCCCCGGCGGTGTCGCGGAGATCGAGCGCGAAGGCAAGCACAGCGCCAGACGCGACCAGCAGCACTTCAGACAGGTTCGTCGAGAACAGGAAGCGGAGGAATTTCTGGATGTTCTCGTAGATGCCGCGGCCTTCCTCGACGGCGCCGACGATGGTGGCGAAGTTGTCATCGAGCAGGACCAGATCCGCCACCTCACGGCTGACATCCGAGCCGCGCTGCCCCATCGCCACGCCGACATCCGAGCGCTTGAGCGCCGGCGCATCGTTGACGCCGTCCCCTGTCATCGCGACGATCTCGCCCTGCGCCTGAAGCAGTTCGACGAGCTGCAGTTTCTGCTCCGGCCGCACGCGTGCGAAGACGTTGACGTCGCCAATCGCCTCGATCAGCGCCGCGCCCTGATACTCGTCCAGGTCTTCACCGGTCAGCACCCGCACCCCCGGGATGCCGATCAAGTGTGCGACCGCCAGGGCGGTCGCCGGGTGATCGCCGGTCATCATGATGACGCGGATCCCGGCCGCCTGCGCCTTGGCAACGGCGCCGGGCACTTCGGGCCGCGGCGGATCCCAGAACAACACGAGACCGAGCAGCGAGAGCTGCTCTTCGGTCTCGCCCTCGGCCCACGCCACCGCCAGGACGCGGAACCCCTCGCGCGCGTACGCGTCGGCCTTCTCCACCCAGGATTCACGGTCCTGGGTCGAGAGTGTGCAGCGGCTGACGAGCACCTCGGGCGCGCCCTTGAGATAGCTCACGAGCCGCCCCTGCTCCTGCACCGTGACCCTGGCGAACTTCCAGGCGCTGTCGAACGGCCGCGCCGAGACGGTTGGGTGTGCCTCGCGCATCCGCGAGATATCCGCGCCGTGCGCAGCGGCATGTCGCAGCAGGCCCAGCTCCAGCGGATCACCCGCTCCGGTCGTCAGGTCCGCGTCGTTCGCCAGCACAATGGCCGCGAGCGCGCGCGGCACGTCCGACGCGTCGAGCGTGCGGACATCCATGCGGCTTTCGGTCAGCGTCCCCGTCTTGTCGGTCGCGATGACCGTGACCGACCCGAGTGCCTCGACCGCCGAGAGGCGCCGGACCACCGCGCGGTGCCGGGCCATCCGCTCGACACCAAGCGCCAGGGCGACCGTGAGCACCGCCGGCAACCCTTCGGGCACCGCCGCCACCGCGAGCGCCACCGCGAAGATGATCATTTCGGGCGCGCGGCTGATCCCTTCGGCGACGACGCCCAGCAGGCCAAGCACCGCGGCGAGGGCCAGCACCCATCGCGCGATCTGGCGGGCCAGTTGATCCACGCGGCGCTCGAGGGGCGTCGCCGCAGCCTTGATGTCGCCGAGCATGGTGGCGAGTCGCCCCATGGCACTGGAGGGACCGGTCCTCGTCACCTCGAGAGAGGCTTTGCCGCGGACGAGCAACGTGCCGCTGAACGCCTCCTCTCCATCGCTCTTGTCGACGGCGATCGATTCGCCCGTGAGAATGGACTCATCCAGCATGGCGCCGCGAGCGTCGACCAGCGTGCCGTCCGCCGGGACGCGGTCGCCGGCTTCGAGGCGCACCCAGTCGCCGGGAACGATGGCATGCGTCGCGAGACGGACGAGCTGGCCATCGCGGAGCACCCATGCCTGCGCTCCAGCCAGGGCCTTCAGGCGGGCCATGGCCGCCTCGGATCGCTGTTCCTGATAGAGGCCGAGGGCCGCGTTGAACAGCAGGATCAGGCCGATCGCTGTCGCTTCGATGGGCCAGGCGTGCGCGCCTTCGTAGATCCAGAGGCCCAGATCAAACGCAAGCGCGAACAGCAGGACGTAGATCAGCGGACTCTGGAACTGACGCACGAACCGGCGCCAGAGCGGATCGGGAGCGCGCTCGGGCAAGGCGTTCGGCCCCACTCGAGAGAGTCGTTCGGCGGCCTCAGCAGTAGAAAGTCCGCTCATCGGGACGCCGAGATGGTTGCCGTGACTCGTTGTATGGGACGATTTGTACGCGTTGAATTGCCTTGTGGCTGCAAGACGAATCGGGCGGCGGTCACGGCGGTTCGGAGAATAACTCAATGGCGCGCGCCATGGGCCATACTCCCTGTCCCCAACGCCTCCGAGGGACGCACACCATGAAGCTGGCCGTCTTCGACACGCACACGTACGACCGCGAGGCACTGGCAGCGGCGAACGTCCGCTTCGCGCACGATCTCACGTTTTTCGAGCCACGGTTGACTCGCCAGACGGCTTCGCTGGCCGCGGGCTTCCCGGCCGTCTGCTCGTTTGTCAACGACCGCGTCGACGCCGAGACGATCGCGACCCTGCAGGCCGGTGGGACGCGCTTGATCGCGCTTCGTTCGGCGGGCTACAACCACGTCGATCTCGATGAGGCTGGCAGGCGCGGGGTCGTCGTCGTCCGGGTGCCGGAGTACTCACCGCATGCCGTCGCGGAACATACGGTCGGCCTCATGCTGGCCCTCAACCGGAAGATCCACCGGGCGTACAACCGGGTACGCGAGGCCAATTTCTCTCTCGAAGGATTGGTCGGTTTCGATCTGTTCGGCAAGACCTGTGGCATCGTCGGTACCGGTGGAATCGGCGCCGTCGTCGCACGAATTCTGCACGGATTCGGGTGCCGTCTCCTGGCGTTCGACCTGACGCCGAACGAGACGCTTCGCACGGAACTGAACGTCCGGTACACGGAGCTGCCCGTGTTGTATCGCGACTCCGACGTCATTTCGCTGCACGTCCCCCTCACACCCGCCACTCAACATCTCATCGATGCCGACGCGCTCGCCCGGATGAAACCCGGTGTCATGCTGATCAACACCGGTCGCGGGGCGCTGGTGGACACCCGCGCCCTGATTGACGCGCTCAAGCGTGGCCAGGTCGGCGCGGCCGGACTGGACGTGTACGAAGAAGAGGAAGGCATCTTCTTCCGCAACCTCTCGGAGCAGGTCCTGCAGGACGATGTGCTGGCGCGTCTCCTCACCTTCCCCAACGTCCTCGTCACGTCGCACCAGGCGTTTCTCACGCGCGAAGCGTTGGCCAACATCGCCGACACGACCCTCGGGAACGTCAGTGCCTACGAACGGGGGGAACGCCTGCTGAACGAGGTCAGGGCAGAACAGGTCCTGAAGACGCTGCTCGACAAGACGGCTGAGAGCTGACGTGCGCGGCCTGGCCTACTGACGGGGGGACTTCATGAAGTGGTCGACGCGGATCGGGACGTTTGCCGGCATCAGTGTCTACGTACACGCGACGTTTCTGATGCACGGCGCAGATGGATCGGACGGCTCGAAGTGCTCACCGTCCTCGTGCTGCTCCGATTTGAAGCGTGGTGCTCTGCCAGGTGGGTGACGTAAGCACACGCTTTGAGTATGATCACACTTTAAGTCATACTATCGATATGCCTGCAATGGAACGCGTCACGGTCACCTTACCAGCCGACCTCGTGGAGAAGATCGATCAGCTCGAACGGAACCGCAGCCGGTTCATCGTTGAGGCCGTCGAGCACGAATTGACTCAGCGCCGCCGGGATGCCCTTCTGCAGTCCGTCCAGAATCCTCATCCCGAGACAACCGAACTTGTTGACGTGGACCTGAGCGACTGGGTCTCCGATCTACCTGCAGACGAGACGCTCGTTGATGCCAGCGCCGGAACGCCGGTTCGCTGGATCGCGGGCCGAGGGTGGACGAAGGAATCGATGTGACCCTCGATCGAGGAACAGTCGTGCTTGTGGAGCTCAATCCCACCGTCGGTCACGAGCAGCGTGGCGTTCGCCCATGCATCACCGTGAGCGAGCCGACGGTGAACGCTGATCGCGGTAGTCCCGGTTACGGGAACGGCCGGCAAGGGTGCGCTGTATCCCGGCCTGGCGGCCGGTTCGAGTGGCCTCACGAAGGCGTCGTATGCTCTCGTCGATCACCTTCGATCGATTGACAAGCGCCGCATTCGACGGATGTTTGGGCAGATATCTTCCAGCGAACTTGCCGGCATCGATCAAGGCCTCGAGCTGTTTCTCGGCCTCCACATCAGCCGATAGCCCAACGCTTCTCGATCAAGATCCCTTCCGCCCGCGACAAATCACGCCGGCAGGCGCGTCTGCTCGATATCCTCGCGGACCGACCCTACCCCACAGCCTCCTGGGCAATCAGCGCCTCGACGCGATCGCGAATCTCGTCGCGAATGGCGCGCACGCGTTCGATCGGCTTCCCCTTCGGATCTTCGAGCGGCCAGTCATCACGGCGGAGGCCCGGCACATAGGGACATTCATCCCCACAACCCATCGTCACCAGCAACTGGGCCTCGGCCGCGAGCTCGGGCGTGAGCTTCCGAGGGCGAGCGTCGCTGAGGTCGATCCCCTCTTCCCGCATGACGGTGACGACCTCGGGATGCACCCGCTCTCCAGGCGATGTCCCCGCGGAGAGCGCTCGCCCCTTCGCGGGATCCGCCAGCTTGTTGAACAGCGCGGCGGCCATCTGGGAGCGACCGGCGTTGTGCACACAGGCAAAGACAACGGTTTTCATGAGTATTGGTCCTAATATCGAGGTGCAATGGTGACACGGAGTGTCGCGAAGAACCTGTCATGCCTCGACCGCTATCTGGCGGTCTGGATATTCCTCGCGATGGGAATCGGCGTCGCTGCCGGCTACCTGTTTCAAGCGGGCGTCGAACGGTTTAACGGGGCCCTGACCGTCGGCGCACACACGAATCTGCTCATTGCCTTCGGGCTGATCCTGATGATGTACCCGCCACTGGCGAAGGTGCAGTACGAACTGATGCCCAGGGTCTTTGCCGATGTCAGGATTCTGGGGCTGTCCCTGGTGCAGAACTGGATCGTCGGCCCCGTCGTCATGTTCGGGTTGTCGGTGGTGTTTTTCGGGTTTATGGCTCCGTCGCTATTCGGACCTGACCCTCGCTGGGGTTCCTACATGGTGGGACTGATCCTGGTGGGCATTGCCCGCTGCATCGCCATGGTGCTGGTGTGGAACCAGTTGGCCCGAGGCAACAGCGAGTACGCGGCCGGCCTCGTCGCGGTGAACAGCGTCTTCCAGATTCTCACGTTCGGCCTGTACGCCTGGATTTTCGTGACGGTGCTGCCGCCGCTGTTCGGACTGCGAGGCATGGCCGTCGAGGTGAGCATCGGCGAGATCTTCAGCAGCGTCATGATCTACCTGGGCATTCCGTTCGCGGCGGGCATCCTCAGCCGATCGATCCTCGTGCCCCTGAAAGGGCGCGACTGGTATACCCGGGTCTTCGTGCCGATCATCTCGCCGATCACGCTCGTCGCGCTCCTCTTCACGATCGTCGTGATGTTTTCGATGCAGGGGGAGCGGATCGTGTCGCAGCCGCTGGATGTGCTCTGGATTGCCATTCCGCTCAGTACCTACTTCGCGTTCATGTTCCTGATCAGTTTCTTCATGGCCTGGAAGATCGGGGCGGATTACTCGCGGGCCGCCACGCTGGCCTTCACGGCCTCTGGCAATAACTTCGAGTTGGCCATCGCGGTATCCATTGCGGTGTTCGGCATCACCTCGCCCATCGCGTTCGCCACGGTCGTGGGCCCGCTGGTGGAGGTGCCGGTCCTGATCGGGCTGGTCCACGTGAGCCTGTATTTCCTGCGCAGGGTCTACGGCGGCAGGATCAGCGACGTCGGACTCGCCGGGGAGCCCGAGCGTTGAACCGACAGTAGCGCCTTCAGGAATGCGTCCGGGTCCTGTGGATGTGACCGGAATAGACCGAGACTGAGTGCCGGTTCAGTAAGCGCCGCGGATCGGCTTCACCGGTCCCGTGTAACGTTCTCGACGCAGCGTGCCCCGAAGAGGAGGAAGGCTGATAGTCCTGCTCGCCAGCCTGGAGTCGGGCACCGAGTCGAGCAGGTGGCGGATCAGGTTCAGGCGGCCCCGGCGTTGATCGTTGAAGTTGACGACAGCCCACGGCGCATACGCGGTGTGGGTTGCCCTGAACATGACGTCACGGGCGCGCCCGTAATCGGCATATCGGCGGCGCGCCTCGAGGTCGATTGGCGAGACCTTCCAGCGCTTGAGAGGGTCCGTCGCCCGCTCGGCGAAGCGTTCCTCCTGGTATTGCTGATCGACAGCCAGCCAGTACTTGTAGAGCAGGATCCCGGCATCGGTCAGCAGCTTTTCGAACACCGGCGCCTGTGTGAGGAACTGCCTGTACTCGGCCGGCGTGCAGAACTGCATCACCTTCTCGACGCCTGCCCGGTTGTACCAACTGCGGTCGAACAGGACGAGCTCACCAGCGGCGGGCAGGTGCTCGACGTAACGCTGGAAATACCACTGCGTGCGCTCCCGCTCACCAGGTGCGGCAAGAGCCGCGATACGCACCTGGCGCGGATTGAGGGTTTCGGCGATGGCATTGATACAGCCACCCTTCCCGGCTGTGTCGCGGCCCTCGAACAGCACCACCATGCGCGCGCCCGTGTGCCGTAGCCACCGCGCGACATTGTTCAGCTCGAGCTGCAGCGGCTCGAGCGCCGTCTCATAGTCGTTCTTCTTCAGCCTGGACATGACTGGAATGGACCCTGTTTTCAGAAGCCACGGCAATTCAGCTATAATAGCTAAATTAGCTCGATAGGAGAAATCATTTGAAAACAGTGCCTGCGACAGAGGCCAAGAATCGCCTGGGCGCAATCCTCGACGATGCGCAACGTGAACCAATCGTCATCCGCCGCCAGGACCGGGACATCGCAGTCGTGCTCTCAATGGCAGACTACGAGCGACTGCGAACCGGAAATATCCAGGCGTTTCTGGACCTCAGGAACCAGGTTGCGGCAGAAGCTGCCGCGAATGGGCTCACTGACGAACGCTTGAACGCGCTGCTCGCTGACGATGACGCGTGAGCGCGTCGTCATCGACACCAACGTCCTGATCAGCGGTCTCCTTTCAGCGTCATCGACGCCTGCCCAGGCCGTCGACAAAGCGGTCACACGAGCGCAGCTCGTTGCGACGATGGAAACGCTGCGCGAACTGATCGAGAAACTGCATTCGCCGAAGTTCGATCGCTACGTGCGTCGAGAGCGCCGCGACGCACTTCTCGAACGCGTCGCGTCGCTTGTGGAAATCATCGATGTACTGCAGTCGATTCGCGCGTCGCGTGATCCGAAGGACGACAAGTTCCTCGAGGCGGCCGTCAACGGACGCGCAGACGTGATCGTGACCGGTGACAAGGATCTCCTGAATTTGAATCCGTTCCGCGGCATCGCAATCGTGACCCCGGCCGACTACCTGGCTCGCGAAACATAGGAATCAACAGAGGTGGCATTCGCGGAGACCACGCCGGCGCCAAGCCGACATAGCGCGATCCAACCGCCACAACTCAGCCCCGAGAACAAGAGCTTCGAGCGCCAGGCCCGCGTCCTACTTCATCCCACTTCAATCGCATCACACGCCCCACGTCTCCCACACCAAGTCCCGCCTCCGATCGTCGAACGTTCGCTGCTCTGGGATCGGCATGCCGACGCCCCATGTCTCATACACCAGGTCGCGCCTTGTCGCGTCGAAGGTGCGCTGTTCCCACCGCGGGCAGGCGGCACATTGATGAAGTTCAGTCACGTCAAGCGCGCGCGGCCGGCCGTCGCGCAGACAACTCCACGGCTTGGTGCCCGCGTCAAAGCAAAACGGGTGCGGCAATATGCGTGTCGGCGTGAGCCAGTGGCAGGTGACGGCGTCTTCACGTTCGGTCATTGGGCACCTCCGTGTCGCTGAGGGAATCCAGAACAGCCGTTTCCCACGCTACAGCGTTACGCACAAGGCGTGCCGAATATGAGACTCACCGACCTCGCCGGGTGCCATCGGCGAGCGGCGCGTGCTCGCGCGTCGGGCTGATAAGCCGACAAACAGCCGGGCAGGCAGGCGTCGCCAGCCCTCTCGTTCATGGCGGATGTCGATTGGAGTTTCAAACCCTCGAATCCACACGCACGAATGCGTGCTTTCGCGTGCGCGCCAGGCCCCAAGACTGCACTTGAGCTCGGGTCAGGCGAAGAGACAAGTGCCGCGCATTTCCGCATCCGTTTGGACGACAACTGCGCGTCGGCGCGCCACCTTGGCCGCTGAGTCCTCCCCACCTCCGGGACAATTCCCCCACAACGATCGCCGCTGCCAAGGCAGTTTGGCGGCTGAAAGAACGTCAGGCTGGAAGGGCCCTTGCCTATGCCTTTCGTTCGTTGATGACCCTGCCCGCAGCCACGCGCCTTCAACGGCCCGATGGACGCGATGCCGATGAGCGGATTTGTTCAGGAAAGGTTGGAGGCGCCGCCCGGATTTGAACCGGGGATCGAGGTTTTGCAGACCTCTGCCTTACCACTTGGCGACGGCGCCGCTCGGATGTGCCGCGGGGTTTTTCTCACCCGCGAGGCGGGCGGAATGAGGAAAAGTGGAGCGGGAAACGGGAT
>CANIBQ010000070.1 GCA_947465645.1 Acidobacteriota bacterium | reverse complement strand
GAATCGATGAGGAGCGCGTACGCGCGCACCGTGTCGCGGACGTCCGTCAGGTCGCGTTGTGCATCGAGATTGCCGACCTTGACCGCCTGGATCGCCCCACGCTCGGCCAGCGCGACCTGGCGCGCCATCCCTGACGCCGCAAAGTCGGCGCTCTGACGGGGACCTGTGTGATTGAAGGATCGGGTCACGATCACGTCGACACCGTCCTCGCCAACGGCGCGCAGCCCCAGTTGCTCCTGCGCCAGTTTGCTTACACCGTATGGGCTCGACGGGGCGAGCGGATGCTCCTCGGTAATCGGCGTCGTCGACGGCGCGTACACCATGGCCGATCCCGTGATCAGCACGCGGCACTCGATCCCCGCGCGTCGAAGGCTGTCGAGCAGGTAGTGCGTCGTCAGCACGTTGCTCGACAACGCCTCGGTCGTGTTCTGCCACGAATGCGGCACGTGGGGCGCGCCGGCGCAGTGATAGACGATGGACGGCTCGAGCTCCGAGATCGCGCGGCGGACTGTGTCGCGCTCGAGGAGGTCGATCTGCTGCCAGGTCGCCAGCGCGGCCAGCGATTCGGGCACCGCCCTGCGCGTCCAGGCGACGAGATTGCCGCGAGGCGACAGGTGCGTCACCAGGTGGCCGCCGGCGAATCCCGCCGCACCGGTAACCAGCGTTGGACCCGCCACCGCTATGTGGTACGGCCGTACTGCGTCTGGTAGTACGCCTTGAACGCCGGATCGTTCTCTTTGATCGGCCGCCACCACCATTCGTTGCGGCGATACCACTCGACCGTCTCGCGCAATCCGGCGTCGAAGAGCACCTGCGGCTGCCAGCCGGCGGCCCGCAGCTTTGTCGTATCGACGCAGTACCGGCGATCGTGACCAGGCCTGTCGGCCACCGGCTTGATCAGCGACGCGGGCTTGCGGAGCTCCTCGAGGATGCGGTGGGTGAGGTCGACGTTCATGACGTCGTTGCCGCCGCCGATGTTGTAGACCTCGCCGCTCGTGCCCTTTTCGATCAGGAGATCGAGCGCGCTGCAATGGTCGGTCACGTGCAGCCAGTCGCGGACGTTCCGGCCGTCGCCATAGAGCGGAACGGGAATGTCATCGATCGCGTTGGTGACAAACAGCGGGATGACCTTTTCGGGAAACTGGTACGGCCCGTAGTTGTTCGAGGCGCGCGTGACGATGACCGGCACGTTGTAGGTGGCCCAGTAGCTGTACGCCAGGCGGTCTGCCCCGGCCTTGCTTGCCGAGTACGGATTTCGCGGCTTCAGTTCGTCGGTTTCCCGGCTCGCCCCGGTCGCCACGCTGCCGTAGACCTCGTCGGTCGAGATCTGGACGAAGCGCCGCAGCCGGGGCGCGCGCCGTGCCGCCTCGAGCAGCACGAACGTCCCTTCGACATCGGTCCGGATGAACTCGCCGGCCGCCAGGATCGAGCGGTCTACGTGGGTTTCAGCCGCGAAGTGCACGACGATCTCGGATCGTTCAACGAGAGGTCCGCTTATCGCGGCGTCGCCAATGTCGCCATGCACAAAGGCATGGCGCGGGTCGTCCATCACGTCGTGCAGGTTCTCGCGGCGCCCTGCGTACGTCAGTTTGTCGAGCGTGGTGATGCGCCAGTCGGCGTGCCGGGCCAGGGCGTAGCGGACGAAGTTGCTGCCAATGAAGCCGGCGCCGCCGGTCACGAGGACATCAACCATCTTTGCGCGTCCAGTCGTACGGCAGGGTGTCGTGCGGCGCCAGCCGGAACTCGTCTGGATCCGTGTAGCTGTAGGGCTCCGTCGGCACGTTAATCACCATCGATACATCGGTGCTGATGCATTTCCAGCCGTGATACACGAGATTGGGTACCTGGACGAGCGTCGGGTTCTGCGTTCCGAGGAAAAATTCGTTGACCGCGCCATTCGTCGGGGAATCAGGGCGGGTGTCGATCAGCACGAGCTTGACCATCCCCGCAACGCAGGCGAAATGATCCACCTGCTGCTGGTGGTAGTGCCACGCCTTGACGACTCCCGGGTAGGTCGCCGAGAGATAAACCTGTCCGAACTTGGTGAAGAGATCCGTGTCGTCGGCCCTCAGGATCTCCATCAGCCAGCCCCGTTCGTCCGGAATGAGGCGAAGCGCCTTCGTCTTCACGTCGTGAATGCGCGGATGCTTCACGACCGTCTCGGTGTAGGCCGTCGGCTTGCTCATCTCACCACCTGATTCCCACTTCCGAATTGTCCCCCAGCATGAAGCGGTATGCGCTCGGTTTGACCGGTTCACGGTAGATTTTCACGTTGCGGCCGATCAGGCTGTCGATGACCCGATTCGCCAGGTCGCGCACGCAGGAGCCTTCGAGCACGATGCTGTGCTCGATCTCGGAATCCTGGATTTCGACGTCATTCATGATCGACGTGAAGGGCCCGACATACGCGTGCACGATGCGGGCGTTCTTGCCGATGATCGCCGGGCCGCGGATGACCGACCGCTCCACCACCGCGCCTTCTTCGATGATGACCTTGCCTTCGATGCGGCTCACGGCATCGATGGTCCCGTCGATCCGCCGCTCCAGCGTATCGAGGATCAGCCGGTTCGCCTCCAGCATATCCTCGAGCTTGCCCGTATCCTTCCACCAGCCCTCGACGATATGAGGACGAACGGTGAGTCCGCGGTCGATCAGATTCTGGATCGCGTCCGTGATCTCCAGTTCGTTTCGAAAGCTGGGTTTGATGCGGTTGACCGACTCGAAGACCTCGGGACCGAACATGTACACGCCGACGAGCGCCAGGTCGCCGATCGGCTCCTTCGGCTTTTCAACGAGCCTGACGACGACACCGTCCCGAAGCTCCGCGACGCCGAACATCTGCGGGTCGGGGACGCGGGCGAGCAGGATCTGCGCGGCGGGCTTTTCGCGCGCGAACTCCTCGACGAAGTGCGTGATGCCCTTGTTGAGCAGGTTATCGCCCAGGTACATGACGAACGGATCGGTGCCGATGAACGGCTGGCTGATCTTGACGGCGTGCGCGAGCCCGCGGGGCGCGTCCTGCTCGATGTACTCCACGCGGACGCCCCACCGCGAGCCGTCACCCACGGCCGCCCGGATCTCCGCATGCGTGTCGCCGACAACGATGCCGATTTCCTTGATGCCGGCCGCGGCAATCGCCTCGATGCCGTAAAAGAGCACCGGCTTGTTGGCGACCGGCACGAGCTGCTTGGCGCTGGTGTACGTCAGGGGACGCAGCCGCGTCCCTTTGCCACCGCTGAGAATCAATCCTTTCACGCTATGGTCCCACTCCCATCAGTCCGCCGAAGGCGCCGAAGAAATTCGAGAACGTGCCGAGCCCCGCGAGGACGAAAGATACATTGAAGCGGCGATCCGAGGGGATCGGACCGATGGCTTGAGGATACTTGAACTTCTGGAATTCGGCCTGAATGCCGCAGCACTGCGCGAGGTACGTGAGCGAGACGGCCTGGTTCAGAAGCGCCGCCTGGGCGATGTCCCACGTCAACGAGTACCCGCTCTTGACGCGGCCCTGCAGAAAGCTCAGGACGGTGCTGCCACCGAACGACCCTGTCGGCTTCGGGCTCGATTCAGGCTGGATGCGGCTGAAGCTGAACGTGGCGGTGCTCGTGCCGGACGCCGCATTGCCCCACAGTGCACTCAGGCCCGTCGTCATCACCTGCAGTCCCTTGCCCTGGACGTCGTATTCGAAACGAGTGTTGGCATCGATCCCCGATTTCGGATTCACGCGGACAGTGAGCGCGACGTCTGACAGATCGGCAGTCTTCCGGTGGTAGCCCGAGCTGACGTAGTCCTGGTCAGTCTGGCTGGACAACGGATTCGTGTAGTACGACTGCTGGATGCCGACCGTCAAGTACTGGACCGTCCCACCGGGAGTGCCGCCCGTCGTGCGGGCCCGGTAAAAAAAGCGATTATTCAGGCCGTACGTGAACCGCCCCGATCCTCCAATCACTCGGTCCGATACATCGCTCAGGATCGGGACGCGACCGCCGTTCGCGAAGTTGGTGGCGTAATCCACCTTGAACGCGGGCTCGATCACGTGCTTCATGCGCTCGCTGAAGGCGGTGCCAGGCGTGTCCCAGATCTTCGCGAAGACCGGCCCGATGATGTCGGACCGCATCGTGAGATATCGGCGAAGGAACGGATCCTTGGCATCGGTCGTCCGGCTGTAATAGGTAGACCGGTACGACACCGTCGAGTTCACCGTCAGGAAGCTCAGCTTCGACAGCGCCATCTGCGCGGCGGGCGCCAGGTCAACGCGCCCGAGGCTCCTGTCGGACGTGACCTTGTCGTTCTGGATCGTCCGGTAGGGCAGGTACGCGTACTCGCTGTTGAGCGATCCGTACAGCGGGAGCCCGAAGAGCCGCTGTGGGGCGAGCGCCGCCGTCAGCCGTGGCGTGCTGCCATAGAGCTGCGCGGAGTTCGCGCCGGTGGTCGTTTCCGTGCGTTGAAACAACGCGCTGGAGCTGAGCGCACCCCACGTGCCCGAGAGGCCTGCCTCGACCGTGCGGGTCGCGTTGGACGCCTGGTAGATGCTCTGTTGATAGAGCTGCTTGGTCACGAGATCCGAGGCGTAGTCCACGCGTTCGTGCAGGCGGATCGTCTGGCCGAGCGCCTGATTCCCGGTGCCGGCAATCTGGTAGGACGTCTGTGACGGCAGCACCGAGACCGTGCCACCCTGCCGGAACTCAGCCTGATGCTGCGCGAGGCGATAGAACTTGAAGTTGCCGTACGACCCCTGGCCGGCGACGTACCGGTACTCGGCGCCGGCGCCCTGTCCCGTGTTCGTGAACCAGTCATGGAAAAGCGTCACGTCCTGGCTGCGGCCGATCGCCCAGAAGAACGCGTTGCTCAGCGTCTGCCCGCGCAGGCTCGAATTGCCGTAGGTGGGGAGCAGGATCCCGGTGGCACGATCGTCGTCCTTGATTGGGTAGTAGATCAGCGGCAGGTACATCAACGGTACGCCCTTGACGCGCAGGAGCATGTTGCGCGCAATCGCGTAGTCGTTCAGATTGAGCACGACGGATTCGCTCGTCACTTCCCATCTCGGCGTCGGCTGCACGCAGGTGGTGAAGCCGCCACGCGTGATTCTGTACGACCGCTGGCTGACCTTTTCGATCCGCTCTCCGTAGAAATAGACGTCAGGATCCTGCCCGCCGAACTGTGCGCGGTCGACCGCCGGTCCCATCGACATGATGCCGGCCGCCATGTCGAAGACGCCGGTTCGATCGATCACGTTGAACTCGACGCTCTCGGCGGAAATACGCCCCTCGGGATTCGTGAAGACCACATTCCCGCTGGCGACGAGACGAAGATTGGGATCGGTGAAGACGTCGATCTGGTCCGCCGAGAATTTCATCTGCGGGCCGACTTGCATTTCGACCTGCCCGATCCAGCGGTAGTGGTCAGCGGAAATGACTTCGAACCGCCAGGCGTCCGATTGATTGATCAGCGAGATGGGCGTGTTCGGAATCGTGATCGGAGCCGGCGCTCCCGGCGCGGTCTGCGCGAAGGCGGCCACCGGGGACAAGGCAAACAGGTACGAAAGGACAAAACGGATAAACATCAGAAATGTTGGGAATCATCGCAGGATAGCACGCCGCTTGAGGGCGTCGCGAACCGCGCCCGCGAGGAAGATCGAGCCGGCGACACACACGGTATCTCCACGTGCGAGCGCCTCATCCACGGCCACCAGCGGATCGGCCTCGGCGTGCACGGTATGCGCCGCCGAACGCGTGGTGCCGAGCGCGGCGCGACATGCCTCGATCCGTTCCGCGAGCTCCTGCGCCGGCATCGCCCTCGGCGTGTCTGCGGCCGTTGCGATAACGGACGAGGTCACCGGCAGCAGCGCGGCGAAGATGCCGCCGACGTCCTTGTCGCGCATGACGCCAGCGACCAGCGACGGACGCTCGGGGTGCCACGCCTCGAGGTACGCCGCGAGTGCGCGGGCGCCGTCGACATTGTGCGCGGCGTCGAGCAGGACGCGTTTCCCTCCAGGCAGCACCAGAAGCTCGAGGCGTGCAGGCCAGTCGGCCGAGCTGAGGCCGCCCTCGATCGCCTCGCTCGATATCACCCACCCCTGGTCACGCAGCGCCTCGATCGCGCGGACTGCGACGAGCGCGTTCTGAACCTGGTGCCCGCCGCGCAGTCCAAGATGGACGGGCCCGTAGTGACCCGCCGGGGTCTCGATCGTCACAGTGGCGCGGCCGTCGTTCATGATGCTCTCGAGTCGTGCATCGTCGGCCGCCTCGACGAGGCGCGCGCCGCGCGTCGCCGCAGCCAGGCGTATGGTGTTGATCGCGGGCACCGGCAAGGAACCGGTGACGATGGTCATCCCCGCCTTGACGATGCCGGCCTTCTCGAACGCGATGGCCTCGATCGTTTCGCCGAGATACTGCTGATGATCGAGGCCGATCGACGTAATCACGCCGACCGGCGGCGTGAGCACGTTGGTGGCGTCGAATCGTCCGCCCAGGCCCACTTCGATCACCGCCACTTCGACCTGCGCCCGCCGGAACAGCTCGAATGCGATGGCCGTCGCGGCTTCGAAGAAGGTGGGGTGCACGGTGAGGACGTGCTCGGCCTGCAGCCGGTCGGCGCAGTCGAGCACGTCCGCCGCCACGGCTTCGAGGGTTGCCGCGTCAACCGGATCAAACCCGATGACGAAGCGTTCGACGAGATCGACCAGGTGCGGTGAGGTGTATCTCGCCGCCCGGACGCCCTCGGCGACCAGGGCGGAGTGAATCATCGCGGTGACCGAACCCTTGCCGTTGGTCCCCGCGACATGCACGGACGTAAAAGCGTTCTGGGGATTGCCGAGCGCCGTGCACAGGTGCGTGATGTTGGTGAGCCCGAGCTTGATGCCGAACGTCTCGAGCGCGAACAGCCGCTCGACTGCTGTCAGCTCTGCCGCTCCGGGTCCACCGCGCCGGCGACGGCCGGCGTTTCCACCTCGACTGGCGCCGGCAGCGCGCGCATGAACCGGAGCGCCCGCGCAATCGCGTTCTTCAGCTCGCGGCGGTCGATCACCAGGTCGATCATGCCGTGATCGACCAGGAATTCGCTTCGCTGGAATCCTTCCGGCAGCTTTTGTCGAATGGTCTGCTCGATGACGCGTGGACCGGCAAACCCGATCAGCGCCTTGGGCTCCGCGATGTTGAGGTCGCCGAGCATCGCGAAGCTCGCAGTGACGCCGCCCGTGGTCGGGTCCGTGAGCACCGAAATGTACGGAAGCTTCGCGCGGTCGAGCCGGGCCAGGGCAGCGGACACCTTTGCCATCTGCATGAGCGACAGCGCCCCCTCCATCATCCGCGCGCCGCCCGAGCAGGACACGATGATGACCGGCTGGCGGCGGTCGACCGCAATCTCAATGGCCCGCGTAATCTTCTCCCCGACCACCACGCCCATACTGCCGCCGATGAACGAGTACTCCATGGCGGCGATGACGACGTCGAGGCCGTCGAGGCAGCCGGTCGCCACGATGACCGCGTCCTTCAGGCCGGTGCTCTTGATTGAAGAGCGAAGGCGATCCCGGTACGGCTTGGTGTCGGTGAACTTCAGCGGATCGTTCGAGGTGAGATCGGGGAAGTGTTCGGTCCACTTTCCGTCATCGAAGAGACTGGCCAGCCGTTCGGTGGCGCCGATGCGGAAGTGGTGCGCGCACTTGGGGCAGACGGCCAGGTTCTTCTCGAGATCCTTGTTATAGATGACCTGGCTGCAGCCGGGGCATTTCACCATCAACCCTTCGGGCACCCGGCTCGGCTTTTCCGCCGTCGACGAGGCGAGGGGCTTCCGGGTTTTCTTGAACCAGGCCATGAGCCTCGAACTTTAGCATGTGGTCAGGCGCGTGGCACGTAGTAGCGGGTGCCGCGGTTGAGCGTCCGGATCTGGCGGATCAGATCGTCGACCGCCTCATCGCTCGACTGCAGATCGAGCTGGGACGTCTCCACGACGAGCAGCGGCGTCGCCGAATAATGGAAGAAGAAGTGCTGGTAGGCCTCGTTCAATTCCCGGAGGTACTCGGGCGACGGGATCAGCGGGGAGTCATCGGCCGTGCGGGCGCGGTCGTTCAACCGCCTCAGCAGCACGTCGGTGGGCGCCTGCAGATAGATGACGAGATCGGGGGCCGGCACGTCGGCCGCGAGGAGATCGAACAGGCGCTGGTAGATGAAGAGCTCGTTATCGTCGAGGTTCAAATAGGCAAAGATCTTGTCTCTGTCGAACAGATAGTCGGCGATAGTGGTCTGTGCAAACAGGTTGGCCTGGCGAAGCGTGAGCTGCTGGCGATGACGATTCAACAGGTAAAAGAGCTGCGCCTGAAGCGCGGCGCCCGGGCGACCGGCGTAGAAATCGGCGAGGAACGGATTCTCCGCGTCCTCGAGCACGACGGCGGCGTCGAGGCGGGCGGCGAGCCGCTCCGCAAGCGAGCTCTTGCCGGCACCGATCGGGCCTTCGATGGCGATGTATTGAAAGGACATGGGCTCGGAGACGGGCGCGCTGTTCTCGAATGCTATCATCCCGAAAGCAGCGCACGATGAATCGATTGTTGTGTTCGTGTCTTGGCGTGTCGGCCTTGAGCTTCGCGGCGTGCGCGACCGTCCCGGCGGCGGCCCCGGTGGTGACGATTCCGGTCATCACGTGGGAAGAGAGGCTCGGATGGATGATGCGGCTCGAGGACCAGCGCATCCTCCGCGACCCCAACCCCCCGCCGCCCGTTCTCCTCGTTCCCGCGACGCAGACCCAACCCCAGATTGTCGCACCGCCTCCGCCGTCGGATCTGATCCGCCTGCTCGGGGATGGCGAGGCGCGGACCAGACGCCGCGCCGCGTTGGCGGTGGGCCGCGCCGGGCTTGCTGAGGGCGTCGAGCCGCTCACGACCCTGCTCACGGACGAGGAGTTCGAAGTGCGGCAGATGGCGGCGTTTGCACTCGGGCTGATCGGCGACGCCGCCGCGCGGCCGGCGCTGACGGCCGCGTTGAATGATCGCGATCCCACGGTGCAGGGTCGCGCCGCCGAGGCGCTCGGCGCGATTGGCAACAAGGCCGACGCGCCGCTGGTCAGCGCCATGGTTCAGGCGCACGTCAAAGCAGGCGCCCTGACGGGGATCGCGCCCGACGACCTCGGCTACCCCCTCGCCCTGCCGGCCGAAGCCGCACGTCTCGGGCTCTACGCGCTGGTGAAGCTGGGTTCGTACGAGTCGCTGGCTGCCGCAACGCTCGACGCCGGAGGCCAGCCGGTGTCGACCTGGTGGCCGGTTGCCTACGCCCTGCAGCGGCTCGGCGATCCGCGGGCCGTGCCGGCCCTGCTTACGCTGCTCAATACGCCTGGCCGCTACACAGCCTCGTTTGCCGCGCGTGGATTGGGCGTCATGAAGGCGCAGGCCGCGGCCGGCTCGCTACGGCAGATTGTGGAGCAGCGCCGCGGCGATCCTGCCGTGGTCATTCAGGCGATACGCGCCGTTGGCGCCCTCGGCGACGCGGCTGCCGCACCGGTGCTGACCCGGATCGTGGCGGATGGAGAAGCGGGCCAGACGCTTCGTGTCGAAGCGATGGCCGCACTGGGGACGGTGGCGCGAGCGGACAGTGTGGACCTGATGCTCGATCTGCTGTCGGACCGGTCGCCCGCCATACGCGGCGCGGCGATGGGCGCCCTCGCCCGCCTCGACGGCGACACATTCGTCGCGACACTCTCGGGTCTCGACCCGGATCGCGATTGGACCGTGCGGACCTCCCAGGCGGCTGCATTGGCCTTGCTGCCCGGCGGCCAGGGCGTTGCACGCCTGACGATGATGCTGGGGGACCGCGACCAACGCGTGATTCCGGCGGTGCTGGCGGGGCTCGTGACCGCCAAGGCCGCGGGCGTCGACCGCATCCTGCTCGATCGCCTGAAGGACGATGACTTCGTGATCCGCGCCGCCGCCGCCATCGGCCTCGCCGCGATGAAGCTCCCGGCAGCCGTGCCGGCGCTGATCGAGGCGTACCGGGCGACCAACGGCGACAGCACCTATGTGGCGCGGGCCGCGATGCTGGTCGCGCTCAACCAGATCGACCCACCGGCGGCCGTACCACTTCTGCAGGAGGCGCTCACGGATCGCGACTGGGCGGTGCGGGTTCGTGCGGGGACGCTGCTGAGCGGGCAGGGTGCCCCAGCGGCGGCGGTGGAGGCGGCGATTCGGCCCGCGCCCCCCGGCCGACGGATGGAGGAGTCGGAGCGCCAGGCGCTCATCGCCCCATCCTTCTCGCCGCATGCCTATATCGAGACGGATCGCGGCACCATCGAGATCGAGCTCGCCATCCTCGACGCGCCGCTGACCGTGGCGAATTTCATGGCGCTGGCGCGCAAGGATTTCTTCAACGGTATCGCGGTCCACCGGGTCGTCCCCGACTTCGTCGTCCAGGACGGCGATCCGCGGGGCGACGGGGAAGGCGGACCCGGTTACACGATTCGCGATGAAATCAACCAGCGGCCGTATCTGCGCGGCGCTGTGGGCATGGCGCTCGACTGGGAAGACACCGGCGGCAGCCAGTTCTTCATCACGCACTCACCGCAGCCGCACCTCGATGGACGCTACACGGTGTTCGGACATGTGGTGGATGGGATGGCGGTGGTGGACCAGATCCAGCCTTGGGATATCGTGCGCCGCGTCCGCATCAGCGACGGCACGACGCCGTAGGTACATAAAAAAAGGGGGCGGAACGTCACGCCCCCTTTCATGGCGAAACGGGCGGTTAACGCTTCTTCGCCGCCTTCTTCTTCGCTGCCTTTGCTTTCTTCGCCATCTGTAATCCCTCCCTTCACGTTGGTTTGGATCTGCGAGTACGCGCCCCACGACCCGGCGCACTCTGCCGCCTGGCACGTCGGCCCGGGTGTTGGCGACCCCTCGCTTCGCGGGCTCACTCCCGGCCTCGATTGCACGGGGGAGCAGCAAATCAAAAAAAATGGGGTGCTCATCAGAGCACCCCAAAAGCCTTCTGAAGAACTACCGCTTCTTTGCGGCCTTCTTCTTCGCGGCCTTAGCCTTTTTCGCCATGGTTTTCTCCTTAGGTTGTGCGACTCAGCCTCCGACGGCCTGCTTGACCGTCACAACTGGTGGGCTGAGCCATCCACCCTCATACCAGATGTAGATTATGGGTGAGATTTTTTTGATGTCAAGCATAAAAGCAACGCGCTTGTCAAAAAAACGCCGGCTGGAGCCACGTCCAACCTCGCGCCTGGTGTCAAGTCTCGCCACATGTTCAAGAGTGTCGGATGAAGGCGCGCGCATCTGTAGCGCGCGACGATGAGAAGTGCGGTCAGCGCGCGCGTGTGGGGCTGGTCAGGCGCGCGAGCGCGTCGTGCGCGGCGTCCCTGGTGACCCGATCGGCACCGACGACCGCGCCGACGGCTTGATAGAGCTCGATCGCACGCGCACGCGAGTCGTGTTCTTCGTGCATGCGCGCGGCGTCGACACAAGCCGCCGCGTAGATCGCAGGGGGAACGGCGGCGCCCGCGCTCATCACCGTGTCGAGCAGGCTCATCGCCGCGGCGTCGTTCTTCTGCGCCTTCAGCAGACGAGCCTGCCTGTATTGGGTGACAAGATCCGCTGGCCGTAGCATCAACGACTCGCCCAGCGCTTGCGCTGCCTCATCAATGGCACCTCGCTCGAGGGCCCGCCAGCCCTGGATGGAGAGGCGGTACGCCGCGGCATCCACCGCGTTCGGCGCGGCCTTGAGTCCCGCGCGTGCGCGCACGCCGATCCTCAGGGGATCCTCCGGCGTGATCGCGGCGAGTGCGGCCCGGTACGCGGCGGTGGCTTCGGCGCGCGAGCCAACCCGGTCGAGCGCCAGGCCGAGTTGGAGCTGGGCCTGCGCGATGGCGCCGAAGGGCGCTGTCGGCCTGGCAGCGATCACCCTGCGAAGGTGCTCGATCGCGGCATCAGTTTCGAAGAGGCGATCCAGTTGCAGGGCAATGCCCAAACGCGCGACCGCCTCGGCCATCGAGGGGTTCGCGACGCGGCCGTTCTGCGCGGCATCGAGCAGCGCCCGCGAGGTCCGGAGGCTGTCCGGGATCTCGTGGAGGTAGGCGTCCTGGATCTCCGCGATCAACTGCAGGAAGTGCGGGTTTCCAGGATGTCGCTGGCGCAGGCCCCCGAGCAGCTCCAAGGCGCGGTCTGTCCGCTTTTCGTACCAGAGCTCGAGAACGTGCAACTGATAGTCGGCCTCGCTTCGCAGTACCTGCCCGCTGTTGCGGGCCCGCAGCATCTCCTGCATACCCTTGACGCGGTCGCCCCCGGGCAGGAACAGCAGCCACCGGAGCATCTTCGCGGCCGTGGGCGCGACGTCAGCGTAGTAGTGGTACAGCCCGATGCCGAAATACGCGTCCTGCAGCCCAGGGTCGAGGGCGAGCGCCCGTTCGAGCGCCTCCTTGATCCGCTTGCCGTCGCGTGCCGCGGCCAGCCGCTCGCGGCGCAGCACCCGCCACTGCACGCGCACGCCGTAGGCGCCGCCAAGGTAGAACCACGCCTCGGCGCGACCCGGTTCGCGCGCGGTCCATGCTTCGGCCGAGCCGATGGCCGCGTCCACACGCGACTGGAACAGGGCATCGCGGCTGGTGTTCAACGGATCGATTTGGATTTGCCACCAGATCGACAGGGCGTCCACTACCTCGCATGCAGCGGCGTGGGCGGGCGGACAGGACTGTGCGAGGAGGCCGGGCACGTCGTCGAAGCGAGCGTCGAAGATGGCGTGATACGCCCGCCCGATCTGCGGTGCGGCGGTGAGCCCCTTGACGGGCTGTCCGAATGCAAAGGACGGGACGATGAGGAACAAAGCGAGTGCGAGGGTGCGACGGTGCACCCTCGGACCGTCGCACCCTCGCACCCTCGCACCGTTGGTCATGTGATGCTGGTCCGAAGCTGCTGCTTTTCGGCGTGCCGCTCGAGTGCCAGCGCGATCAGGCGGTCGAGCAGCGCCGGGTAGGCAAGCCCGGAGGCCTCCCACATCTTCGGATACATGCTGATGATCGTGAAGCCGGGGATGGTGTTGACCTCGTTGAGAAATGTCTCGCCCGTGTCGCGCGAGAGGAGAAAGTCGACCCGCGACATGCCGGCGCCGTCGACGGCGCGGAACGCCGCGACCGAAAGCCGCCGGATGTCCGCGGCCTCCGCCTCGCTCAGCGGCGCCGGGATGACCGCTCGCGATCCCTCGTCGAGATACTTGGCTTCATAGTCGTAGAACTCGCGCGACGGGATGATCTCGCCCGGCACCGACGCTTCGGGGTCGTCGTTGCCCAGCACCGCGCACTCAATCTCGCGCGGATTGGGTACCGCCGCTTCAATCACTGTTTTCCGGTCGAACTGCAGCGCCGTCTCCATGGCCTCGCGAAGCTCGGAATCCGATCGCGCCTTGGAGATGCCTACGCTCGAGCCCAGGTTGGCCGGCTTGACGAAGACGGGATAACCCAGGGCGCGGCCGACCGCGGTTGTCACGGCTGCAGCGTCGCGCTCCCATTCGCGCCGGAGCACGACCAGATGTTTCACGATCGGCAGCCCCGCGGCGGCAAACAGCGTCTTCATCACCGCCTTGTCCATGCCGACGGCCGACCCGAGGACTCCTGCGCCCACGTAGGGCACGTTCACGAGCTCGAGCAGACCCTGCACCGTCCCGTCTTCCCCGTACGGCCCGTGCAGAACCGGAAACACGACGTCGAGCCTGCTGCCCGTGACGGCGGCCGTCGGTTCGATGGTCTCGAGCGCCGGGCCGGAACCCTGCGCGATGACGTCTCCGGCCGAAATCGCCGTCGGCGCGGCGGCGGCGAGCGCCCATCGTCCACTTTTCTCAATCAGGATCGGCACCGCTTCGTAGCGGCTCGGGTCCAGATGCTTGAATATCGAGGCGGCCGACGCCACCGACACCTCGTGCTCGCCCGAACGTCCACCGTAAATCACGCCAACGCGAAGTTTCTTCAATGTACTAATAGTAAACGTGTTGTCCTTTCGCTTCACGCTGAGAAGTGCCGATGGCGGGGCGCGTCTTGGCGAATTCACCACGCCTCACGGGGTCGTCCAGACGCCGGCCTTCATGCCGGTCGGTACACAGGGCGCCGTGAAGGCGATGCGGCAGCGCGACCTGGAAGAGCTGGGCGCCGAGATCATCCTTGGTAACACCTATCACCTGTATCTCCGGCCCGGCGACGAGCTGATCGCCCGCCGCGGCGGGCTTCATCACTTCATCGGCTGGAATCACCCGATCCTGACCGACAGCGGCGGCTTCCAGGTGTTCAGCCTTGCCGCGCGCTGCGCCATCACGGAAGAGGGGGCCGACTTTCAATCCCACCTGGACGGATCGCGCCACCTGCTCACCCCTGAGCGCGCCACCGACATCCAGGCACGCCTCGGGTCGGACATCGCGATGGTGCTGGACGAGTGCCTGGGATTCCCTGCCACAAGGGAGGCTGCGGCGGCGTCAATGACGCGATCGGTTCGCTGGGCGCAGCGCTGCCGCGAGCAGCTCATGCGGTTGCGGACGTCGCCGGTAGACGGCGTCACCGTGTCGAATCCGGGCCAGGCTCAGTTCGGCATCGTGCAGGGTGGCCTCTTCCAGGACCTGCGGGACGAGAGCGCCGACGCCACCGTGGCCATCGGCTTCGAGGGGTACGCGATCGGTGGCCTCAGCGTGGGCGAGCCGATCGACCAGATGTATGCCGTCACCGCCGCGACGGCGCAACGGCTACCGCCGGAACGCCCCCGCTATCTGATGGGCGCAGGCACGCCTCAGGACCTCGTCGAATGCGTCGCGCGCGGCATCGACATGTTCGACTGCGTGATGCCGACCCGCCACGCGCGCAACGGTCAGCTCTTCACCAGCGAAGGGCGTCTGAACATCAAGAACGCCCGCTATGCCGAAGACGATGGGCCCCTCGATCCGCAGTGCGGCTGCTATACCTGCCGGCATCATTCGAGGGCCTATCTGAGGCATCTGTACATGACCGGAGAGATGAGCGCGGGTGCCCTTAACACGTTGCATAACCTGAGCTTTTACCTTGACACGATGCGGAGGATCAGGGACGCTATAGCGTTTCGGACCTTCGATCAGTTCAGGCAGGAGTTCCTTCGTTCGGCTTCTCGCCTGTCACCGGATTCATGACCACTATCGATCATCTTGTATTGGCCATGGGTACGCCCGCACAGGGCGCCCCCAGCCCGTGGGTGCAGCTCATGCCCTTCGCGCTGGTCCTGGCCATTTTCTACTTCGTCATCCTGCTGCCGATGAAGCGCAAGCAGCAGAAGGTTCAGGCGTTTCTGGCCGCGTTGAAGACGGGTGACCGCGTCGTCACCTCTGGTGGCATGTACGGCACCATCACGCGCGTCGGGGATCAATCGATACAGGTGCAGGTCGCTGACAAGGTGCGCATCGAGGTGTCCCGTAACGCGATTGTCGGATACCAGGGGCAGGAGCCCGTCGCGCCCGAATCCGGACAGGCCTCATGAACAAGAATATTCGCTGGAAAATCCTCACCATCCTCGCGGTTCTCGTCATCTTCTCCGCCGTCGGTGTCTATCCGATCGTGGCCACGCAAATGGGCCTTACATGGCCGGCCTGGCTCATTGATAAGCAACTGAAGCTCGGGCTGGACCTGAAGGGCGGCGTTCATCTCGTCCTGCGAGTCGAGTCGGAAGACGCGCTCCGCCTCGAGACCCAAACCGAGACGGAACGGCTGCGCGAGGCCCTCAAGACCGCGGGCGTCAACGTGAAAGACCTCACCCAGGTGAGCTCGACGCAGTTCAGGGTCGACGGGGTTCCGCCAGACCAGGATGCGTTGTTCCGGACGGCGGCGGCAGAGGCCGAGACAAACTTCGACCGCTCGACGGCGGCCGGCGCCTACACCTTCACGATGAAGCCGAACATCCAGGTCGCGCTTCGCGCCGACGCGGTGACGCAGGCGCGCCAGACGATCGAGCGCCGCGTCAATGAGCTGGGCGTGGCCGAGCCGAGCATCGCGCAGCAGGGTGCGAATGGCGATGAGATTCTCGTGCAACTGCCCGGCGTCACCGACGTCGATCGGGCCAAGGGCATCATTCAATCGACCGGTCTGCTCGAGCTGAAGATCGTCGAGAACGGCCCGGTGGCCACGCGCGAAGAGCTGATGGTGAACGGGCAGGTGCCCGCCGGCATGGAGATCCTGCCGGGCGTGTCGGATACGTCCCAGGGTGGGCCGGCGGCGACGGTCTATTACCTTCTGCGTAGCGTCGCCGCCGTCAGCGGCCGCGACCTGCGGAGTGCCCGTCCGACGCTCGACGAGCAGAACCTTCCGGCGGTTGGCTTCACGCTGAACACCGAGGGCGCCCGCCGGTTCGGCAATATCACCGAAACCAACATCGGACGCTTCCTCGCGATCGTGCTCGACGGACGCGTGCAGTCGGCGCCGCGGATCGAAGGGCGCATCACGTCGGACGGCCGCATTTCCGGCAGCTTCACTCAACAGGAAGTGCAGAACCTCTCGCTGGTCCTGCGCTCCGGCGCGCTGCCCGCGCGCCTGACGTACCTCGAAGAGCGCGTCATCGGCCCGAGTCTCGGGGCCGATTCCATCCGTTCGGGAATCACGGCGTCGGTCGGCGGCCTCCTGCTGGTCATGGTCTTCATGCTGGTCTACTACAGGCTGGCGGGCTTCAATGCGCTCGCGTCTATTCTCGTGAACCTGCTGATCCTGCTCGGGATGATGGCCTATCTGGGCGCCACCATGACCCTGCCGGGGTTTGCGGGGTTCATCCTGACCATCGGTATCGGTGTCGACTCCAACGTGCTGATCTTCGAGCGGATCAAGGAGGAACTCGCCACCGGCCGCACCGTACGGGCGGCGGTCAACGCCGGCTTCGACCGCGTCTGGTGGACGATCGTCGACACGCACGTCGCGTCGCTCATCGCGGCGCTCTTCCTCTTCAACTTCGGCACCGGGCCTATCAGGGGCTTTGCCACAACGCTCATGATTGGTCTGGCGTCGAACGTGTTCACGGCGATTTTCGTCTCGCGAACACTCTTCGAGCTGTTTCTTTCGCGCCGCCGCGACGCGGCACTCAGTATCTAGTTCTCGAAAGACGGTCCACGAGATATGCGTATTCTGACCAATGTCAACATCGATTGGCTGCGCTGGCGCTGGCACGCCCTCGCCGTGTCGTGGCTGATCATCCTCGCCGGTGTTTTCGTCGTCGCCACGCGCGGCGTGCCGCTCGGTATCGATTTCTCCGGAGGCACGCTCGTCGTCGTCCGGTTCGAGCAGCCGGTCGGCGACCAGACGGTGCGGGATGCACTCGCCGGAATTCCAGGGGAGAAGGTCATCCAGCAGTACGGAGACCCGAACAACCGCGAGATATTGATTCGCATGCCGCTCGTCGGCGAATCGGAAGAGGGCGGCACCGGCCAGATCGGTGGGCGGATCATCAGCGGCCTGCAGCAGGCGAACCTCGGCAAGTTCGAAGTGCGGAGCACCGAGTTTGTCGGCCCGGTCATCGGCGCCGAGCTGCAGCGGAAAGGGATATACGCCACGATTGCGTCGATGCTGGGCATCCTGGCCTATATCTCCTTCAGATTCCGACTGAGCTTCGGCATCGGGGCGTTTGTCGCCAGCATGCACGACATCCTGATCACCATGTCCCTTTTCACGTTTGCGGGGTACGAGCTGTCGCTCAACGTGGTGGCCGCGCTTCTCACGCTCGTCGGATACGGCGTGAACGATCAGATCGTGATCTTCGACCGCGTACGCGAGAATCTGCGCGCGAGCCGGACGGAGCCGATGAACGTCGTCATCAACAAGAGCGTGAATCAGACCCTGCCCCGGACCGTCATCACGGCTGGTGCGACCGCGCTGGCGGTGCTGTCGCTGTACCTGTTCGGCGGTGACGTACTGGAGCCGTTCGCCTTCGTGATGCTCGTGGGCATCATCACCAGCACGTACTCGACGGTGTTCATCGCGTCGGCTGTGGCCGTGCTGTTGAGTCCCAAGCGCAAGGCGGTGGCCGCCAGCACCGAGGCCCCTGCACGGCCAGGCCGCAAGACGCGGAACGCGAAGGCATCGTAGCGCGTTCCGATTGACTTACCTCGTCGCTGCGCTGCTCGGGATCATCCAGGGGCTGACCGAGTTCCTGCCGGTGTCGTCGACGGCGCACCTGCTCATTGCCGGACGTCTCCTCGGGTTCGAGGACCCGGGCAACGTGTTCACGGTGATGATCCAGCTCGGGTCGATCCTCGCGGTCATGTGGCTCTACCGGCGCAAGATCGTCTCGGTCGTGACCGGCTTGCCTTCGGATCCCGACGCGCGCCGCTTCGCGCTCGTCATCGTCGTCGCATCGATCCCGGCGCTCCTGGCGGGGGCCCTGCTCTCTGGGTACATCAAGACCGTGCTGTACAACAACCTGGACGCCATCGCCGCGGCGTTCGTCATCGGCGGTGTGACGATGCTGCTGGTCGAGCGGTTTCGGCCGTCACCGACCGTCCTCGATGCCGAGCACATTCCGGTGTCGAAGGCGCTGGGGGTCGGTTTGTGCCAGATGCTGGCACTGCTGCCAGGCGTGTCGCGCTCGGGAGCGACGATTGTCGGCGGGATGGTGATGGGGATCGATCGAGCCGCAGCCGCGGAGCTCTCGTTCTTTCTCGCCATGCCGATCATGATCGCCGCCTTCGCGCATGACCTGATCGAAGTGAAGGACTACCTGTCGCCGGAGCGGGGTATCGAGATTGCCATCGGGTGCGTGACGGCGTTTATTGCCTCCGCGCTGGTCGTGCGGCCGTTCCTGGGCTTCATCCGGCGGGCGGGATTTGCGCCTTTCGCCTGGTATCGAATCGCGCTGGGCCTGGCGATGTGGCTGGCCCTCAAGTGGGGCTGGGGCATGAGCCCTGAGGCGTGAGCCTGTGATGCAGTGGCTGCGCCGGCGGATGATTGCCGGTTTCTTCGTCATGGTCCCGCTGGTGATCAGCGTCGCCGCGCTGGTATGGATCTTCGGTATCATTGACGGTTTCACGGCGCCGGTGTCAGAGCGGGTACTGGGACGGATGGTCCCGGGACTCGGCATCCTGATGACGCTGCTCGTGGTGCTGCTCGCGGGGATCCTGGCGACCAATGTGATCGGCCGGCGCGTGCTGGCCCGCACCGAAAGCTGGCTGATGCGCGTGCCGGTATTCCGCACCGTGTATGCGCCGGTGAAACAGCTCGTGGTCGCGTTCTCGCCAGACAACGAGTACGGGTTCAAGCGCGTGGTGATGGTAGAGGATCCGAACCGCGGCATGCTGATGGGATTCCTGACCAAGGAATTCACCGTCGAGCGGGGAACGGGGCCGGAGGCGCTCGTCGCGGTGTACGTGCCCACGAACCACCTGTATCTGGGCGATATCGTGTTGTGCCCGCGAAATCGCGTGTTTTTCCCCGATGTGAGCGTCGAGGAAGGTATTCGGATCTTTCTGACCGGGGGGATGTCGCTCCCGGCGCGGATTTCCAACAAGGAGTCATGAGCGTGATGAGCGAGTCGTTGAGAAGATTCATGCGGGCGGCCGTCGCCCTGTCGGCATTGCTGATGGTGCTGGCGTCACCCGTCATCGCGTATGCGCAGCAGCCCGAGGTGCTGGCGCCCCAGGCGGAGCCCGCCGAGCGCGGGCCTGGAGGAGAGGCCAGCCTCGTGCTGCCCGATCTGAGCCAGGTCGACGTGGGCGGATTCGACAGCCGCCTGCTCCTGATGGTCGGACTCGTCGTCTGCGTGTTCGGGCTGCTCTTCGCACTCGTGATCATGAACCAGGTCAAGAACCTGCCGGTTCATAAATCGATGCTGGAGATCTCCGACCTGATTTACGAGACCTGCAAGACCTATCTGATTCAGCAGGGCAAGTTCATCGCGATATTGGAGATTTTCATCGCCGTCGTCATCGTGCTCTACTTCGGCCTGCTGTCGGGGCTGGATACGATGCGGGTGGTCATCATCCTGCTGTTCAGCGTCGTCGGCATCCTGGGCAGCTACAGCGTCGCGTGGTTCGGCATCCGGGTGAACACCTACGCCAACTCGCGCACCGCGTTCGCCGGCCTCGAGGGGCGTCCCTTCCCGGTGTACTCGATTCCGCTCAAGGCGGGCATGAGCATCGGCATGCTGCTGATCAGCGTCGAGCTGCTGATCATGCTGTTCATTCTCCTCTTCATCCCCGGTGACTACGCCGGCCCGTGCTTCATCGGCTTCGCCATCGGCGAGTCGCTCGGCGCGGCGGCACTGCGTATCGCGGGCGGCATCTTCACCAAGATCGCCGACATCGGCGCCGACCTGATGAAGATCGTCTTCAATATCAAGGAAGACGATGCGCGCAACCCCGGCGTGATCGCGGACTGCACCGGCGACAACGCGGGCGACTCGGTGGGGCCGAGCGCCGACGGCTTCGAGACCTACGGCGTCACTGGCGTCGCGCTCATCACCTTCATCATGCTGGCGGTACCGCAGGCGTCGACGCAGGTCGAGCTGCTGGTCTGGATCTTCGTGATGCGCATCATGATGGTCATTGCCAGCGGGGCCTCCTACCTGATCAACGAGGCGGTGGCGAGGGCGCGCTACGGCACGGCCGACAAGATGAACTTCGAAGCGCCGCTGACGTCGCTCGTGTGGCTCACGTCGATCGTGTCGGTCGTCCTCACCTACGTCGTCTCCTACGAGCTCATCGCCGACATGGGCGACGGCACGCTGTGGTGGAAGCTCTCGACGATCATCACCTGCGGCACGCTCGCGGGCGCGATCATTCCCGAACTGGTCAAAGTGTTCACGTCGACCGAGTCGTCCCACGTCAGGGAAGTCGTGTCGTCGTCGCGAGAGGGCGGCGCCTCGCTGAACATCCTGTCGGGCTTCGTGGCGGGCAACTTCAGCGCCTACTGGATTGGCTTGAGCATCGTGGCGCTGATGTCGATCGCCTACTTCGTCAGCAATTCGAGCACCTCCATGGCGCAGCTGATGCTGGCACCCGCCGTGTTTGCGTTCGGTCTCGTGGCGTTCGGCTTCCTGGGCATGGGTCCGGTCACGATTGCCGTCGACTCGTACGGGCCGGTGACCGACAACGCGCAGTCGGTCTTCGAGCTGTCCATGATCGAGACCATCCCTGGCATTCACCAGGAGCTGAAGCGCGACTTCGGCCTGACCGTGAACTTCGAGAAGGCCAAGGATCTGCTCGAGGAGAACGACGGAGCCGGCAACACCTTCAAGGCCACTGCGAAGCCGGTGCTCATCGGCACCGCGGTCGTCGGCGCGACCACGATGATCTTCTCGATCATCGTCGACCTGACCCATGGGCTGACGGAGAACCTGGACAAGCTGTCGCTGCTCCACGCGCCGTTCCTGCTGGGGCTGATCACCGGCGGCGCGATCATTTACTGGTTCACGGGCGCGTCGACGCAGGCGGTGACGACTGGCGCCTATCGCGCGGTCGAGTTCATCAAGGCCAACATCAAGCTGGACGGCGCGGAGAAGAAAGCCTCGGTCGCCGACAGCAAGAAGGTCGTCCAGATCTGCACCGAGTATGCGCAGAAGGGGATGTTCAACATCTTCATGACTGTCTTCTTCGCGACGCTCGCCTTTGCCTTCGTCGAGCCGTTCTTCTTCATCGGCTACCTGATCTCAATCGCGCTCTTCGGTTTGTATCAGGCGATTTTTATGGCGAACGCGGGCGGCGCCTGGGACAACGCGAAGAAGATCGTCGAGACCGAGCTCAAGATGAAGAACACGCCGCTGCACGCGGCCACGGTCGTCGGCGACACGGTGGGCGATCCGTTCAAGGACACGTCCTCGGTGGCGCTCAACCCGGTCATCAAGTTCACGACGCTCTTCGGCCTGCTGGCGGTGTCGCTGGCCGTCGAGCTGACGGCGGAGATGGGCAGCAACCTTACCCACTTGCTGGCGGCGGCGTTCTTCCTCGTGTCCGTGACGTTTGTGCATCGTTCGTTTTACGGGATGCGGATTCGGTCCGGCGCGCACTGAGCACGGCGGCTCTGGGTTCCGAGTTCCGGAGTTTCGGGTTCCGGGTTTGGATTTCAGGTTCTAGGGTCGAGACGGGATGGGGATCTGGCGGCTATTGTGTTCTCAGCGATATGTCCACTAGAATGCCCGTTCCGCTCGATCGGAACTCCCGGAGCTTTTGCAGGAACGCGGTGTCTAAGTTCTCGTCGGACGTCGATCGAACCGTGGTTTACGTCCGTCGACATCGCCATTTTGGGCTGCCTATAATCGGCCGCCTTTGCTGAGCGCGCGCGACCGTCTGCAGGAGGAATAGGACCAGTGCAAGTAGACAAGATGTTCGGGGATATCGTCGATCCGTCCGTGAAGGTCGGCAGTCAGCAGTGGTACACGGTGCCGCTGTCGATTCTGGTCCATACGGCGGTGATCCTGGCGGTGGTGATTATTCCGCTGCTGGCCGCCGATATCCTGCCGGTCCCGCCATCGATGATGGCGTTTGTTGCCGCCCCGCCGCCGCCTCCTCCACCGCCTCCTCCACCGCCACCGCCGGCCCAGGCGAAGCCACCGGAACCGATCCCGGACGTGAATCCGAACGCGGCCCCCGTCGAGGCCCCAGCCGAAATCAAGCCGGAAGTGATCATCGATCGAAGTTTTGACCGCGGGGCCGTCGAGAGCGGCGTGCCCGGTGGCGTCATTGGTGGTGTGACGGGCGGTTTTTCGGAGGCGCCGCCGCCTCCGCCTCCGCCCCCGCCCGCGCCGGTGCGTGTTGGCGGCGCGATCAAGCCGCCGGTCAAGACCAAGGACGTTCGGCCCCAGTACCCGCCGATCGCGCAGTCTGCCCGCGTGCAGGGTGTCGTGATCATCGAGGCGACGATCGGGCCGGGCGGCAAGGTGCAGGACGCACGGGTGCTGCGGTCCATTCCGCTGCTCGACGCGGCCGCGCTCGACGCAGTGCGCCAGTGGGAGTTCACGCCGACGTTGCTCAACGGCGTGCCGGTGCCGGTCATCATGACGGTTACCGTCCAGTTCACGCTCAGCTGACGATCAGCGAATCAGGAATCAGCAGGGTTTAACAAGCTCTATTTTCCAACAGAGATGCGGAGGATGCAGTAATGGCTGGGAAGATGCGTTATTTCGGACGAATCGTGTATGCCGCCCTTGCAATCGTGCTGCTCAGCACGCCTGCCTTTGCGCAGGAGAGTGCGGGGCTCGACCTGATCGACCTGTTCCGCACGATGGGAGCTGTCGCGTGGGGCGTGGCCATCGTGCTGTTCATCATGTCGTTCTGGTCGGTCGGCGTCGCCATCGAGCGCATCTACACCTACAGCCAGGCGCGCAAGCAGTCGAAGCTGTATGCGCCGCAGGTCGCCAAGCACCTCAAGGACGGCCGTCTGAAGGAAGCCATCGCGCTCTCCGGCTCCAAGGACTACCGCTACAGCCATCTCGCGAAGGTCGTGCTCGCCGGTCTGCAGGAATACCAGTTCCAGCAGGAGAGCGGCGGCGCCAACCTCAACCGTGAAGACGTGCTCGACACCGTCCGCCGCTCGATTCAGCGCGCGACGGCGCTGACCGCCTCCGACCTCAAGAAGGGCGTCAGCACCCTTGCCACCATCGGCTCGACCGCACCGTTCGTCGGACTGCTCGGCACGGTCGTCGGCGTCATCAACGCGTTCACCGGTATCGCGTCGACCGGATCGGGCGGAATCGGTGCCGTGTCGGCCGGTATCGCCGAGGCGCTCGTGGAAACCGCGCTCGGTCTCTTCGTCGCGATTCCCGCGGTATGGTTCTACAACTTCCTCACCGCGCGCCTCGAATACTTCAACGTGGAGATGGACAACTCCTCGTCGGAGCTCGTCGATTACTTCATCAAGAAGACGGCGTAAACTAGGTTGCTACGTGGCTGGGTGGCTGGGGCATACAGCCCCGCTGCTCAGCCGCCGAGCTACCCAGCTACCTGGTTGGAGTCTTAACTATGTCGATGCAACTCGGCGACAGTACCGGGATTAAGTCCGACATCAACGTGACGCCGCTGGTGGACGTCATGCTGGTGCTGCTCATCATCATGATGATCGTCGCGCCGCTCTTGCAGAAGGGCGTGGATGTCAGGCTGCCGGTAGCCGCCAACAGCGCCGTCAAGCCGGAGACGCAGGATCAGACGGTCCTCGCCATCAAGTCGGACGGCGGACTCTTCATCAACGCCGTCCCCGTCCAGTCGGGCGATCTGCGCCGGCGGATGGAAGAAATTTTCGAAAGCAAGACGGAGAAGCTGGTCATCATCAAGGCTGATGAAGACGTCGAGTACCGTCACGTCATGGACGCGATGGACGAGCTCCGCGCGACCGGCATCGAGGACATGGGCCTGATTACGGAACGCCAGACCGGCCAGGCCGGTGCGGGCGCAGGGGGAGGCCAGTAGCATGGCGCACGCGCATCAACACCACGGCGCCGACGCCGTCTACAAGGGCACCATTCCGCAGCCCAACTCCGAAATGAACATCACGCCGATGATCGACGTGCTGCTCGTGCTGCTCGTCATCTTCATGGCGGCCCTTCCCCTCAATCAGAGGGGCCTCGACATCAACCTGCCCGCCGAGACGCAGCAGGCCGAGCAGCAGCAGCCCGATCTCAGCCAGATCGTGCTCGAATACTCCGGTGACAAGAAGATCTCGATCAACAAGCAGGACGTGGCCCTGGCCGAGCTCGAGGATCGCCTCCGCACGATCTTCGAGGAGCGGAAGGACAAGACGATGTTCATCGCGGGCGACGGCACGCTTCGCTACGGCGACATCGTCAACGTGATCGACGCCGCCAAGGGCGCGGGCGTCGATAAGGTCGGCATCGTCACCGAAGGTATGCGCCGCGCCGCTGGCGCCACGAACGTTCCAGGCACCGAATAAATCCGCTCGATTCACGTGTTCAGAAACGGCCGTCCTCTTTCCAGGGGACGGCCGTTTTGTCTCTACGCTCCCGGCCCCTTCTCCCTCCCTGCCTCCTTCTATAGAATTCCTCCGTGCCGGCCTACTCGCTTGCCGATCCTCCGGTCCTCGCCTTTATCCTGATTCCCATCGCGCTGGTGGGGCTGCTGGCATGGGGCGTCGCGCACGCCTGGTCGCGAGCCGGAAGGCCGATCGCCTCCGCGCGTCGTGCCGCGGGCGTCACCGTGATCGGTTCCGCCGCGTGGATGGCGATCACCGGCGCTGCGGCGCAGAGCGGCGTGCTGCGCGACTGGACCGCCACCCCACCCCCATTTGCCCTGCTCGTCGTCGGTGTGGTGATGGTTGCCGGTACTGTAGCGTTCAGCCGCGCCGGGCAGCGTCTAGCCACTGACGTGCCGCTGTGGGTGCTGGTTGCGGTGCAGGCATTCAGGCTGCCGCTGGAACTGGCGATGCATGCCATGTACGAGCGCGGGATCATGCCCGAACAGATGAGCTATTCCGGCCGCAACTTCGACATCGTGACGGGGATCGCGGCCCTTCCGGTCGCGGCACTCCTCGCGTCGGGCCGCGGAGGTCGAGGGCTGGCGGCGGCCTGGAATGTCCT
>CANIBQ010000069.1 GCA_947465645.1 Acidobacteriota bacterium | reverse complement strand
TTTCGGACCCGCCATGAGACTGCGGTGGTGAGCCATCGGATCGCGGTGATTCCCGGCGACGGAATCGGCCCAGGCGTCGCGGCTGACGCCGTCCGCGTGCTCTCGCGCGCCGGCGCTGGGTCTGAGAACGGCCCTTCCGTTAACAGTTGAGGCCGCTGATACGGTCTATCAGCGGGAGCGCGATGCGGAGCAAGCCGGTGGCGCTGCTCCTGGCGGATCTCGGCGTCATCAAGACGCGCAGCCGGCCCCACGTCTCGAACGACAATCCGTTTTCGGAAGCCCAGTTCAAAACGCTCAAATACTGCCCCCAGTTTCCAGAGCGCTTCGGATCGATCGAGGACGGTCGCGCGTTTGGGCAGGCCTTCTTCCCCTGGTACAACCAGACACACCGTCACAGCGGGCTGGGCTTTCTGACGCCCGCCTCCGTGCACTTCGGCCAGGCGGCCGCCGTGCGCGATCATCGGCAGCGCGTCCTCGCGGCGGCCTACGCGGCGCATCCCGAACGCTTCGTCAAAGGACGGCCCCAGCCGGCAGACCTGCCCACCGCCGTGTGGATCAACCCACCGGCGAAGAACGCAACTCTAATTACTTCGTCCTTGGTGTCTCAATGTCATTGACAGCTTCCGTATGGAGGCACGAATAGACAGTGTAGGTATCTTGTTTTGCAGCTTGTTATGTGAGTTGAATGGCGGAGAGAGTGGGACTCGAACCCACGGTAGCGTTTCCGTCACATACGCGATGGAGGCTTGGCGGCCGCGCTGAGAGCCGGCGGCGCGGCCACACACGGCCTCAGGGCGTTGAAGTTCTTCGACCAGGAGTGAGCGGAGATCCTGCCCCAGCGGGGCTACAATCGAGACATGGTCGTCGTCAGCCGAACCCTCGACAACGCCGTTCGCGCCCTCGTCGACGACTATCGCACGCAGTGTCTCTGGTTCCTGCGTCCGGACTACTATCCGGCGACGCACGAGGAGCGGCTGCGGGTTCTCGACTACGTGCAGCGTTACGGTGACCGCGGGGCTCACGTCAGAGCCGCGACCCTCCGCCAATGGCTCTCACAGACTTCCAGCGCCGACTCTGCCGCCTCGTAGCGGACAATCGGATCGCCGCGGGCGAGAGCTACGTTGCCGGCGCGGCCGCGCTGAACGAGTTGATCGCCGGTTCACGCATCTCCCGCGACATCGATCTCTTCCACGACACCGACGAAGCCGTCGCCGCGAGCTGGGATGCGGACCGTCGCCTGCTCGAACGGCACGGTTTGCAGGTGCACGTCGCGCGGGAGCGGCCGTCCTACGTCGAGGCCGAAGTGCGCCATGCTGGCGAGTCGGTTCGGGTGGAATGGGCACGCGACAGCGCCTACCGCTTCTTTCCGCTGATGCAACATGCCGAGTTTGGACTCGTGCTGCATCCATTCGATCTCGCCACGAACAAAGTCCTGGCACTCGTGGGGCGTCTCGAGGTGCGTGACTGGGTCGACGTGATTCACTGCGGCGAGCATTTCCAGCCGTTGGGATACATGGCGTGGGCGGCCAGTGGCAAGGATCCGGGGTTCGGCCCGGCGGCGATTCTCGAGCACGCCGCGCGTTCGAGCCACTATTCAGCGGACGAAGTGGCCGCGTTGGCGTTCGCCGGCACGCCTCCGGACGCAGGCGAACTTTCCAGGCGATGGCGCGCGCTGCTGGACGCCGCGCGGCTCATCGTCAAAGAGCTGCCCGTCAGCGAGATCGGGACGTGCGTGCTCACGCGGCAGGGCGAGCTCTTCACTGGCGACGCCGAGCACCTCGGACGCGCGCTCGCGGGCGGAGACATCCTTTTCCACGCTGGTCGTGTCCGAGGAGCCTTCCCACGGATTCTCCTCTGAGCCGTGGGCTCTTCACGCAATCTCGCTGCTGAACCCGGCGGCATGGTGACGGGAACCTCCGCCCCGCTCAGCCCGGTGCTCACGCCCCGCGGCCGCTTGCTGCTCGCGCAGGGGGACGACGGTCTGCACCCTGCCGGACATCGGTGATCGCGGCGCCAGGCTCCAGATCCCGCCGCTTCCGCACGAGGATCTCGAATCGCTTGCGTCGGCTGCGCCCTCGATGACCGGCGCGGAGTACGTGACCGCGTCGGCCCAGCACCTGCCGCTCGGCCAGGCCCTGCGCGAGTATGCGGGGGCGGCCAACAAGGCGCGGCTCCTGTCGCTGCTCCTGCCGGTGCAGCGCGCGACCGAGCAGTGCGCCTGGCTCAAGACGATTCTGCGCGTCGCGATCACTGGACAGTAACAGTTGTCAGTTGTCAGTTGTCGGTTGTCAGTTGCCGGCGGCTCGAGGCTCTACGACTTCGACCCGCTGACGCAGGTCGATCATCCACTGCACGATGGTCGCTCCACGGCGGGCGGCTGCCGCGCGCTGGCGCGCAAGGGGCTCTGCTTCGTCGTACGGGACGAGCGTTCCGTTCGGCTGGAACTCGCTCGCGTGGTTGCGGTAGTACAGCGCGACCTCCTCGTCGCTGACCTGCACCGTCGCTCCGAACCGTTGATTGAGGTACGCCTGGATGCGCAGCGTGTCGCGCGCGATGTCGCGGAGCCGTGCTTCGTCGAGTCCAGTGGCCTGCATCAGCGCGTCGAGCCCCGCGCCGGCGCGCTCCTTCATCGTCGCCACCTCGCGATCGACGGCGGGAACCTCCGGCTCCGGCGGCGCAAACCTGGCGACCTCCGAGCGCACGAGCTGCCGGTCGATCAACTGCTGCGTCGCCTCCGCCACCTGCATCGGCCCCGGAGGCACCTCGACGACGCCGAGCGCCACGGCGGCGTTCACGTCGGTGAGCGTGATGGCATAGCCGCCGACACGGGCAACGACCCTCTCCAGTAGCTGCTGGGCGCTTAGCGGGGACAGCCACCCAATCAGAATCGCAACAACAAGCCAATTGCGACGAAGTTCACTGCCACGACACACCGAGGCTCCGAGACTCCGAGGCCAGATTCCTTTTGACCTGAATAGTCTCGGTGCCTCGGTGCCTCGGTGTGCCGTCTCAGTAAAGAGCGTGCCCATCTTAAAAAGCCTGCCCAAGAGAGATGTGAAGGACGCTTCGCCGTTCCAGCCGTCCAGGCGACAGCTCCCGGCGATCGAGCTTGAACCCGAGGTCGATGCGAATGGGGCCGACGGGGGAGCGATAGCGGATGCCGAAGCCGGCGGCTCCCCGGAGTTCGCTCGGGTCGATGGCGTTTGCGCGCGAGAAGACGTTGCCTCCGTCAAGGAACAGGGCGCCGCCAAATGCACCGGCGAGCGCCATGCGCACCTCGCCGTTGAGGATGACGACGCCGTTACCGCCGATGGGAAAGCCGGTCGGGCTGATCGTCTGGGCGGTGCCGAGGCGGTCGAGCGAGAAGCCGCGCACGGTCGTGTCGCCGCCGGCAAAGAAGCGCTCGCTCGCGGGCAGGTCGTCCACCACTTCGACGATCGGTCGTCCGTCGGCACCGATCGCCGGTTGCCCGTTCGGAAGGATGGTCGGAACGGCGCGAGGAAATCCGTTGGCAACGCCGAGGCGGGCGCTGAAGGCGAGGATGGTGCGCCGCTGCATCGGCACGCGGTAGTAGCCGAACGTCTGGACGAATGTGGTCACGAACCCCACCTCGGAGCCAATCAGGCGCGCGGCAAGCTCGGCATCGACAATCGCGAACGTCCCGCCACTCGGATCGACCAGGTCGTCGCGCGTATCCCGGATGAACGACGTCGACACTTTCGAGATGCGCACCTGCGGGAAGATGCGATCGATGAGCGGTTTCTCCGCCTCGGTGAACCGCTGGTCGAACAGCTTGGTGTGCTGGTACGAATAGCGGCCGGCGGCGCTGTAGCGCTGCGTGAACCGGAGCCCCGCCTCGGCGCGCGCCTCGCGCGTGATGAAGTTGAAGCTCGATCGAATCGCCTGGTCGAGGATGCCGGTGACCAGCACGTCGGCCGGGGTGTTGAAGATCCGCGGCTCGCGGAACGTCGCATAGACGCGGTACTCGTTGAAGCCGTAGCCGCTCCCTTTCGCCGGTTCCGGAAAGCGGACGCCGCCCGACGACAGCACGATGTCGCGCGCGCGGAGACTCACGCGCGTAAACAGGTTGACCGAGCGATTCTTGCCCCAGAGGTTGCGGCGCCCGACCTCGAAAAATCCGCGCGGCGCGACCTCGAACTTCTCCTCCGCCGAGCCGCCCTCTCCCGTCGGCCGCAGGCGCGTCCCGCCCTCGATCCCGCCGCCGTATCCAATCGTCGTCGGCGGCGCTTCCTCGACCTGCACGAGCACGTCGCGGCGGGGCTCGCTGCCGTGGGGCAGCGGGTCAATGCGGATGCGGCGAAACAGCCCGAGCGCCGCCAGCCGCTGCTGGCTTTCGATCAGCGCCGAATAGCCCAGCGGCTGCCCCGCCTTCACCAGCAGCTCGCGCTCGATGGTTTCGGTGCTCGTCCTCTGGTTGCCGACGATGATGACGTGATCGACGACGATTTGAGGCCCCTCGCTGATCGAGATGGCGACGTCGGCGCGCGTCCCGGCGTCGGCGAGATCGGCGGCGGCGCCGATCACCACGCTCTCGTACCCGCGGTTGCGGTACTCGAGCTCGACGCGATCGCGGTCGGCGGCGAGCTCGATCTCGGAATACGGGCGGCCAGGCGTCGTGGTCATCCGCGCACGCAGCTCGCCTTCGCTCGTGACGGTGTTGCCGGTGAAGGCGACCGAACCGACGAGGGTTCTCGCGCCCTCGGCAACGTTGATCCGCACCCGGACGCGCCGATCCTCGCCCTCCCCCTCCGGCGGCAGGTCGGTCAGCGCCGCGCTCACGTTCGCGCTCGTGAAGCCGCGCGTCCGGTAGGCGTTCCTGATCGCGCCGACCGCGCCATTGACGGTGGACTGGACGAACGGATCGCCTGCCTCGAAGCGCACCAACTGCATGAGATCCGCCGCCGGGATCGAGGCGTTCCCGGCGATCTGCGCCCCGTCCACGACATACCGCGGTCCACGCGTGACGGTAAAGATGATGTTCAACTGGCCGTCCCCCGGGTTCCGCAGGTAGGCCGACATCGCGTTGCGGTAGCCGCGGCCGCGAAGGTACTCCTCGATGGCGAAGTTGGAATCCTCGAGGAGGTCTTCGTCCACCGATCCTTCGCTCCGCACCGGCACCAGACGTTCGCGGTCTGACTCGGGCAGCGGATCGCCGGCAAATGCGACGACGACGTTGGGGCCGCGGTCGACCGAGACGTTGACCGTCGCGCTGCCGTCTGGCTCGAACCGGACGAGGTGTGTCGCGCGCGCTTCGTAGAAGCCCCGGCTGCGCAGCGCGTCTTCGTACTCCTGCAGCTCGCGCGTCACGGCTTCCTCGTCGTACGGCGCCCCGATGCGGACCTCGAAACCCGGTGCCACGGCCCGATCGGGGGCGTCAACCTCGTCGATGTTGACGGCGCCGATCGTCGCGCGCCCACCCGCCACGATGTCAAAGGCCATCGTCGCGCGGTCGGGGTTGTGGGATTCCTCGATGCGGACCGTGACGTTCGCCCTGGGGTAGCCCTTCTGGCGATAGAGCACGCGAACCGCCTCGGCGATCTCGTCGGCCCGTCCGGAGGACGGCGCGTTGCCGAACCGCTCGGTGATGATGCGGTGGATATCGCCGGCCTCGCCGAGCTCTCCGCGGACCTCAGCGCGATCCACCGGATGCAGGGGAAAGAGCATCCACCGCACGCGGACGCCGCCGGCTGCCGGCTCCGAACGCGCCTGCACGTCTTCGTATCGGTTGAGGGTCATGAGATGCGTGACGGTCTCGCGCACCTCGTGCATCGAGAGCGGCTCGCCGACCGTAGTCTCGATGAGGCTCGCGATCAGGCGATCGACGACCGGACGCCCCTCCTGCTCGATGACCACTTCGACAATCGGCTGCCCAACCTGCGCGAAGACAGGCGCAGGGGTCACAGCCCAAATAGCAAGCCAGAAGCCGAGCCCAACCCCGCGTCGCCGCTTCGCGGGGCAGGCAAGGCTCGACCCACGAGCCCCGAGCCGAAAGGACAAAGCCCGCTTCCGAGAGCCTACAGCCCAGAGCCTAAAGCCTGAGTAGTTCATCAGAAGGCGTGGCGGACTCGAACATCGAGCGCGTAGGTGCGATCCTCGTTGCGCGAGAGGATCCAGGAGAAGCGGTCGGTCTGATCGTACTCGAGCAGGATGATCTGATCGCGCGTCGACGAGGAGAGGCTGCGGGAATAGGTCAGGTAGATGCGGTCGGACAGGCGCTTGCCGATCGTCAGGCGCGCCGCCGGATCGAGTCGCGACGACTGCGAGTTGGGATCGACCAGCGACGGCGTCAACTGGAACGTGTCCACGCCGAAGGTCTGCTCGACAACGCGGCCCACTTCTGATGAGAGCGTCCCCGTCAGTGCCCGCGTCGCGCGCTCGCGCAGGAGCTGCTGCTGCGGCGTGATGTCGGTGCTGAACCGGCGGAACTCGACGTCCTGCCCTGGCGTCACGTCGCTGAGCAGCATGGCGAGCACCTCGACCTCGGGCAGCGGCGGATCCGAATCGAAGGAAAACGTCAGTCGATCGAAGGTGCCAGCCGCGCGTCCGATGACGCGGTAGGTCTGGCCGGGAACGCGCACGCGAGTCTCCGTCTCGATGTCGAAGAACGGCTGGATGCGAATGGGGTTGTTGAAGTCAATCGTCCCTCGATTGATGGTGTAACGCCGGCCTTCGAAGGCGACCTCGCCGCGGTCGATCTCGGCGCGGCCGAAGAGCAGCGGACGATCGAACGTACCGCGCAGCTGCAGGTCGGCCGTGGCCGTGACTCGCACCTGGTTGCTCTCGACGCGCAGTGTCGCCGGCGCGGTGATCCGCACGTCATAGTTCAACGGCAGCGTCGTGGCCGGCCCTCCACCGCCGCCCTGCGTGGCGGGGGCACTGCCGGTCAGGTCGAAGAGGCTGCCGCCGGAGCCGAGCGGCTGGGCATATACGGCGCTCCGCACCACGACAGCGCCAGCGAGGGTGGGGCCTTCGACCGGACCCTGCAGCGTCAGGTCGGCGTCCACCAGCGACCGCATCCCCTCGGGAAACCGCAGGCGCATATTCTCGCCGGACATCTGGATGTCGAGGCGCACCGGCCGATAGCGCTCGACGTCAACGGTGCCGCCAAACCGCACCGGACCGCCGCCAAGCTGCGCGGTGAGCTCGTCGATCCGGATGCCGCGGGTATCGAAGCGCACCGGGCCGGAAATGCTCTCGAGCGCGTGCGGCAGATCGAAATGACGGATGCGGCCGTTCTCCACCGTCATGGTGCCGGTGACGAGCGGGTCGCTCATCGGTCCTTCGAACGCGGCCTCGAGCATCGCGCGGCCGGAGCTGCGGATGTTCGGGACGAACCCCTGCAGGATGCCCATCCCGGCGTCGCCGGTGGCGCGCACCGCGATGCGCTCGTCGTGCAGGTTGACGACGCCGGTGATGTCCAACTGCGTGTCCTCGCCGGTGAGCCGCATCTCGCTGATGCGCATCGTGTGGCGGTCGAGCGCCATGCGGATCGGCGTCGCGTTGCGAAGCCGGTAGTCGAAGAGGCGCAGGTCGAGGCGATCGACGGTCGCGTCCACCAGCAGGCGATCGATGTCTGCCAGCTCGCCGACGACACGAACGTTGCCGCTGGCGACGGCGGTGGTAAAGGGCGAGAGCTCCGGATTGAACGCGCGGAGGTACGGGTCGAGCGACGTGTCGGCGATGCTGAAGGTCAGATCCGCGTCCATCTGCGGCGTCAGGGAGACCCTGCCCGACCCCGACACGGCAAGGCGCGGGGATGCGGCCTCGACCTTCAGCGTGAGCAGCTCGCCGGCGATGTTGATCGTCCCGGCCACCTGACCGATGCCCTCATCGCCCACGAAGAAGTCGCTGATCGTGCCGCGCACGTCGTACCGCGGCGCGTCGAAGGTGGCGCTGCCGGCGGCCGAGAAGTCGAGGTAGCCCGAGAGCGCGGGGGTGTTGGGAGACTGCGCGAGCGCCACCGACTCGATCGGGATCCTTCGGGCATCGAAGTTGAAAGAATAGTTGCCGTCCCAGTCGACCCAGGCGGCGCCGGTGCCCCGGCCACCGCCCTTGACCATCGCAATCGAGTCCATCCGCACGCCGTCGCCCTCGAGCCGCAGGGCGGAGGTCGCCTGCTCGAACGGCTCGCCGTAGGCGATGCCTTCGACAATGGCCATCTGCCCGAAGCCGAGGGGCGCCAGGTAATGGCCGAAGACGTGGAACTCGCCCGAGAACTGGCCGTCAACGTCGTAGTCGTCGAGCTCGAACGCATGCCGCAGGTCGCTGAGCGGACGTCGGATGAGGCGGATCCGCGCGTTGATCTCCTCGCCGCCGTCGCGGCGCGGAAATCCAACCGAGAAGCGGCCGTCCACATGGATCGTTGAATCGCCCGCGCGGACGAGGCCGTTGGTCACGTCGGCGTAGCTGTTCTCGATGATCGCGTCACCGGTGGTCGTACCCCAGACGACGTCGAAGGCGCGCATGCGCTCGCCGGCGAACGTCCCTTCGATCCGCGGCCGGCGCAGATCGCCGAGGACGACGCCGTCGAAGGTACCGTAGCCGCCGATGTCGATGGGGGTGGTCCTCGAGTTGAGCGCGGTGAGCACGCCCGCGAAGACGCGGTCGCTTTCCTGCCAGTCGGAGGTCGTCACGTGAAACGGGATGCGCGTCGCGTCCAGGTAATCGGTGCGGCCTTCGAACTCTACGTAGGTCTCGGCCGTGGCGATACGGCTCGGCCCCAGGTCGATCGTGTCGGCGTCGTACGAATAGGTGAGACTGCCCCCGATGGGCACCGGCTCGCGCGGCAGTTGCGCGTCGAACGGCGGCCGATCGGCAATAGACAGCAGGGCACGGCGGTCCGCCACGGCGACCTCCGAGGGCGACATCTCTCGTCTCATGAGGTTGACGCCGCCGGGCGGATCGACGCGAACCTCGCCGTCGCCGCGGTGTTCCGAGAAGCGGCCCTGCGGCCAGATCAGGAGGTTGCGGCCCGTCGCGCGGCCGGCCAGCCGCAGCCCCTGCATCTCCAGAAAGTTGCTGAACTCGGTGAGGTCCACGTCCTGGTACGACGCGTCGAAGGTGGCGGTCGCGCGCACGCCTGGCACGCCGAGCGGCGCCCACTTGAAGCCGAATCGCGACGTGCCCCCGTAGAGGGTGGAGGTGGCTTCGGTGACCTCGAAGAACTCGGGCACCCAGATCAGCGACCCGCGCAGGTCGCCGAACCGGTAGTCGTTCACGCCGGCCTCGGTGCTGTGGAAGTTGCCCTTGAGCTCGCGGCCGGTGCGCGACCTGCCGTTGACCTCCTCTTTATAGAGATGAAAGGTGCCGGTGAAGTCGCCCTCCCCATGCAGGGAGAAACGGTCACGGGCGAAGAACAGCTCCCGCATCCGCGGGAAGTTGACCCGTGACTTCACCTGGTAGATCTGCTCGGGCCATTGCGCGATGTCCACCACGCCGGTGAGCTCGGACTTCGCGCCGTCGGTGAGCAGGTCAATCCGGTCCATCATCAGCTTGCCGTCGACGATGCGGAAGATCGTCGACATGTCGGCGCTCATCGGCACGTAGCTCTGAATCGAGATGGTGCCGTTGGAGAAGCTGGCCTGGCCGCGGTATTCCGAGGTCGGCCTGGTGACGGTGACGTCGAGGTTGCGGCTGACGATGCCCCAGGGCGTGCCGTGGTCCTGGTAGGTGAATTCTCCCCGGTGCGCCCTCACATACTGCAGCGTCGTCGTCCACGACGACTGGCCGCGCGGCCTGTTGCTGCGGAAGTTCGGGAAACTGATGCGGCCGTCTGGAAAATACTCGACGTACATCGTCCAGTCGACCATCTCGATGGCGTCGAACACCACCCGGCGCGTGATGAGCGTGCTCCAGGGCATCGAGATGCTGATGCGCCGCGCGTTGAGAAACGGGCGCGACTCCGGGGTGAGTCCTTCGATGATCAGGTCTTCGAGCACGAACCGTCCGCGCCAGAGGTGCACGGACAGCCGTCCGATGTGCATCGGCCGCTTCATGAAATCGGAGGCCGCTTTTTCCGCGCGCTCCTTGAGGACGGGGCCGAGGTCCACCGAGAGCGTCGTGACGAACGCCACCGCGAGGATCACGGCGCACGCGATCACCACGGCCTTGATGGCAAGGCGCGTCTTCTGCGTGAGGGGATGCGCGAAAATCCGTTTCAATGGACGACTATACGCAAGGGATCAATCGACGACCACCAACACCGCGTTCGCTTCAACCGACATGCCTTCCGAGACTCTGACCTCGGCCACCGTCCCGGCTTTCGGCGATCGCAGCTCGTTCTCCATCTTCATCGCTTCGACCACGACCAGCCCCTGCCGTGCGGCGACCGCCTCGCCCGTCTTGACCAGCACCTTGAGGATGCGTCCCGGCATCGGCGCCAGGATCGGCTGCGGGCCGACGCGCGCGTCGGAAGCGCCTGCCACGGATCGCATCAGGCCCGCCCGCCGGGTCACGACCGCGTGACCGTCCACATATACGAGCGTATCGCCGCCCGGCCGCCGGACGAACGCGACCTCGTAACTGCGGCTGCCGATCAGCAGCGACCACGAGCTCCCGGTCCGTGCGACGTCCACCGCGTGTGGCTGGCCGTCGACCCGGACGAGGTAACTTTTGCCCTGGCGTGTGATTTCTACAGTCCTGGTACGCCCCGCAGCTTCGATCTCGAACCTCACCCGCGCAAGGCCTCGAGCCGCGCGCCTCTCGTCCACGCCGAATTCGCCGCCGGGCGCGTGTCCTCACGTGAAACGGCGTGAAGTGCGGCAGCGATTGCGGCGACCTCGTCGCTGTCCTCATCCGGGATGATGAACGGCTCGCCCTGGCGCTGCTGCAATAGCTCGTCCAGATAGCCAGTGTGGAAATTCCCGTCGAGGAACGCGGGCTGCGCGAGCATCCAGCGGAAAAAGGGGACAGTCGTGCGGATACCGAGGACCTCGTACTCGCGCAGCGCGCGGTCCATCCGGGCAATGGCCTCCGGCCGATCCTCGCCCAGGGCCACCAGCTTGGAGATCAGCGGGTCGTAATAGATGGGCACCTCGCCGCCCTCGTCCGCCCCGCCGTCGTCGCGAATCCCCGGGCCACCCGGCACCCGGAGCGTGGTGATGCGGCCGGGCGAGGGCATGAATCCGGCGTCGGGGTCTTCGGCGTAGATGCGGCACTCGATCGCGTGGCCCCTCGGCGCGAGCAGCGTCTCAGGGCCGAGGTCGAGCCGCTCACCGCGGGCGATGCGGATCTGCCAGGCCACCAGATCGACGCCCGTCACCATCTCGGTGATCGGGTGCTCGACCTGCAGCCGCGTGTTCATCTCGAGGAAGTAGAAGCTGCCGTCCGGGTCGACGAGAAACTCGATGGTGCCCGCGTTGGTGTAGCCGACCGATCGCGCGACGGCGGCCGCCGCGCTGGTCAGTTTCGCGCGCAGCGCCGGCGTGACGACCGGCGAGGGCGTCTCCTCGATGACCTTCTGATGGCGGCGCTGAATCGAGCACTCGCGCTCGACAAACGGCAGCACTCGTCCGTAGTGATCGCCGAGGAGCTGCACCTCGATGTGGCGCGGCCGCAGGAGCCGGCGCTCGAGATAGATCGACGAGTCGCCGAAGGCCGCGTCCGCTTCCGATCGCGCGGCGCGGATCGCGCCGGGCAATTCGGCCGACTCGGTCACGACGCGCATGCCTTTGCCGCCGCCGCCGGCGACGGCCTTGATCATGACTGGATAGCCGATCCGCTCGGCGATCGCGCCGACGTCCGCGACCGGCACGTCTGGACCGAGCGCCGCCTCCGTCCCTGGCACCACGGGCACGCCCGCATCGATCGCCGCCTGGCGCGCCGCGGTCTTGCTGCCCATGAGCTCGATGGCCTTGGGGGTTGGACCGATGAAGGTCAGGCCAGCGTCGCCGCAGGCGGCGGCGAACGCTTCGTTCTCGGCGAGGAAGCCGTACCCCGGATGCACCGCATCGGCGCCCGTCCGGCGCGCGGCGTCGATGATGCGGTCGATGCGAAGGTAACTCTCAGCCGGCGGATTGCCGCCGATCGCGCACGCTTCGTCCGCCATCCGCACGTGCCGCGCGGTGCGATCGCAGTCGGAAAACACGGCGACCGACCTCAGCCCCATGTCCCGGCACGCGCGGATCACCCGGACCGCGATCTCGCCGCGATTGGCGATGAGAATCTTGTGCAAATCCCCGCAATTCTAGCACTTAGGGTCCCTCACCGGCTGCGTTCACGAAGGGGTCATGCGTTACTGCGGCAGACGGCCCATCCGGTAGATTCTCACCTGGTCGACGTCGAACAGATGCTCCGTGCCATCCTGGGACGTCAGCCATCTGGTCACGTCGGCGGTCTGGCCGGGACGGATGATGACGTAGAGATCCGAGCCGCGGCGATACGAATCGAGCGCGCCGGGAACCATGTCGGCGAGCGCGCGACGCAGCGGCGTGAAGTGCGCCGGTTCGTAGCCGCTGTACCCGTTGATGGTTCGGTAGTGCCCGACGACGCCGCGATACTGCGGCACCGCGTTCCAGTAACCCTCTTCCATCGGCAGGTCGAGGACCACGGCGCCCTGCGGAATGACGCCCGGCCTCATCGGCCGCGGCACCAGGTATGTCTGGTCGTAGGTCCACCCTTCGCAGACGATGGCCATGGCGATTGCGGCCACCAGTATGCGGCGATGTCGCACGTACCGCTGCAGCATCGTTGCGACGCCGCATCCCGCCAGCACCGCCAGGCAGAGGACCGCCAGAAGCCACGTCCGGGCGGGCACGCGCACGCTGTCGAAGCCGGGCAGTTCCATCAGCAGCCGGTACGGGCCGAACCACAACGCCCGCCACGGCTGCTCCCACGCGGGCTCGGGTCCGAGGGCCAGCAGCCCCAACACCACGACGGCAATCGCGTAGAACATCACCGGATCACGCCGCTGCCACGCGCGGCGCGCGGTCGCGGTCGCTACAAGGCCCGCCAGGCATGTCACGAACGCCACGGTGAACAGGCGCATCGGTTGAAACGGCGGCAGCGGAATGCGTCCGAAGTGCCATCCCCAGGGGCCGGTCCAGACGCGCGCGAGGACGATGAGCGTGAGGACCGCCGATGTGACGAGCAACCGGCGCGACCACCGTCGTCGCGGACCGTGAAGGTCCGCGCCGCATCGGGCAAGGTCCGCCCGGCTGGCATAGACTGCAAAACCAGCGAGTGCGGCGATCGTGAATCCTGGAAAGAGCGCCCCCTCTTCGAAGTCGTGCGGCAGGATCCCGCGCCACGCCATCGAGCGGAAATACATCCCGCCCAGTCCGACGATGTCGGCGCTGAAGCTGCGGATCTCGGTGAACCCGCGTACCAGCCCGTACGCCGCGTGTCGCACGTGGTAGCCCCACAGGAGCGGCGCCAGCGGCAGTACCACGACCACGGCGGTGATCGCGACGGGCACCAGCCGCCGCCACTCGCGCGGGCGCACAAACCAGGTGCACCACAGGGCGACCAGGACAGGAAAGAACATAAGCGTGTAGGCGTTCGAAAGCGCGGTGACGAACCAGCCGACGCCGAACAGCGCCAGCGCGTGCCGTTCGCGCCGCGAGCGCTCCTGACCGGTGCCGGGGCCGGGTGGATTGGCCTGAGCGGAGTCGGGGGCAGCCCGGCCGAGGTAGCGATGCAACCCGAGCAAGGCGATGGGCATGCCGAACGACGTCATTTGCTGGATGTGCGAGAGCTGCACCGCCTGATACGGCGCGAAGGCGAAGGCAAGGCCGGCCATCAACGACGCCACGCGCGACTGCGTCAGCTCCCGGACGAGCGCATACATCGCCACGCCGTTGAGCACCGGTGCCAGCAGGAAGAGAACGTTGTACGCGAGGATGGGATTGCCGGTCGCCCAGATGATCGGCGACGCGATCGGATACGTGAGCAGCAGGTGCTCGGTAAACGACGTCACGCCCTGAAGCGGCGTATAGCCGGGAAAGTTCCACCAGGCGTCAGTGAGCGGAAGCTGCCTGGCGTTCCACGAGAGGATCGACGCGTTCAGCAGCGTGTCGCCGAGATCGGAATAGAGGTGGGTCGCGAGATCCGGCAGCAGGTTGCGAAAGAACAGCGCGGTCACCGCCGCATACACGAGCGCTGCTGACCCGATGCCCACGAGCGTCTACAGCGGGATGTTGCCGTGCTTCTTCGGCGGGTTCTTGTCGCGCTTGGTCTCGAGCGCGGCGAGCGCGGCGATCAACTTGGCGCGGGTCAGCCGCGGCGCGATCACCTGGTCGATGAACCCCTGCTCCGCGGCGACATACGGGTTGGCGAACTTCTCCCGGTACTCGGCGATCCTGGCCGCGCGGGCGGCGGCCACCTTCGCGCTGCGCGCTTCGGCGTCCAAGGCGACGTCCCCGGCGGACTCGATCTCGCGCTTGTAGAGGATGTTGACCGCTCCCTCCGCGCCCATCACCGCGATCTCGGCCGTCGGCCACGCGTAGTTCACGTCCGCGCGGATGTGCTTGCTCGACATCACGCAGTACGCCCCGCCGTACGCCTTGCGGGTAATGACCGTCACCTTCGGCACGGTCGCTTCCGCGAATGCGAAGAGGAGCTTCGCGCCGTGGCGGATGATGCCGCCGAACTCCTGCACCGTGCCCGGCAGAAACCCGGGGACGTCCTCGAACGTCACCAGCGGAATGTTGAACGCGTCGCAAAATCTCACGAACCGCGCGCCCTTGACCGAGGCATCGATGTCGAGCGTGCCGGCGAGGTACGCGGGCTGGTTGGCGACGATGCCCACGGATCGTCCGCCGAACCGCGCGAAGCCGACCACCATGTTGCGGGCGAAGTGCTGGTGCACCTCGAGGAAGTTGCGGTCGTCCACCACCGCGTGGATGACGTCGAGCATGTCGTACGGCTGGTTCGGCGCCGCGGGCACGACGGTCTCGAGCGCTGGGTCCTCGCGGTCCGCAGGGTCGGTCGTCTCCGCGCGCGGCGGATCGTCGAGGTTGTTGGACGGCATGAACGACAGCAGCTCGCGGATGAGCCGCAGGCATTCCTGGTCGCTCTCGGCCGCGAAGTGCGCGACGCCGCTCTTCTCGTTGTGCGTCATCGCGCCGCCCAGTTCCTCTTTCGTCACTTCCTCGTGCGTCACCGTGCGGATGACGTCGGGACCGGTGACGAACATGTAGCTGGTGTTCTTCACCATGACGGTGAAGTCGGTGATGGCCGGCGAATACACCGCGCCGCCGGCGCAGGGCCCCATGATCGCGGAGATCTGCGGGACGACACCCGACGCCAGCGTGTTGCGAAGAAAAATGTCCGCGTAGCCGCCAAGCGACAGCACGCCTTCCTGGATCCGCGCGCCACCCGAATCGTTGAGACCGACGATCGGCGCGCCCATCTTCATCGCCAGGTCCATGATCTTGACGATCTTGGCGGCGTTGGTTTCCGACAGCGACCCGCCGAACACGGTGAAGTCCTGCGCGAACGCGTAGGTGACCCGCCCGTTGATTCGTCCGTGGCCGCAGACCACGCCGTCGCCGGGGATGACCTGCTGGTCCATCCCGAAATCGCGGCAGCGATGCGTGACGAATTTATCGGTTTCCTCGAAGGTGCCGGGATCGAACAGGAGGTCGATCCGCTCGCGCGCCGTCAGCTTGCCGGCGTCGCGCTGGCGGCGAAGGCGTTCTTCCCCGCCGCCCAGCTCGGCGCGCCGCTCCAGGTCAGCGAGGTGATCGTGGTGATTCATTCAGGCGCTATACCTTGGTCGCTTGCGCCTTCTCCCAGTCTTTCAGGAATTTCTCCAGCCCGATGTCGGTGAGCGGATGCTTGAAGCACTGCTCGATGACCGCCGGCGGGCACGTGACTACGTCTGCGCCCATCCGCGCCGATTCGATCACGTGAATCGGATGCCGGACGCTGGCCACGAGCACTTCGGTGCCGAACTCGTAGTTGTCGAAGATGTCGACGATCTCGCGGATCAGGTTCATCCCGGTCGTCCCGATGTCGTCGAGCCGGCCGACGAACGGGCTGACATAGGACGCGCCGACCTTCGCGGCGAGCCACGCCTGCGTGGCGGAGAAGATCAGCGTGACGTTGACGCGCAGGCCCTCGCCCGCCAGCGTCTTGCACGCCTTGACGCCGTCCCTGGTAAACGGCACCTTGACGACGATGTGCTCGTCGATCGAGGCGAGGTCGCGCCCCTCGCGAATCATCCCGGCCGCGTCGGTGGCCACGACTTCGCCGCTGACCGGTCCTTGCACGATGTCGCAGATCTGCTTGAGGATCTGACGGTAATCGCCCTTTTCCTTGGCCATCAGCGAGGGATTGGTCGTCACCCCGTCAATGATGCCGAGCGCGGCGAGACCTTCGATCTCCTTGACGTTGCCGGTGTCGACGAAGAGCTTCATGCGTTCTCCACCGGAGGCCTGAAGGCCTCCGCTACCTACCGTGCGGTTTCTTCCACCGGCATCGATTCGCCGCTCATGTTGGGCAGCGGCAACCGGTTGTCCACCGCCATCACCGAGTACCGATAGCGCGTGCCGGCCGTCGCGGTGGCGTCGCGGAAGCGCGCTTCGAGAATCGGCGCCGGGGTGAGCTGCAGCAGTGTGTCACTCCCGACTTCGCGGCGCAAGACCAGGTAGCCGCCGAGATCGGTCTCGGTGTTCCCATCCCAGATCAAGCTGATCGCGCCTTCGGTCGCTACCGCCGCGGGCTGGGCCGGTTGCGCCGGCGGAAAGGTGTCGACGGGGCGTATGCATGCCGGCGCCGACGCCTCGCTGACGACGATGTTCGGCGCGGCCCCGCGGAGCGATCGCACCGTGTAGCACCGCTCGCGCTCGAATTCGACCTGGTCGAGCAGCGACAGCTCGGCCAGCGGCGACGCGTTGAGCGGCGCCGGAAGCGCCGACGTGCCGGTCGTCGCCGGCAGAGGAAGGGTCAGCGGATCCTGGGCGAGCTCGCGATAGACGTTGTACCGCGTCGGCCCTGGAGGCAGCACGGGCGCGGGCAGCACCGGTATAGGCGACGGCAGCAGCTCGGCGACGTCGAAGGGCGGCGGTTCCGCCTGAAGCGAGTCGTTGACGATGAAGCCGATCAACCCGCCCGACGGTTCCCAGCCGACGGCGCTGGCGGTCGGCGCGTATCCGGCGCGAAGCCTCGTCGGCGGTTCCGGCAGCGGTGTGAGGACGAACCCGGCCTCGGCGCCGGGCGGTCCGTTGCGGCCGCGATCGCTGAAGGGGATCGCCAGGTAGAAACGCTGCAGCGGCCTCGGCGGAGGGATGACGCCCGCGATGGGTATGGGCGCGAGCTGCCGGCGGGGATCGATGGGATCTTCCCTGCCCTGCACGAGCTCGTCGGGTGTGAGGGTGTCGAGGACGGTGATCGACGTGCCTTGCAGCGGGGCGCCGTTGGTCGGCGGCTGGGTGCCATCCAGCAGGGGTGGCGGGGCCACCGGAATGCGGGCGATCAGCTCGCCGAGCTCGGCCCAGCGGGCGCGCAAGGGCGGCGTGCGGCCGGTGTAGCCGTAGATCTCGATGCGGGAGATGTGCGCGGGAATCGCGTTATCGATGTCCTTGGCGGGCACCGTGAGCGTGACGTAGACGTCGTTGCCGAGCCGCGAGGCCGCGATTGCGTCGATGGGAGCGGGAATGCGCACGAATGGCGCGATTGGATTCCCCTTCTTCCCACATCCGATCGCCACGCTGCCGGCGAGCACCGCGAGACAGAGCGCGGTTGTCGGCCGAACGTTCCGAATCATCCCTGGTCTGATGCTACCTCGGTCGGGGCCGATTCGTGATGCCGATCGGCGGCCATCCGCTTGCTCACGTCGGGGGCTTTGAAGCGGCGGACGTCGATATGATAGCCGCGCACCTTGTAATTCAGGATGCGCTCGGTGGTGTCGAGCAGGCGCGCGGCCTTCGCGCGATTGCCTCTCGTCGTCTTGAGCGCGTCCTGGATGAGGTCGCGTTCGTAGGCGGCGACCGCGTCGCCGAGCGAGACGTGGGTGACGGTGCCGGAGGCGTCGGCGGTCTGGAGCGATGGCGGCAGGTGGTGGGCGTGGATGACCGCCCCGTCGCAGACGAGGATCGCGCGCTCGAGCGCGTTCTCCATCTCGCGGACGTTGCCCGGCCAGTGATAGCTCATGAGCATGTCGATCGCAGGCGTCGAGATGCGCTTGATGACCTTGCCGTGCTCGCGTGAGAACTTCTCGAGGAAGTGGTCGGCCAGCAGCAGCAGGTCGGCCTTTCGGTCGCGCAGCGGCGGCACGAAGATCGTGAACACGTTCAAGCGGTAGTAGAGGTCCTCGCGGAAGGTGCCCTCCAGCATCCCCTTTTCCATGTCCTTGTTGGTCGCGGCGATCATCCGCACGTTGACCTTCACGGTCTCGGTGCCGCCGACGCGCTCGAACTCGCGCTCCTGCAGCACGCGGAGCAGCTTCACCTGGGTGCTGAGGTTGATGTCGCCGATCTCGTCGAGGAAGAGCGTGCCGCCCTCGGCCAGCTCGAAGCGTCCCTTCTTTCGCGCGGTCGCGCCGGTAAACGCGCCCTTCTCGTAGCCGAACAGCTCCGATTCGATCAGCGTGTCTGGCAGCGCCGCGCAGCTCACCTTCACGAACGGCTTCTTGGCGCGCAGCGAGTTGTAGTGGATCGCGTGGGCGATGAGCTCCTTGCCCGTGCCGGACTCCCCGCGGATCAGCACCGTGGTGTTGGTCTGCGCGACCTGCGCCACCTGCTCGTACATCAGGCGGGTGGGCCCGCTGGTGCCGATGATGTTGGAGAAGTCGTAGCGCTCGCGCAGCTCCTGCCGGAGGTGGGTGTTTTCGTCGAGCAGCCGCCGGCGCTCCTCCTCGACCAGCCGCTGCACGTTGAGCGCCTGGGCGATCATCGAGGCGACGATGCCGAAAAATTTCACGCTGCTGTCGAAATCGCGCTCGGCCTTGAAGCGAAGGTCCACGCCCAGCGCCCCGACCGCCGTGCGCTGCAGCATGATCGGCACGCACACGAAGCTCAGTTCCTGGCGAAGGCCGTCGCCGCGCTTCGCGGCGCGGTTGAGGAAGGTCGGTTCGCGGCTGACGCGCGGGACGACGATCGGCTTGCCGCTCTCGGCCACCTTGCCGGTGATGCCTTCCCCCATCTTGTAGCGCACCGATCGGGCGCGGTCATCGAAGCCTTCCACCGCCTCGACGTGCAGCTCGCCCTCGCGGAGAAGCGTAATCATCCCGCGGACCACGCCGTGGTGGCGCATCAGGATGGTGAGGACGCGCGACATGCCCGCCTTGAGGTTGAGCGTTCCCGATAACGCCTGGCTGGCCTCGAAGAGCGTCGACATGCGTCGCGCGTCACGTGAGTCGCTGCCGGTATCCTGATCGAATTTCGGGACGGGCATTTCAGGGTGCTCCTGCGAGCGATTGTAAGCCAGAGGCATATGTACTTTCTTGTAGTAACGCCATCTGGCTCTAACAATTTTGTCTGACTGGCATGTCGCCAGAATGCGCCACCTGGTTGATTGTCGAGCGAAAACATCACAATCGACTACGGCGGGAAGGGCGGGGAGGGCGTGGAAGTGAAAGACGTTAGAGGATGTAGCGGGAGAGATCCTCGTTCTTGACGATGTCGGCCAGCATGCGATCGACGTACGCCTCGTCGATCGTCACGGCGGTGGTGCCGAGATCGGGAGCATCGAAGGAGATCTCGTCGAGCAGGCGTTCCATCACGGTGTGGAGCCGGCGGGCGCCGATGTTCTCGGTGATCTCGTTGACGCGAGCGGCGAAATCGGCGATCCGCAGCACCGCGTCCGGTGTGAAGGTGAGCGTCAGCTCCTCGGTGCCGAGCAGCGCGACATACTGCTTGACGAGCGCGTTGCGCGGCTCGGTCAGGATCCGCACGAAGTCGTCGCGGGTGAGCGGCTCGAGCTCCACCCGGATCGGGAAGCGGCCCTGCAGCTCGGGGATGAGGTCCGACGGCTTCGACACGTGGAACGCCCCGGCGGCGATGAACAGGATGTGATCGGTCTTCACCATCCCGTACTTCGTGTTGACCGTCGTCCCCTCGACGATCGGCAGGATGTCGCGCTGCACGCCTTCGCGGCTGACGTCGGGGCCGTGGCCGCCGCCCCCGCCGCCTGAATCGCGGCTGGCGATCTTGTCGATCTCGTCGATGAAGATGATGCCCGCCTGCTCGACCCGCTGCACGGCGGTGCGGCTCACCGACTCCATGTCCACGAGCTTGCCCTGCTCCTCGGCGACCAGCGCCGCCAGCGCCTCGGGCACCTTGAGCCGGCGCGTCTTGGTCCGTCCCTGGAACATGTTGCCCATCATGTCCTTCAGGTTGACGCCAATCTCTTCGACCGAGGAGCCCTGGATGATCTCGAACGACGGCATGCCGCTGTCGCGGACGTCGATCTCCACGACGCGCTCGGCGAGACGGCCTTCGCGGAGCTGCTCGCGCATGCGGTCACGGGTCCGGTTCGCCTGATCGCGAACCGCGGCCGCGTCCTCGCCTGGCGTGGAAGGCCGCGACGGCGGCAGCAGCAGATCGAGCAGCCGCTCCTCGGCGGCCGCCTGGGCCTTCTCCTGGACTTCCTCCGCCTTCTCGGCGCGCACCATGTCCACGGAGAGCTCGACGAGATCGCGCACCATCGACTCGACGTCGCGACCGACGTATCCGACCTCGGTGAACTTCGAGGCCTCGACCTTGATGAAGGGCGACTGCGCCAGCCGCGCGAGCCGGCGGGCAATCTCGGTCTTGCCGACGCCGGTCGGGCCGATCATCAGGATGTTCTTCGGCGTCACCTCGTCGGCGATCTCGGGCGACAGCCGCTGGCGGCGGATGCGGTTGCGCATGGCGATCGCCACGGCGCGCTTGGCCTTGGCCTGGCCGATCACGTACTTGTCCAGCTCCTTGACGATCTCGCGGGGCGTCAGCGCGTGAACGGCGGTGGTCGAGCGTTCGGGGAGAAAAATGGCCATCCCTAGAGTTCTTCGATTGTCAGATTGGGGTTCGTATAAATGCAGATGTCGGCGGCGATCTTCATCGCCTCTTCGGCGATCTGCCGGGCATCGAGCTGGCTGTGACGCGCGAGCGCCCGCGCCGCGGACATCGCAAATGGGCCGCCCGATCCCACCGCCACGATCCCGTCATCTGGCTCGATGAGATCGCCGGTGCCGGAGAGCAGAAACGTGTGCTTCTTGTCGGCGACGATGAGCATGGCTTCGAGGCGGCGAAGGATACGATCGGTACGCCAGTCGCGGGCGAGCTCGACGGCCGCGCGCTCGAGGTTTCCGCGATACTGCTCGAGCTTTGATTCGAACCGCTGGAACAGCGCGAAGGAATCGGCGGCCGAGCCGGCGAAGCCGGCGAGGATAGACTCGTTATAGAGGCGGCGGATCTTGCGGGCGTTGTGCTTGAGGACGGTGTTGCCCAAGGTCACCTGGCCGTCGCCTGCGAGCACCGTCCGATCCTGGTGCCGCACCGCAAGGATCGTGGTCGCGTGCATCCCGGCCAGTATGCCTCAAAAAGTGAGCACGGCCGATGAACGAGACGGATTTATTCAGTGTTTCGAGGGATATCAAGTGGCAGCACTGTTGCTGAGGTCACTATAGCTACAAGGAGACCCGCCATGCTCCGGACTTTCGTGATCGTCGCCGCCTCCGCGCTCGCCTTCGCGCCCATGGCGTATGCGCAGGGCGAACCAGACACCCAGCAGACTCAGCAGCCGGAAGCCGTTGCGGCACCCGAGGTGCGGAGAGCGATTCCGCGCTCGGAAGCCCCGCGTCCCGCGCCCGCGCCGCGCGAGGCCGTCCGCTCGCAGCCCGCCGAGGCGCCGGCCGCGAGCGCCGACGCCCAGGAGCGCGCCGTACCGCGCGGCAGCCGCCCTCGCGGCGACAACCCGCCGGTCGGTACCGCGGTGCCGCGTGAGCAAGGCCGTCGCGCGCCGGCCCCGCCGGTCGCGCGCCGTGGAGACGATCGCAACGGCGGCCAGAACAGAGGCGGCCGCATCTACTCCGGGCCGCCGGTGTACAACAATTACTACTACTACCCTCGGCGGGCGTATCCGTATGGCTACGGCGCGTTCGGGCTCGGCTACTTCTACTACGACCCGTACGCCTGGTATCCGGGCGCGTACTCGGCGTACAGCTACGGGGCTGGAGGGTACGGCTATCCCGGCTACTCTCCGGGACGCGCCTACAGCGACTTCGACACCGGCTACCTGCGGCTGCGCGTCTCACCTCGCCACGCGCAGGTATTCGTTGACGGGTATTTCGCCGGCGAGGTGGACGACTACGACGGGATCGCCCAGTCGCTGAGGCTCGAATCAGGGCCGTACCACATCGAGATCGTCGCGCCCGGATACGAGACGCTGGAATTCGATATCCGGATGACGCCGGGGCAGAAGATCAACTATCGCGGCGAGCTTCGGCGCATCCCTTAGTTTCGTTTCGCGAAGAAGAAATAGACAGGAATGCCTGCCGCGATGATGAGCGCTCCGGCGCCGATCGCGGCGGGTCCGCTGTACAGGCTGTTGGCAAGAATCGCGAAGCTGACGACCGCATAGATCCCGGGGGCCACCGGGTATCCCCACGCGGAGAACGGGCGATCGGCACCGGGCTCCTTCGCCCGGAGTACGAACAGCGCCACCACCGCTACTCCTGAAAACAGGATGATCGCGAAGCCGGTGTAGTTGACCAAGGTGTCGGCCGTCGCCGACAGCACGAGCAGCGAGCTCCACGCCGCCTGCGCGAGGATCGATGCCGCCGGCGTGCGGTACCGCGGGTGCACGACCGCGGCGCGTTTGAAGAACACACCGTCGCGGGCCATCGCGAAGTAGACGCGCGGGCCGGCGAAGGTCATCGCGCTGATGCTGGCGAGGAGGCTGATGATCGACACCACCGCCATGATGTTGCCGGCCACCGAGCCGAGCAGCCGATCGGCGATGAAGTCGAGCATGCTGCCCTTGATCGTCGCCAGCTCCCCGACCGGTACGACGTACAGGTAGAGCACGTTGAGCAGCAGATAGAGCGCGATGACCGCCCCCGTGCCGAGCGCGAGCGCTTTCGGTACATTGCGGCCGGGCTCGCGGATCTCTTCGGCCACGTAGGACGCGGCGTTCCAGCCTGAGTAGGTAAACATCACCGGGATGAGCGCCAGCAGCCAGTTGGTCGCGGTCACCGGTCCCGCGGTGCCGGTGATGTTCGCCACGTCACCCACGCCGAAGGAAAACCCGAGCGCCACAAACAGCACCAGGGCCGAGACCTTCAACACGGCGAGGACGTTGCCGACCAGGCGGCCCGGACCGACGCCTCGCAGATGGATCCACGCCATGCCGAAGATCGCGGTGATGGCGATGATGCTCTGGGGCGACGCGCTGAGGGTGATGGCGCCAGGAATAATTGGCAGCGAGAAAAATGGCGTGCTGTTGCCGGCGGCGGGAATGAAGCGGCCGAGGTAAAACGCCAGCACCACGGCGCTGGTCGCGATGGCGCCGGTGAACCCCGCGACAAACGACGTCCACCCGGTGAGGAATGCCGCCAGCGGTCCGAAGGCGGCGCGAAGATACACGTACTCGCCGCCCGCGCGCGGCCGCAGCGCCGCCAGCTCCGCGTAGGCCATGGCGCCGGCAAACGCGAGCAGTCCGCCGGCGACCCACGTGGACAGGAACAGGATCGCGCTCGGCACCGACGCGGCGATCTGCGGCGGCGTGAACAGGATGCCGCCGCCGATCACGTTGGAGACGATGATCGCGGCCGCATCGAGCGGTCCCAGGCGGCGTTCGAGGACGTTCTGGGGGGCGCTGGTGGTGGTCGGCACGGCGGGATTAAACCACGCTTCGTGCCTTCGTGGTTATTCGGTGAGGAGCTGACGATCGATTTTGTAGGATCCCATGCTCGCCCACGACTTGGAGCCGTGCTTGCCGAAGATCTCGACGGTGGCGTCGACGAACTCGCGGTTGTTCAGCATCTGAAGCCGCGACTGCGTGCCCGTGTAGCCCAGGTTCGAGCGAAGCACGAGGGGATTGGTCGTCGCACCGCCGGCCAGTTCCTCCGAGCCGACGGCGCGCACGAAGTGCTCGCCCCAGACCTCGGTTTCGCCCGCGCGGTGAAAGATGGCGTTCAACTGGACGCCGGAGATCGGGTCCTGCGAGACGTTCTCCAGGCGGATGGAAATGCTCGACACCAGCTTGTTCTTGCCGTCTTCCTGGATGCCCGCGTCATACCACCCGGAATGCACGTCGACGATCCTGAGATCCTTCTGGACGTCGCGCGACCCGCAGCCCGCGCCCAACAGCACCGCGACGAGCGAAAGAGCCAGCCGTCTACCCATCCGTGAATTGTACGCCACGTGGGTAAGACACCGGAGCGTGCAGGAAGGTTCCTCCGATTAGAATTCCCGGACGTCAACGCGCGTGCGAACCTCGTCGAGCGTCATCTGTCCGGCGCGATAGGCGGCGAGATCGCTGCCCTTGATCCGCAGGACGATCGTGGTCACCTCGGACGGATCGCCCGGCGTGAAACGGTCGATTCGCACGTTATCGCGCGCGGCGATGGTCAGCCATTCGTCAGGGGCGATGCCGAGCGGACCGCTGTTCTCGACCATGGCGTCGATCAGCGCTGCCTTCACTTCCTGGGTGTATGCCTGACTGGGATCCTGCAGCAGCGCCGCGTCCGGCACAGGGAGGGGCGCCGGCGTCACCGCGGTCGCAGAGACCGACTGCGCGGTCACGCTGCTGCCGGGCGCGGCCTGTGCGGCCGCCATGTCGGGGGCCACGGGACCCATCGGGCCGATCTGCTGCTGCACGCGGCGGAGGCTGCGCTCGAACTCGGCGCGCGCCGCCGGATCTGGAATCGACGGCAGGATTCTTCGCATCTGCGCGAGATCCCTGGCCAGCATCGCGGCGCTCTCGTTCATCGTCCGCAGCGACCACGCCATGCTGCGGCGCAGCGCCGGCACTTCGACGTCGAAGAGGACGCCGTAGCCTTCGAGGCGGAAGCCGCGGACCGCCGGCGCACCGCTGAGCAGCAAGGTGTCATCGGGCATGACCGTGCGCACGCGCTGCCGGAGCGTGTCGACGCCGATCTGCACGGCGCGCTCGAGCACGCCTTCCATCATGAACACCTGCTGGCGCGCCTTGGCCTGCTCGGTCTCGGCACTCTGCTGCACCGGTTGCGCTGCCGAGGCGCCGGCCGCGCCAAAGGTGAGCGCGACGCCGATCATCCACCGCTTCACTGCCGTCCTCCCGCTTGCTTCAGATCACGGTCCGCCTGAAGGCGGACACTACGTACCGACAACTGACAACTTATTTCTGTTCCGACACGCGCATCAGGTACTGCAGCGTCTGCTGCTGGCGCGCAATCTCGGCGCCGGTCGAGCCTTCGACCTGGCCGACGATCGACCGGACGTTCTGCAGGTCGACGCGCCGCTGTGAATCGAAATCGCGGACGACCTGTGCAGTGCGCAGGGCCAGTTCGCGCTGCTGCCGCTGCTCGCTCTCATCGATCAGCGCGCGAACCCGCGCCAGGATGTCGGCCTCGGATACCGATGCCGTGCGGGACGTTCCGGCCGCCGACGGCGCCGAGGGGCGCAGGAGCGCCATTTCGGAACGGAGGCGCTGCTCGAGGGCGGTGAGGTCGCCGGCCGACGCCAGGTTCGCCGCGGCGCCTGCCGGGGTAAGGGCCGCTGTGACGGGAGAGTTGCCGACCGATGCCGTGCCGTCCGAGGACGTGCCGCGCCACACGCCGAGCGAGAGCCCCGTCGCGAAGATCACCGCGGCCGCAGCCGCCTGCGCCCATGCGGGAACAGGTTGCGCCCACCACCGCTGGGCCCCCTCGACTACGCTCGGGGCAAGCCTGACGCCATCGAAGGGCCTGCCCTGAGCGAAGTCGAAGGGAGAAGCATCCGACACCATCCGGAATCCGAGCCGCGCTTCCGGCGGCGTCCACGCGGCGAGCTGGATGCGCGTCGCGCCAAGCGCCTCGAGCTCCGCCGCGCAGGCAGGACACACCGCCAGGTGCCGGCCAATCGCGCGGCGCTCCGCGGGGTCGCATTCTCCGTACATGTACCCGACGAGCGCCGGGTTATCTCCACACTGAAAAGTCTCAGTCATACGCGTTTCACCAGTTGCGGCGCCATCTGTCGATTCTTCTCCAGGTTCCGGCGCAATACGCTCAACCCCTGGTAGAGCCGGGTCTTCACGGTACTCAGCGGACATCCCTGCAAATCAGCGATC
>CANIBQ010000068.1 GCA_947465645.1 Acidobacteriota bacterium | reverse complement strand
TCGGCGCGTCGATGCTCGACGCGCTGGCGGCGGGCGCGCCGGTCGAGCCGCTGGCGCGATACTTCGAGTACTGGCTGCTGAGGCTCCAGGGCCTCTACCCGGAGTCGCGCGGCACGCTCTCGGACGGCGCGATGGCCTTCCTCGCGGCGTCGCGGAGCGCGGCGCCCGATCGCGTGGGCGAGTTGCCGGCCGAACGACGCACCATGCGGGAACTGGAAACCGTGCATCGCTCCCTGATCTCGATGCACCTGGAAAAGACGCTGAAATCGGACCGGGTCCTTCGCGATCTGCGCCGCACGCCCTAGAGACAGAACCGACCTTCGTGACTTTTCAGGATCTCATTCTCAAACTGTCCGCCTTCTGGGCCTCACAGGGGTGCCTCCTCCAGCAGCCGCTCGATCTCGAGGTGGGTGCGGGAACGTCGCATCCCGAGACGCTCTTCCGCGTCCTCGGCCCCAAGCCGTGGAGCGTCGCCTACGTGCAGCCGTCGCGGCGGCCCGATGACGGCCGGTTCGGCCAGAATCCAAATCGCCTCTTCAAGCACCATCAATATCAGGTGATCCTCAAGCCCTCGCCAGACGAGGTGCAGCAGACCTACCTCGACAGTCTCGAGGCCTGCGGCATCAACCCGCGCCAGCACGACATCCGCTTTGAAGAGGACAACTGGGAGTCTCCGACGCTTGGCGCCTGGGGCATCGGCTGGCAGGTGATGCTCGACGGCATGGAGATCACGCAGTTCACCTACTTCCAGCAGATGGGCGGAATAGACCTCGCGCCGATCTCGTGCGAGATCACCTACGGTCTCGAACGCATCGCCATGTTCCTGCAGCGCGTAGACAACGTCTTCGATCTCGAATGGGGCGGAGGCGTGAAGTACGGCGAAGTGCGGCTGCAGGAAGAGATCGAGGAGTCGAAGTATGCCTTCGGGCAGGTGGACATGCCGGCGGAAGAGTTCTCCGCGCTGCACCGCGACCTGTTCGACAAGTACCTGGGATTCTCGGAACGGCTGCTCGCCTCTGGCCTTGTCTGGCCGGCGCTCGAGCACTGCCTGAAGTGCTCGCACTTGTTCAACATCCTCGACTCGAGCGGCAGCATCGGCGTCACCGAGCGCACCACCTACATCCTGCGCGTCCGCCAGTTGGCCGTGAAGATCGCCAGAGCCTACGTGGAACAAGGGGCGGGGGTCTAATGGCGCTTCTCTTCCGATGCAATTACCGGCCGCTCCGTTGTCGCGGCCGGCAAGATCGCGCTCGAAGGCTTGTTGTGACTACTACCCAATCAGTCCGGACGCACCACTAAATGGACCGCGAGCTGTTGATCGAGATTGGCTGCGAGGAGATACCCGCAAGCTGGCTGCCCGGCCTGACCGTGCAGGTCGCCACCCATCTGGACGCGCGATTGAAGGACGCGCGCCTGACGAGCGAGTCGAAGGCCGAGGGCTTCAGCACCCCTCGCCGCTTGACCGCGCGGGTGGCGAAGCTGGCCGAGCGGCAGACCGACTTCGAGGAGCTGGTCACGGGTCCGCCGGTGTCGGCGGCGTTCAAGCCCGACGGCGAGCCCACACCGGCCGCGAGCGGCTTTGCCAAGAAATACGGCGTCGAAGTCGCCGCGCTGGAGAAGCACGAAACACCGAAGGGCACCTACCTCGCGTACCGCGTGCGTCAGCGGGGCAAGGCGACGGTCGATGCGCTGGCCGACGTCATGGGCGGGCTGCTGCGCGACCTGACCTTCCCGAAGCAGATGCGGTGGGACGCCTACCTCGAGGACGGCAAGGGCGACCTCGTGTTCGCGCGCCCGATCCGCTGGCTCGTCCTGATGTACGGCGGCCGCGTCGTCCCGTTCGTGATTCGGCGCACGGAGCTCGCGCAGGCGCCGACGGTGCAGGACATCCGCTCCGGCTCGAACACCTACGGGCACCGCTTCCTGACCACGAGCGGACGCGCGGGGCGGGCGATCAAGATCAAGACGTTCGAGGACTACCAGAGCCGGCTGCTCGAGAACTTCGTGATCCTCGATCGCGCGGAACGCGACTCGAAGATCCGCCGCGAGCTGGAGTCGCATGCACGGAAGCTCGGCGGACGCGTCGGCGGGCTGGTCGCGGCCCACTCGACGTTGCTGCAGGAAGTTCCCGATCTGGTGGAGTACCCCTCGGTCATCGCCGGCCATTTCCCCGTGGAGTTCCTCCAGTTGCCGGAGGAAGTGCTGACGACGACGATGATCCATCACCAGCACTATTTCCCGGTGGTGGACGAGGAAGGCAAGCTGAAGCCGGCGTTTCTCGCGGTGACGAACATGCAATCCGAGAAGCCCGAGATCATCGCCCGCAACTCGGAGCGCGTACTGACCGCGAGGCTGCGCGACGCGCGATTTTTCTATGATGCCGACCGCCAGGCCACCCTCGAGTCGCGCATTCCTCGTCTCGGCACCATCCTGTTTCACAAGAAGCTCGGAAGCTACAAGGAGAAGGCCGAGCGGGTGGCCGCGCTGGCCTCGTGGATGGCGGCAGAGGCGTTCAAGAGTCCCGATGCGACGGAGCCGGCCGCGAAGGCGGGCCTGCTCTGCAAGGCCGACCTTGCCACCGACATGGTGCGCGAGCTCACCGAGCTGCAGGGGACGATGGGCGGCATTTACGCGCGCGAAGAGGGCCTGCCTGAAGCCGTCTGGAAGGCAATCTATTTTCATTACCTGCCGATTGGCGTCGAATCCGATGCCCCGCCGTCGCGGCAGCAGCTTGGCGCGGCGGCCATCACCTGGGCGGCGGTCGCCCTCGCCGACAAGCTCGACACCGTCGTCGGCATGTTCACGGCAGGGGAGCGTCCGACCGGATCGCGGGATCCGCTTGGCCTGAGGCGGCACGCCCAGGGAGCGGTGAAGATCCTGACGGACCTGCCGGAGCTGACGGGGCTCGATCTCCGCCTTGAGGTGGGGCCCTTGCTCGCGCGCGCGGCCGCGCCGTTTGGCGGATACGGCGACGCGTCCGCGCCGGCCCTCGACGATGCCCGGGGCGCCCCGAGCGATAGTCGAAGGGCGCTCCTGTCGTTCATGGGCGATCGCCTCGCGTATCTCCTCGATCAGCGAGGGTTCGACGTGAGGAGCGTGCGCGCCGTGCTGCACGCCGGTATCGAACGCGTGAGCCCGCTTGAAGCGCGCCGAAAGCTGGAAGCGCTGGCGCAGATGGCGGGTTCCCAGGCGCTGCTCGGGGTGGCGACGCTGCTGAAGCGCGTCAAGAACATCACCAAGGGCGTCTCATCGGCGGGAACAGGGGGCGCCATGTCCTCGGCGCTGAAAGAGCCGGCGGAGCTCGCGCTCTGGACCGCACTGGAGCAGCGCGCGCCCGCGATACGGGCGGCTGCCGCCAGGGGCGACTACCGCGAAGCGTTTTCTGGAATCGCCGCGCTTCAGCCGACGGTCGCGAAGTTTTTTGACGACGTCCTCGTCATGGCCGAAGACAAGGACCTGCGTACAGCGCGGCTCGCCCTGGTGGCGGCGCTGCGCGACCTGATACTCGATATCGCGGACATCTCAGAGATTGTGGAAGAACGCGCAGGCTGAAGCCCGCGCGCTACACCAGCAGATGTAGTGCGGGACCAGCAGATGTAGCGCGGGGCCTTTAGCCCCCGCGTGGTACTTGGGGAGACTGAAGAATCGATGGCGAAGAAGGCACAGAAGAAGTCGGCTGCCAGGACAGCGGGCAAGTACGTCTACCAGTTCGGCAGGAAGACCGACGGCAACGGCACCATGAAACCGCTGCTCGGCGGGAAGGGCGCCAACCTCGCCGAGATGTGCCGCATCGGGTTGCCCGTGCCGCCAGGTTTCACCATCACCACCGAGGTCTGCACGCACTACTACGCGCACAAGCGGACCTACCCGTCCGCGCTGCGTGCGCAGATGCAGGCAGGCATCGCGGCCATCGAAAAGCAGACCGGCAAGAAGCTCGGCGATCTGAAGAATCCGCTGCTCGTCTCGGTTCGCTCGGGCGCGCGCGATTCGATGCCCGGCATGATGGACACGATCCTGAACCTGGGGCTCAACGATCAGACGGTGGAAGCGCTGGCGAAGAAGACCGGCAACCCGCGCTTCGCGTGGGACTGCTACCGCCGCTTCGTGCAGATGTACGGCGACGTGGTGCTGGGCGTGCAGAAGCGCCCGGACGAGGACCACGAGCCGTTCGAGATGGTGATCGAGCAGCTCAAGCACGAGCGCCATCACGAGGGGATCGAAGACACGAAGCTGTCGGTGGAGGATCTGCAGGAGCTCGTCGTCCGCTTCAAGGCGCTGGTGAAGGAGCGCGTCGGGAAGAACTTTCCGGCCTCGCCCTGGGACCAGCTCATGGGCTCGGTCGGCGCCGTGTTCGGCTCGTGGATGAACGACCGCGCGATCGTCTATCGCCGCAAGTACAACATCCCGTCCGAGTGGGGCACCGCGGTGAGCGTGCAGGCGATGGTCTATGGCAACACGGGCGAGCAGTCCGGCTCCGGTGTCGCGTTCACCCGAAATCCGGCGAACGGAACGAAGGAGTTCTACGGCGAGTTCCTCATCAACGCGCAGGGCGAGGACGTCGTCGCCGGCGTGCGCACGCCCGAACCGGTGTCCGAGCTGAAGAAGCAACTGCCCAAGGCGTACCACGAGCTCGAGCGCATCCGGCAGAGACTCGAGCGGCACTTCAAGGACATGCAGGACTTCGAGTTCACCATCGAAGACGGCGTCGTCTACATGCTGCAGACGCGCAACGGCAAGCGCACGGCGATGGCGGCGCTCAAGATCTCGATCGACATGCAGAAGGAGCGGCTGATCGACTGGAAGACGGCGGTGATGCGTAACCCCGCGGACCAGCTCGAGCAGTTGCTGGCGCCGGTGTTCGCCGTCGCCGAGGTCGCCGAGGCGCCGGTCATCGCCACGGGGCTGCCGGCTGGTCCTGGCGCGGCATCCGGGCGAATCTACCTGAACGCCGACCGCGCGGTGACGGCCGCCGAGCGGGGAGAACAGGTGCTGCTGGCGCGGCTCGAGACGTCGCCCGAGGATCTGCGCGGCATGATCGCGGCGGAGGGCATCCTGACCGCGCGGGGCGGCGTGTCGTCGCACGCGGCGCTCGTGGCTCGCCAGATGGGGAAGGTGTGCGTCTGCGGCGCCGCCGCCCTGGAGGTGGACTATCAGGCCCGCGAAGTGCGGGTGAGCGGCCAGACGTTCAAAGAAGGCGACTGGATGTCGATCGACGGCACGGCGGGCAAGGTCTACGCCGGACGGGTCAAGACCGCGCCCTCCGAGATCGTCGCCGGGCTGGTCGACGGCGACGCCGCGGCGAGGAAGACCCAGAAGTTCAAGGACTTCCAGCAGCTCATGAAGTGGTGCGACAACGCGACGCGCATGGTCGTCCGCACCAACGCCGATACGCCGGAGCAGACGCGCAACGCGATTGCCTTTGGCGCCGTCGGGATCGGCCTGTGCCGGACCGAGCACATGTTCTTCGAAGGCGATCGCATCGACGCGATGCGCGAGATGATCCTGGCGGAGACGGCCGACGCGCGGAAGGCGGCGCTGGCCAAGCTCCTGCCGTACCAGCGGGACGACTTCGCGGGGATCTTCCGCGCGCTCGACGGGTACCCGGCGACGATTCGCTTTCTCGATCCGCCGCTGCACGAGTTTCTCCCGCATTCGCCGGATCAGCAGCAGGCACTGGCGAAGAAGCTGGGCGTGCCGGTGGACGTCATCGAGGCGCGCGTCCGGCAGCTTCACGAGTTCAACCCGATGCTCGGCTTGCGTGGCTGCCGCCTCGGCATCACCCATCCGGAGATCTCGGCGATGCAGGCGCGTGCCGTGTTCGAGGCGGCGGCGATCGTCCAGAAAGAGCGGATCAAGGTCCTTCCCGAGATCATGATTCCGCTGGTCGGCTTCAAGAAGGAGCTCGACCTCCAGATCGAGGTGGTGCACCAGATCGCCCGCGACGTGCAGGCGGAGCAGAAGGTGAAGCTGAAGTACCTGGTAGGCACGATGATCGAAGTCCCGAGGGGCGCGCTGACCGCCGATGAGATCGCGCAGTCGGCGGAGTTCTTCAGCTTCGGCACCAACGATCTCACGCAGACCGCCCTGGGCATGTCCCGCGACGACTCGGGATCGTTCCTTCCGCAGTACGCGGAGCTCGAGATCGTGAAGAAGAACCCGTTCGCGACGCTCGATCAGTCGGGTGTCGGCCAGCTCGTCGAGGTGGCCGTGACGAAGGGTCGCAGAGGCCGGCCCGGCATCAAACTCGGGATTTGCGGCGAGCATGGCGGCGATCCCGCCTCGATCCGGTTCTTCGAGAAGGTCGGTCTCGACTACGTGAGCTGCTCGCCGTATCGCGTGCCTGTCGCGCGCCTGGCCGCCGCCCAGGCACGCCTGGCGGTCAACGTTGGCGACTAGCGTCTACGTTCACGAGAACGGCGAGACGCGACCGGCAGACCGGGTCGAGCCCGAATGGCTCGCGCCCGGGTCCGCGGTGACGGTCTGGGTCGACCTTGCCGCACCCACCCCCGACGAGGGCCTCATCCTCACCGACGTGTTCCACTTCCATCCCCTCGCGGTGGAGGATGCGCTGAGCGCGATTCACCATCCGAAGATCGAGACCTACGACCACTACCTCTACCTGATCCTGCACGGCATCAATTTCGAGGAAGAGAAGCACTGGTTCGCGACCCGGGACGTTGACTTCTTTCTGGGACGCAACTACCTCGTCACCGCTCACGACGGGCATTCGCGGAGCATCGCCGCGCTCAAGGCGACGTGCGATCGGCACCACCGCCCGCTCGGTGAAGGACCGGTCGCGCTGATGCACCGGATCATCGACGCGATGGTCGACAACTATCGGCCAGAGATCGAGGCGCTCGAGAAGCAGATGGACGAGCTCGAGGACGAGTCGATCCTCGGGCGGCGCGAGGATCTCGTTCGCGACATCCTCAGCCTGAAGCGCGACCTGTCGTCGCTGCGAAGAGTCCTCATCCCGCAGCGCGACGCGCTCGGACGGCTGGCGCGGCGCGAGTTCGACATCATCACCGACGAGATGGCCTACCGCTTCCGCGACGTCTACGACTCGCTCGTACGGCTCTCGGACGAAGCGACGCTGCTGCAGGACCGCGTCTCCGGGATGCTCGAGGCCTATCTCTCGAACATCTCGAACCGGCTGAACAGCGTCATGAAGGTGCTCACGGTCATGTCGACCATCTTCCTGCCGCTCACCGTCCTGAGCGGCATGTGGGGCATGAACGTGCCGCTGCCGGCCTTTCCCGGCGGCCCGGACGTCCAGTTCTGGTGGGTCGCCGGATGCATGGTCGCCATCGCGGTGGTCATGCTCGCGTTCTTCCGCCGGCATCACTGGATCTAGCGTGGGACGCATCCACCGCTTAGCCGAGGACCTCGCCAACCAGATCGCCGCCGGGGAGGTCGTCGAACGTCCCGCCGCGGTGATCAAGGAGCTCGTGGAGAACTCGATCGACGCCGGCGCTCGCCGGGTGTCGATCGCGGTGGAGCTCGGCGGCAAGAAACTGATCCGGGTCGAAGACGACGGCGAGGGGATGGAGCCGGAGGATGCGCGGCTGTCGATCGAGCGCCACGCGACGAGCAAGATCCGGCGCGCCAGCGACCTCGAGCGGATCGCGACCCTCGGCTTCCGTGGAGAAGCGCTGCCCAGCATCGCGTCGGTCTCTCACTTCGTGCTCCGCAGCCGCGCGCGCGGGACCGGATCGGGCACGGAGATCCGGGTGAACGGCGGGGCAGTCGCGTCGGTCACCGAAGTCGGCATGCCGGAAGGCACGTCGATCGAGGTGGCGGACCTGTTCTACAACCTCCCCGCGCGCCGGAAATTTCTCAAGTCGGACGGCGCCGAGTCGGCGCAGGTCTCGCGCGTCGCCACGCAGCTCGCGCTCTGCTATCCCGAAATCGGGTTCACCCTGACGAGCGCCGGACGCAAGGTGCTGCAGTGCCCGCCGGTGTCGTCGCTTCGCGATCGGCTCTATCAGTTGTACGGCGAGCGGGCGGACCTGATCGAGGTCCGCCGCCAGGGCGACGTGACGGTGCTTGGCTACGTCGCCGCCCTCGCCGAACAGGGACCGACCCGCGGACCGCAGAACGTCTTCGTCAATCGCCGCATCGTCAAGGACAAGACGATCGCGCACGCGATTATCGACGCCTACAGCGTGGCGTCCATCAAGGAGCGCAGTCCCGAAGTGCACCTGTTCATCGAGATGCCGCACGACGCGGTTGACGTGAACGTGCACCCGACGAAGGCCGAAGTCCGCTTTCGCGACCAGTCGCACATCCACGAAGTGATCCGCCGGACGCTCGGCGACGCCCTCGGCCGGGGCCCCGCGCCGGAGCTGCAGCTCCAGCCGCCCGGGTCGTTCCTCCCGACGCCGTCGACGCTGCCGCTCCCGAGCGGGTACGCGTCAACGTACCCAAGCAGGTGGGCACCGACAGGCGGGGCGGGCGCACCGACAGGCGGATCGGACATCGCACCGGTGAGCGCGGCGTGGCTCGCACCGACAACCGAAGGTGCGATCGCGCCGACCAACGCGTCCGCGTCCGTGATCCGCCCCATGATCGCACTGGGTCAGTTCAGGGATACCTTCATCGTCGCCATTGACGACGAAGGCATCGCGATCATCGATCAGCACGTCGCGCACGAGCGCGTCCTCTTCGAGCGGATCACGGAACGCCTCACCAGCGGCCGCCTCGAGTCGCAGCGCCTGCTCGAGCCTCTGCTGATCGAGATGCCGTCCAGCGGACGCCAGGCGCTTGTCGCGCATGCGGCCGATCTCGAGCGCCTCGGATTCGAGCTCGAAGAGTTCGGCGGGGGAGCCATTCGCGTGTGCGCATTCCCGGCCCTCCTGCGACGCGAGGAGTGCGACGCCGCGGTACGCGCGCTCGCTGAGGATCTGGAGGGGCTCGACCGGGGGGCGCGGGTCGAGGAGGCCATCAAGCGCATCGCGGCGACGATGGCGTGCCATGCTGCCGTGAAGGCGAATTACCCGCTGACCGCCGAGAAGATGGCCCACATCCTCGAGGAGCTCCGGCGCACGGCCTATTCGACCATCTGTCCGCACGGCCGTCCCGTGATGCTTCGCCTGACCCGGCGAGAGGTCGAGAAGAACTTCCAGCGAATCTAGGAATCTTTCAGGCCTGTACTTTCGCATCCTGGAAAGCATTCGGAGGGTCAGATGGCCGAATTCAACACCACCACCGCCAGTTCCACGCCGCAAACCATCTGCGACAGCTTCACAGGCGGCACTCCCGTCACCGTCGATGGCCGGCCGCAGTACATCAACATGACCGTGAGGCTGCAGGTGGCGGATTCCTCCGACAGGAAGAGCGACCCCGCCTCGAAGGTGGTGCGGCTGTACCCGTCGTCGCAGTGTGGCTACGGGTTCTAGGTTCGACGCGTCGAGAATGTGAGCATTGGCTCGGTATTTCAGGGCTGCTTGACTACCCGGAGCAGCCCTGTTACATTCTTAATCGCTCGTAACCTATGACAACTGAACGTTTTAGCTCGACTGTTCCCAAGCGAGAAGGGTGCGTCCGCAGGTGTAGCTGCGGGCGTGCAAAGCTGTAAATCCCGCACACGTGCGGGGTGGTTTAGCTGCCGAACTTGGACGCACGCGGTGCTCGCGGCCCCGCCTTTCGTTTCCTGGTTGCCCGGTAGCGGATTTCGGAGCACGCAGTGTCCGTCCGCAGGTCCGTCCTCTACGCTGGTCTCACAATCTCGTTGGCGTCGTTCGCCTTCAGCTTCGGGATCTGGACGGCGGAGCGCTCGATGTCCCAGCAGATTGCCAACAACGAGGCACGGCTGACGGCGCTCCGCGATGACGTCGCCCGCAGCATCCTCAGGATCCGCGAGGGCGATTCCCAGCCGTTGGGCACCTATGGAGGGCGCCAGCCTGACGTCGTGCCAGCCGCGGGCACGACGGCGCAGAGCCTGATGGTGGAGGAGATCAAGCGCCAACTGCAGAGCGAAATGGGCTTGATGCCGGTGCGGCTGCTGCGCGAGCGGCGCGAGAGCTTCGTCGAGCTGAATGCCTACGACAATTTCGGCAAGACGAGTTACGGGACGGCCGGTTATCTGGGCAACGGCTACTTCATCACCGTCAAGCACGGCGTCATCGCGCTCGACGAGGCCGAGGATGCCCACGACGCGCGGCGAATCGTCTCGATCAAGGTCCGCTACAAGGACAAGGATCTGCCGGCGCAGCTCGTCGACAGCGGAGACGCCAACGTCGAGGTCCACGCCGGCGACTGGGCGATTATCCGGGTCCGGGCCACGATTGATCTGCCGCCGCTGCGCGTCGACACCTCGTACGCCTACGACTTCGCCGAGCCGATCTTCCGCCTCGGCAACGACTACTCCAAGGGCATCATCCTGAGCACCGGGTACGTGGGGCAGCGGACCCCGAACGGCCTGGTGACCTGCCTGACCGACGGTCACCCCGGTGTGTCAGGGGGCGGCGTGCTGAATCAGCAGGGCGATCTCGTCGGCATCCCGATCGGCCGGATGCAGGGCGACTACCGCTTCTCCTTCATCCTGCCCGTGCGCGGCGAGATGTTCCGCAAGGTCCCGAGCGTCCAGAGACCGGGAATCACGGACGCGGATTAAGTCAGCGCTTCTTCCGTTCTTCTTTGATCTTTTCCCAGCCGTCGAGCCGGCGCTTGATCTCTTTCTCGAACCCACGGTCGGTCGGCTTGTAGTACTTCCGGCCGGCGAGCGACGGGGGCAGGCAGTCCATGTCGGCCACCGCGTCCGCCTCGTCGTGCGCGTACTGGTAGCCCTTCCCGTACTCCAGCGACTTCATCAGCGCGGTCGGCGCGTTGCGCAGGTGCAGCGGCACGGGCTCGGCCACCTGCTGATGCGCGTCGGCGGCCGCGGCGTTGTACGCGTTATAGACGGCGTTGCTCTTGGGCGCTGTCGCCAGGTAGATCGCCGCCTGGGTCAGGGCGGTATTGCCTTCCGGCATGCCGAGAAAATGCGCCGCGTCGCGCGCGGCCACCGCGACGATCAGCGCCTGCGGATCCGCGTTGCCCACGTCTTCCGACGCAAAGCGCACGAGCCGGCGGGCCACGTACAGCGGGTCTTCGCCGGCTTCGAGCATCCGGGTCAACCAGTACACCGCCGCATCGGGATCGCTGTTGCGCATCGACTTGTGCAGCGCGGAGATCAGGTTGTAGTGTTCTTCGCCGCTCTTGTCATAGAGCAGGGCCCGGCGCTGAATGGACTGCTCGAGCTGCGCCATGTCGAGGCGGCGCACGAACGTCCCCGGATCCATCGGCGCCGCGGCCGTCGAGAATTCCAGCAGGTTGAGCGCCGCGCGCGCGTCGCCGTTCGAGAACTGCGCGATCGCCGCAATCGCCTCGTCGGTCGCCTCGACCTTGCCGCCGCCGAGACCCCGCTCGGCGTTGCTCAGGGCCCGCCGCAGAATTCCCTCGATCGCCTCCGCCGTCAGCGACCTGAGCACGAAGACCTTCGACCGCGAGAGCAGCGCGGCGTTCACCTCGAACGACGGGTTCTCCGTGGTCGCGCCGATGAGGACGATGTCGCCGGATTCGACGCGGGGGAGGAAGGCGTCCTGCTGCGCCTTGTTGAAGCGGTGGATTTCGTCGACGAAGACGATCGTCCGGCGCCCGCTCGACCGCCGGCGCATCTGGGCGGCCGCCATGACCTCCTTGATCTCCTTGATGCCGGAGAGCACGGCGCTGAACGGGACGAAGTGCGCGTCGGTCATCTCCGCCACGATCCGCGCGAGCGTCGTCTTGCCGGTGCCGGGCGGCCCCCAGAGCAGGATCGACTGCAGCAGGTCGCGCTCGATCGCCTCGCGCAGCGGCTTGCCGGGTGCGAGGATGTGCTCCTGGCCGACGATCTCGTCCAGGGTGCGCGGGCGAATACGCTCGGCGAGTGGCGTGCCCTCGGCAGGCGGTCGGGATGACGCAGGCGAGTCGTCGTCGAAAAGAGATCCGCTCATGCCTCTCGGCTTTCGCTCGGGGCACGACGCCGGCGCGCTGCGTAGATCAGGATTCCGGCGGCGACCGCGACGTTCAGCGACTCGACGCCCGCCGTCATCGGAATCGTGACGCGCTCGTCGCAGCCGGCCACGACCGCCTCGGACAACCCGGCACCCTCGCCACCGAGGAAGAGCGCCACCCGTCCAGTCCACTCGACGTCATCAGGGCCGCACCCGTTCCGCGGGACCGTGGCCACGGCGCGCGCACCGGCGGTGCGGGCATCCTGCAGGACGTCGGTCACCCGGAGGCCGTGGGCGATCGGCAGGCGAAGAGCGCTCCCCATGCTGCCGCGCAGCGACTTCCACGAAAACGGATTCGCGGATGCGCCGCAGACCAGCACCCCGGTCGCGCCGCCGGCCTCCGCCGTACGGATGAGCCCGCCGAGGTTGCCCGGGTCCTGCACGTCTACCGCCACGACGACGAACGCATTCGGGAGCGCGAACACGGTGGCGGCCGACAACGGTTCCCGGCGGGCGATCGCCACGATGCCCGCAGGGGTCGTGACCGGACTCATGGCGGCGATGACCGCACTCGTGCCCGACACGACCTCGACGCCGCGACTGGCGAGCGTCCGCGCGAGATCGCCTTCCTCGCACTCGCGGTCGAGGCGCGATCCTTCTACGGCGACCAGCTCAAAGGTGGCGCCGGCCGCATGCGCGTCGCGCACGAGGTGCACGCCGTCGAGCAGGACGCGCGCCCCGGCAGGATCGGGAGAATCGGCCAGATCCCTGAACGCGCGCACCGTCGGATTCTGCCGGCTCGTGATGATTTTCATTTTGTAGCAAGCCACAGAGTCACAGAAGACACAGAGCATCATTATTCAAGAGCCGTCTCTGTGTCTCCGTGTCTCTGTGGCCCGTTGACGTGTGCTAAAGTCTGATTTCACGTGAAAGATCGAATTCTCAAGAAGTTTCACGACGAAATCTCCGCGCTCGAGCGCGAGCTCAAGTTCGAGCTGCCGAAAGAAATTCAGCGTGCGCGCGAGCTGGGCGACCTGCGGGAGAACGCCGAGTACAAGTCGGCGAAGGAGCGGCAGGAGATCGTCAACGCGCGCATTGCGATGCTGAAGAAGCGCGTCGGCGAGATCTCGATGATCAACATGGACCGGATCCCGCACGACCGGGCGGGCTTCGGATCGACGGTGCATCTGCGCGCCGAGAACGGCGACACGATCATCTACCAGCTCGTCATGCCCGAAGAGGTTGATACCGAGAAGGGGATGATCTCCGCCTCGTCGCCGATCGGGCGCGCGATCCTGAACAGGGAAGAAGGCGACGAGATCAAGGTCGTCACGCCCAACGGCGCGCGCAAGTTGGGCGTGCTCATCAAGGTCCAGACCATCCACGATTTGGCGGAGTAGTGCAGCCGTATTCGCCCGAGCGTCGCACCGCGCTTGTGTTTTGCGGCACCGGCGCGCACGGCGCGTACCACGCGGGCGCGCTGCGGGCCGTGCAGGAAGCGGGCGTGAAGATCGACGTCATGGCGGGGCAGGGCGTCGGCGCGCTTGCCGCCTCGCTTGCGGCCATTGACGGCGGCTCCCGGCTGTGGGAGGCGGACGGCCTCTGGAAGAGCGAGCCTGCGCGCAGGCTGTACGGGTGGAAGTGGCCGCTTCGCGCGGCGGCGTGGCTGGCGCTCGTCGTGGCGGTCGTGCTCGTCGCGCCGCTGTTGTTCCTCGCCGCGGGCGGCGGCAGCCTGCCGATCGTCATCCCGATTGTCGCGATGATCGTCCTGGTCGCCTCGGTGGTGGCGGTGGCGGCGGGCGTCCTGGCGGCCGAATGGCGGGCGCCGGCCAGGCGCCGGGCCGAGGGCGCGTGGTGGTGGCGCGCCATTGGGGCGCCGCTCGACACCAGCGCCGCTCACGATGTCTTCCTTGGCACCATCGCCCAGTTGATTCCCGGCGCAGAGACTCGCGGTCCAGGGCTCGGCCGTCGCTACGCCGAAGTGCTCGCCGACAGCCTCGGCCAGCCCGGCTTCCGCGAGTTGATGGTCGTGGCCACCGACCTTGACGCGCGACGCGACGTCATCGCCGCGCTCCTGCGCGAACCCTATCGACGCGATTTTCTCGCGCCTCGCCTCGATCGCGAGCGGCGATCCGAGGTGCTCGACCTGGGTGGGAATGGCCGTGACCACGCGCTCGACATGGTGGCCGCAGCACTGACGCCTCCGCTCGCCTGCGATCCGCAGCTGATCGCGTTTGCGCCCGACGGCTACTGGCGCGGCGAAACGCATCGGCTCTGCGATCGTCCCGGCGCAGTCTCGCGCCTGCTCGAGGAGCTCGCGTCGGCGGGCGTGACGCAGGTCGTCATCGTCACCGCCGTGTCGCCCGTGCCGGCACCGCATCGGCTTCGCGCGACGCGGATCGACGTGCGGCAGCGGCTCGGAGACTTTCTCGCCGCGGCGGAAGCGGCGGCGCTCCGCGACGCGATCGAGATGGCGCGCCTGCGCTTCGATTCGGTCTACCTGATTTGTCCGTCACACAATCCCGTTGGCGCGTTCGACTTCAGCGGCGCGTATGATGAGGCCTCGGACCGGCGCCAGGATCTGCCGGAACTGATGGACCGCGCCTACGAAGACGCCTACCGCCAGTTCATCGAGCCTGTCGTCGGCGCCAGCGGCGAGCATCTCGCTCGGGCCGCTTCCGATGACGGGCCACAGAGTCTCAGAGACACAGGGACGTTCGACGCTCTGTGACGCTGTGTCTCTGTGGCTTGTCTCGCAGGACATGCCATGACTACTCACGGATTCTCCACGACGTTGATCCACAGCGGTGAAGGCAAGGCCGTCGCCTCGCCGATCACCACGCCGATCTACGAAACCACCACCTTCGTCTTCGACAGCGCAGACGCGGTGCGCCGTTACAACGAGGGTGGAAGCGGCCTCTACCTGTACTCCCGTTACGAGAACCCGACGGTGGTCGCGGTGGAAGAGAAGCTCGCGGCCGTCGAGGGCGCCGAACGAGCGCTGACGTTCGGCTCTGGCATGGCGGCCACGTCGACGCTGCTGCTGGCGCTGTTGCAGTCAGGGGACGAGGTGGTGTGCAGCGCCGCGAGCTACGGCGGCACGTTTCACCTGCTCGAGGACTTCCTGCCGAAGTTCGGCATCGCCCACCGGTTCGCCAGCATCGATGAGCTCCGCGCCCCCGAGACGGTCATCGGCGAGCGGACGCGAATCGTCTGGTTCGAGTCTCCGAGCAACCCCCACCTGCGGTGCGTCGACATCGCGGCGATCGCCGCCGCGTGCCGCGCGCGCAACGTGCTGAGCGTCATCGACAACACCTTCGCCAGCCCGATCAACCAGCGGCCGCTCGACATGGGCGTCGATCTGGTGATGCAGAGCGCGACGAAGTATCTCAACGGCCACAGCGACTTGCTGGCCGGCGTCGTCTCGGGACGCCAGGAGCTGGTGCACGAGGTCGAGATGGCGCGACGGAAGCTCGGTGGCATCCTCGATCCGCAGCCGGCGTATGCGCTTGGCCGCGCGCTCAAGACGCTGCCGATGCGCGTGGCGCGCCACAACGCGAACGGCATGGCGGTGGCCGCCGCGCTCGAAGGGCATCCCGCCGTGACGCGGGTCTATTACCCCGGGCTCGCCTCGCATCCGGACCACGCGGTCGCCACGCGCCAGATGAAGGGATTCGGCGGCATGGTCTGCATCGACCTGAAGGGCGGCGAGGCCGCCGCCTGTCGCGCGTTCGACCGCCTGCGCGTGATCAGCCGCGCCGCCAGCCTTGGCGGCATCGAAAGCCTGTGCAGCCTGCCGTTCCTCACTTCACACTGGGGCTATTCGGACGAGGCGCTCGCGAAGGCGGGCGTCACGAAGGGGATGATGCGCCTGTCGCTGGGCCTCGAGGATCCAGAGGATCTGATCGCCGACCTGCAACAGGCGCTGCCGTAAGCGGCCGCGCGGCAGAACCGGGTGTTCAGAATGGCCACCACGATCCGTCGCTCTTGCCGTACTGCCGGCCATCCGCATGGCCCGCTTCGTAGCCGGATTTGAATCCATCGCGGTAGACGTTGGCGTATTGCGCGCGTGAACCGTAGCTGGCGTCGTAATTCCGGTCGGCCGATCGATACCAGGCGTGCCGCGTGGGGTTGACCTCGCGGGCGTGCTGCCCATCATCCAGGCCCTTCTCGTAGCCGTCGGCGTAGCCGTTGTCGAAGGCCACATCGTTGGTCCGGCGATTGCCGTAACGGTCGGGGTACGGATTGGCAGTCTGAGCGCGCGGCTGGGCCCGCCGCGATGCGACCGAGCCGCCGTTGCCACTCCATCCCCGCTCCTGGCACCACGCCATGCCGAAGACGGGATGTCCGGCACCGCTCCGGCAGAATGCCGGCCCGCCGCCGTTCGCGCCAGCTTTACCCGCTTTGTCAGCTTTGTCCGCTTTGTCTCTTCCCCTGCCCTGGGCGTCGACGCCAGCCGAACCGAGAGCCATGGCCAATACGACGATCAACGACGACACGCGTGTCACAAGCATCGCAGTCTCCTATCGAGCACAGCCGCGGTGCTCCTCGTCAGGTAGCTCCACAGCCCGTGCCATCGCCGGGATCGTTCAGAAAATCAAGGAAACACGCAGGAGATGGCAGCGGGAGTGTCCTCCACGCGTGACGGCTCGACCGTGGATCGGCGGTCGTTCAGGCTTTTACGAGCTTTTTGTCGGCGGGCTGGTGTTCGTGGAGGAACTCGAGGGCAAGCTTCAGCACGAGGTCCGTCAAACCGTCGGCCTGCAGGTTGCCGAACTTCTCCTTGAACGCGCGAAGCGGCACCACGGCCTTGGCCATGGCGCGGTGGCCGCCGGCGCTCCCGATGTCCGCGAAGTACTTCCGCACGAACTCGCCGGCGTTGCGTGAGTAGCCGAGGTTGCGCACCGACATGATCAGGGAGTCGTTGACGATGCCCGAGATGATCGTCCATTTGACGTTCTCGAGCTGGAGGTAGAAGTCGGCGACATACGGGATGAAGTCCTCGCGCGGTGACGCGCCGAGGAACGCACAGAAGACCTGTTCGGTCATCCGGCCGTTCTGCTTGGCCTTCAGCACGTACTCCAGCCGCTCCATCGTGATTTCGGCGCCCTCCATCTTGCGGATCAGCGCGGCGTCGGCGAGCGGGTAGAGATAGGAAAACGCCTCGATGTCGACGCGGTTGGCCTGCCGGTTGAAGAACAACGTATCCGACTTGATCGCGTAGAGCATCGCCGTGGCCGTGCGCTCCGAGATGTTGGCGTCCACCGCGCGCAGGTGCTCGGTCAGGATGGTCGAGGTGGATCCGAAATCGGGCCGGATGTCCTTGAAGACCGCGCTGTAACCGGGCTGCTCGGGATGGTGGTCGATCACCAGGTCGACTCGATCGATGAGCCCGCGGAAGTAATGCGGCTGCACGTCCACCATCGCCACGCGCTCGAACTCGGCGACCTGATCCGGCCGGACGATCTCGATGTGAATGTCGAGCAGGTTGATCATCCGCAGGTTTTCGGGGCGCGTCACCCCCTCGACCGCGGCGATGATCGCCGTCTGTTTCGTTCGCCGCAGCACGTTGCGCAGCGCCAGCCCGCTGGCCAGCGCGTCCGGGTCGGGATCGTTGTGGAGGAGGATCAGGACGCGGTCGGCGTCGTGGAAGAAGCGTTGATACTGCTGAACCCGGAGGCGGGTCAGCGATCGGGAGAACTCGGTCAGCAGCGGCCCGCCGAACAGCTCCGACAGCGCGAGATAGTTGATCTCCGGAAACTGCGACTTCAGCTCTTCTTCACGCTTGCGGAAATCGCGGATCCCGACGGCGAGCACGTAGACCAGGGTGCCTCCGGCGTCGCGGATCGCCTCGATCACCTTCTTCAGGCTGCGGCGGCCGGTATCTTCGACGATCACGCAGGTGCCGGGCGTGATGTCGGCCTTGAGATACGTGTCTGTTCGCTTGGGGTCGGCGGCCGTGACGTTCATGCCGGCGTCGTGAAGACGGCGGGCGAGCGGCTTGCTCTCGACGATGAAGTCGACTTCGAAGCTGGGCAGGAGGATCTCGTCGAGCATCCTGATGACCAGGTCGGTCTGGCAAACGGCGAGACACCTCATGGGCCTGACCGCCAATTATACGCTCCGTTGTAGGATCGGGGCGATGAGGGGTCTCGCAGCGCTCGCCATCGTGACGATTGGAGCGGTCGCCGTCTCTGCTCAGGAGCCCGTCTTCCGCGGCGGGATCGAGCTGGTGAACGTCGGCGTGACCGTGAGCGACAAGCGCGGCAACTACATTTCCGACCTCGCCCCGGACGATTTCGACGTGTTCGAGGACGGCAAGAAGCAGACCATCAGGTTCTTCGCTCGCGGCGACGAAAGCGAAACCGCCCCCGAATTGCATGTCGGCCTGCTGTTCGACACGAGCGGCAGCATGGGCGAAGACATCAAGCTGTCGCGGTCGGCGGCCGTCAGGTTCCTCAACACCCTCAGCGACGCGAAAGACATGACGCTGGTCGACTTCGACACCGAAGTCCGCGTGGCGAAGTATGGGCAGCAGGAGTTTCCGCGGATGGTCGAGCGGATCCGCGCCCGCAGGCCCGATGGCAACACCGCGCTGTACGACGCGCTTGGCGTGTACCTCGACGGCGCGTCCGACGACGAGGGGCGCACGATCCTCGTGGTCTACACCGACGGCGGTGACACGCGGAGCGAGCTTGCCTTCACCGACGTCATCACGCTCATCAAGGCGTCGGACGTGACCATCTATACCGTCGGCTTCCTGGCGCACCAGTCGAGCAGCGGACGCGTCGAGCAGCGCGCGCGCCTGTACCAGATGGCCGAGGCCACCGGGGGCCAGGCCTTCTTCCCGTCGGCGATGAAGGACGTGGAGATGGCCTACGACAAGATCGTCGCGCAGATTCGGGCGCAGTACAGCCTCGGGTATACGTCGACAAATGCGAAGCAGGACGGGGAGTGGCGCAAGGTCGAGATCAAGGCCAAGCGTCCCGATCTCAAGGACCTGAAGATCCAGGCCAGGCGGGGCTACTTCGCTCCCTACAACGAACGACAGTAGAATGGTGGGTCGGCCGCCAAGCGCTGGGCCGCGTCCTACTGTCGATGCCTTCAGTACACGATCGATTCAGTCTCGTCAGCGACTTCGAGGTGGCCGGCGACCAGGTGCGCGCCGTGCCCGAGCTGATTGATGGGCTGAACCGCGGCGACAAGAGCCAGGTCCTCCTCGGCGTCACCGGTTCGGGCAAGACCTTCACGATGGCGCAGGTCATCGCGTCGGTGAATCGACCGACGCTGGTGATGGCCCACAACAAGACCCTCGCCGCCCAGTTGTACCAGGAGTTCAAGCGTTTCTTCCCCGGGAACGCGGTCGAGTATTTTGTCAGCTACTACGACTACTACCAGCCCGAGGCGTACGTGCCGGCGACCGACTCGTACATCGAGAAGGAGGCGACGATCAACGACGAGATCGATCGCATGCGGCTGTCGGCCACGCGCTCCCTCTTCGAGCGGCGCGACGTCATCATCGTCGCCAGCGTCTCATGCATCTACGGCCTGGGATCGCCGGAGGCGTACTACGGGATGCTGCTGCCGCTCGAAATCGGCCAGCGCATCAACCGCGACGAGATCCTGCGGAAACTGGTCGAGATTCAGTACGAGCGCAACGACACGGAGTTCGGCCGCGGCACGTTCCGCGTCCGCGGCGACATCGTCGAAGTCGTGCCGTCGTACGAGGAGCACGCCCTCAGGATTGGCCTGTTCGGCGACGAGGTCGACGAGCTCGCCTGGTTCGACGCGCTCACCGGCAAGATCCTCCGCCGTCTCGACAAGATCGCCGTGTACCCGAAATCGCACTTCGTGACGTCGCGGGACAAGACGAAGCTCGCGGTCGAGACGATCAAGCAGGAGCTCGACTCGTACCGCGGACAGCTCGAATCGGAAGGCAAGCTCCTCGAAGCGCAGCGGCTGCACCAGCGGACGATGTTCGACCTCGAGATGATCAAGGAAATCGGCTACTGCCACGGCATCGAGAACTATGCGCGGCATCTCACCGGCCGCGCGCCCGGCGCGCCGCCGCCGACACTGCTCGACTATCTGCCTGACGATTCGCTGGTGATCGTCGACGAGAGTCACCAGACGGTGCCGCAGATTCGCGGGATGTATTTCGGAGACCGGTCGCGGAAAGAGGTGCTGGTGTCGTACGGTTTCCGTCTGCCCTCGGCGATGGACAACCGCCCGCTGAACTTCGCCGAGTGGGAAGAACGCGTGGGGCAGGTGGTCTTCGTGTCCGCGACGCCTGGGCCGTATGAGCTGGCGAAGGCGCAGGGCGTCGTCGTCGAGCAGGTGATCCGGCCAACCGGCCTCATGGATCCGCCGATCGAGGTGCGGCCCGTCCGAGGACAGGTGGACGACCTGCTCAAGGAGATTCGCGATCGCGCCAGCCGCAAGGAGCGCGTCCTGGTGACGACCCTGACGAAGCGGATGTCCGAGGACCTGACGACCTATTACCAGGAGCTCGGCGTCAAGGTGCGGTATCTGCACTCGGACATCGACACCCTCGAGCGGATCGAGATCCTGCGCGACCTGCGCCGCGGCGTGTTCGACGTGCTGATCGGCATCAACCTGCTGCGCGAGGGGCTGGACCTCCCGGAGGTCTCGCTCGTGGCGATCCTCGACGCCGACAAGGAAGGCTTCCTGCGCTCGGCGGGCTCGCTCATTCAGACATCCGGCCGGGCCGCGCGAAACGTCAATGGCAGTGTGATCATGTATGCCGACACGATGACCGCGTCGATGAAGACGGCGATCGGCGAGACCGAGCGCCGCCGCGCGCTGCAGTTGGCCTACAACACCGAGCACGGGATCACGCCCGAGTCGGTCGTGCGGCAGATCGACGACGTGCTGTCGAGCGTCTACGAGCGGGATTACATGACCGGGCCGGCGTCACGCGACCGCGAGACGTTCAAGACGCAGGCGGAGCTCGACGCCGAGATCGGCCGTCTCGAACAGGAGATGAAGGCGGCGGCGGCGAACCTCGATTTCGAGCGGGCGGCGTTCCTGCGCGACTCGCTCAAGACGCTGCGCAGCCGCGAGCTGGGCTTTACGGGCCTCGCGGCGGGCCGGTGATCGCGTGTTGATACCGTTCGAGCGCTGGCTGAAGGCCGCCGTGCTGGAGGTGCAGGAGTACACGGTCCTGCAGATCGCGGTCGTCCGCGCCTGTTTCAGCCGCCCCTACTACTGGCGGGATATCGTCGAGCAGTTCGAGCAGATCGGCCTGGGGTCGCTCACCGTCGTGGTGCTGACCGGATTCTTCACCGGCGCGGTGCTGGCGCTGCAGAGCGGGTTCACGCTCGATCAGTTTGGCGCGCGGCCCTTCGTCGGACGACTGGTCAGCGCCTCGATGATCAAGGAGCTGGGGCCCGTGCTGACCGGCCTGATGCTGGCCGGACGCGTGGGGTCTGGCATCGCGGCGGAAATCGGCTCGATGGTCGTGACCGACCAGATCAACGCGCTCCGCGCGCTCGGGACCGATCCGGTACGCAAGCTGGTGGTGCCGCGGGTGCTGGCCGGGTTCTTCATGGCGCCCGTTCTGACGGTCATCTCGGACACCGTCGGCATCATCGGCGGATGGCTGATCACGACGGGGCAGTTGCGTGTGGCATCGGGGGTTTACTGGTCGTCGGTGATCGAGGCCCTCTACATCCAGGACGCCTGGATGGGCCTGATCAAGCCGTTCTTTCTCGGATTCGTGATTGTCAGCATCGGCTGCCACGTCGGCTTGAGAACCAAGGGGGGCACCCAGGGGGTGGGACGGGCGACGACCAACGCGGTGGTCGCCTCGTCGGTGGCGGTGATCGCCGTCGACTTTCTCGTGACGCGGGTTCTGTTTACGCTGTTGTACTAAAACGCATGGCCTTTGCGACGACACGCTCCGCCGAACTTGAAGAAGCCCTGGGACCAGGGTCGCCGATCGTCATCTTCGACAAGGTGTCGCTCGCCTTCGACGACAAGGTGATTTTGCGCAACGTCAGCTTCACGCTGATTACCGGGCGCACGAAGATCATTCTCGGCGCGAGCGGGGCAGGGAAGTCGACGATCCTGAAGTTGATCCTGGGCCTCCTGAAGCCGGACGGCGGCGTCATCTGGGTGAACGGGGAGCGCGTCGAGAACATGCCCGAGCTCGAGCTGATGAAGGTGAGGGCGGATCTCGGCATGGTCTTCCAGGAAGGTGCGCTGTTCGACTCGCTGACGGTGGCGGAGAACGTTGGTTACAAGCTGTACGAGGAGACCAGGATGCCTCACGACCAGGTGCGGCGCCGCGTCGAGGAAGTGCTGGGGTTCATCGGGCTCGGCGAATTCATCGACCGCATGCCGTCGGATCTCTCGGGCGGGCAGCGCCGGCGCGTGGCGATTGCGCGCGCGATGGCGGCGAAGCCGCGGATCCTGCTCTACGATGAGCCGACCACCGGCCTCGATCCGATTACCGCCACCACCGTGGACGAGGAGATCATCAAGCTGCGCGACCTCGAGAACGTCAGCTCGATTGTGGTGACGCACCAGCTCCGTGACGCGTTCTACGTGGCGACGCACGAGGCCACGCGAGGCGTCGACAACGTCATGCGGATCGAGCCCGCCGACGTCGAGAAGGCGGAGGAAGCCGAATTCATCATGTTGAAAGACGGCGGCATCGCGTTCGAAGGTCACGCAGCAGAGCTTCGCGAGTCGAAGGATCCATACCTACAGACGTTCTTGTCATGAGGTTCATTCAATGCCGCGCACGCGTTCGCTAGCCTGGTCCGAGCTGAAGATCGGACTGCTGTCGCTTCTGGCAGTCGCCATCGCCTTGATGCTCATCTTCATGCTGAGCGGCGAGGGAGGGTTCTCCTGGCAGCAGTACGGCTTGAAAGCCATGTTTCCGAGCGTCCCCGGGCTCAAGCCGGGCGCGCCGGTGCGCGTGGCCGGCGTGGAGGTGGGCTCGGTGTCGGCGGTTGAGTTCGCCGGCGACAAGGTCGAAGTGGCGATGACCGTCAGCAAGGACGTGCAATCACGAATCACGAACATGTCCACGGCGTCGCTCGGGTCGATATCGCTGCTTGGCGAAGCCGCCGTGGACATCGTGCCGTCGAGCGGTGGCACGGCGATTCCGGAGTGGGGCTATCTCCGCGTCGTGCCCGCCCCGGGGATCACGGAGGTCACGTCGAAGGCGACGCTGGGCCTGCAGCAGGCGACCGAGCTTCTGGCCGACATCCGCATGGGGCGCGGCACGGTGGGAAAGCTCGTCACCGACGAAGCGCTCTACCGCGAGATCAATGGCTTTGTCGTTGCCGCGCAACAGGTCGCCAACAATGTGAACCAGGGCCGCGGCACGCTCGGACGGCTCCTCCAGGATCCAGCGGCGGCCAAGGCGCTCGAAGCCTCGCTTCAGAACCTGGAGGCGGTGACAGCGCGCATCCGGTCGGGTGAGGGGAGCCTGGGAAAGCTCCTGAACGACGACGCGCTGAGCAAGTCGCTCACGGCCGCGACCTCGAACCTCGAAGCGGTGACGGGGCGGATCAACCGCGGCGAAGGCACGGCCGGAAAGCTGGTGACCGACCCGGAGCTGTTCAACCGGCTCAACTCGGTTTCCGACCGGCTCGACAAGCTTGTCGGCTCGCTGCAGGCGGGCGAGGGCACCGCCGGCCAGTTGCTGCGGGACAAGCAGTTGTATGAGAACATGAACGGAGCCGTCGCGGAGATGCAGGCCCTCGTGAAGGACATCCGCGCCGATCCGAAAAAGTATCTGAACGTACGAGTCAGCTTGTTCTGATGACGGAACTCTTCCTCGGGATCATCGCTGTGGCCGTCCTCGTGATGGCGGTCATCCAGGTGGCGGCGGTCGTGCTCGCGGCCCGCACCGCGAGGCGCGTGGATCGGCTTGCCGACCGGCTGGAGCAGGATCTGCGTCCGATCGTGACGAACCTGCAGACGATGACGTCCGAGGCGGCCCGGGCCTCCGGTTTGGCGGTGGCGCAACTGGAGCGCGCCGACCGTCTCTTCACCGATCTGGGCAACCGCGCCGAGCAGATCCTGGTGGCCGTGCAGGACACGCTGATTGCGCCCGCGCGCGAAGGATTCGCCTGGCTGACCGGCCTCAAGGCCGCGCTGGCGGCCTTTCGCGAGCTTCGCGAGAACACACCGGCCGCCGCCCCGTCCGTCGACGAAGACGACGCGCTGTTTATCGGTTAGTCCCGCGGCCGCATCCCCGAAACGGCTGATTGACGGCCGCCCCGTCAGGTGATACAAGTCGCCGCACATCCTAGGGGTACCTGTATGACATATGTTCGACGCGCCATGATTTCGGCCGCCGCCGCCGTGCTCCTGATGCTGGCTCCCACGATGGCAGCCGGCCAGGACTCGAAGTCCTCCGCGCTGGCAGGGGAGCTGGTCCGTCTCCTCGACTCGATGAAGCTCGACAGCCTCGCGGCGAAGGTTGCCGCGCCAGACCAATACGCCGCCGCGCTGTATTTCCCAGGCAGTCAGCTCCTGGTCGTGGGCGCCAAGTACTACGTGCCGGAGCGCATGGATTTCTCGATCAACGAGAAGAAGTACCGCGACGTGTATATCGATCTGAACAGCGCGGCGGTGCCGAAAACGAAAATCTTCATTTCCGACCTCGGCGCCAACGGGCTGCAGGCGAGGAAACGCGGCAACAACCAGCCTAACGACACCGTTGACCTGGACGGGAAGACCCACGTCTTCGACGGTGACTGGAAAAAGGCGAAGATCTCGGAAACGGACTACATGAAGGCCTTCAGCGACACCGAGGCCGAATACATCAAGATCCTGGAGGCACTGGTCGCCCAGGCCAGGAAGTCCTCGTAGCCGGCGCTTCGGCGCTCTTGCGCGAGGCAAAAAAGGGCAGCCCCTTCGGGGGCTGCCCTTTTTGTTTGTGCCCGGTCCTCAAGAAGCCGGCGACCCCGCCGATTACCGGAAGGTGCATCCACAGCCAAACGGGACAGTGCTCCTGGTCGAGGACGAGGCCCCGGTGAGGGAATTCGTCCGAAGGACGCTCGAGCACGCGGGTTACAAGGTGATCGAGGCGGCGAATCCGAAAGATGCCCTTCAGACACTCGAGCTGATCGCCGGCCGGGTGGACCTCGTCCTGACCGACGTCGTCATGCCGGGCATGAGCGGACGGATGATGGCCGAGCGGCTCATGAACCGCTACCCGAGCATGCGGATCCTCTTCATGTCTGGAAATGCCGAGATCGTAGACCTGCTGCACCGCGCCCGGGATGTCCGGGGCGTCATGCTTTCCAAGCCATTCACGCCGGCGTTGCTGATCGAGCGGGTCAGCAAGGCGATACAGCCCCGCGCGGCTTAGCAGGGAGCCGACCGACCAGACCGAGACCCCCTTTCTCGCTCGCGCTGCGCCACCGAACGTGGCGGCGTCAGCCGATAATCGCTAGGAAAACACCGCCTGCCCGACTTGCGCCGGCCAGGCGATTTCCCGGGGTTGGGCGACATCTCCCCCAATCCTCCGACTGCACGTTCGCAGTCAATTCGGCGCCGTTACGCCCTCCAGTGCATCTTGATCTCGATGGTCGTGTTCGCTTCGGGTTTTTCTGACGAGGGCACCAACTGCGACCGCATGAAGTTGCGGACCAGCGCTGTGCGCTCCTGGCCGGCACCGCTATCGCGCTGCTTCGCATACGCCTCCGCCGCCGGTCGCGCGGAGTCTGCTGTTCGGATGCGAACGCTGAGGCCGGGCGCATTGGGCTGGGCCAGGATCGGACCGGTGAACTTCAGAACGAGCGGCTCCGTGACCGAGGCGCGCGAACGCGCCGCCATCGATGCCTCTGCGTGGTGTCGTTGGTCGCCTGGCATGGTTTTCCCTGCGGGCACGTCGGGCACATCGTCGTCCCGCTGCGCCGCGGCGGCGTTCGAGATCGCTTTCGCCTGGGTGGAAACCCACCGGCCATAGGTGCGCCCCTTGGCCACGACGGAGCTACGCACGTCAGCCCCGGAATTGCCGCCGTTCTCCTTCTCCGCTACGCCAGAGTCCTTGACTTTGTCCGATTTGCTGCTCGTCGAAGACGGGCCGTCCCACGAAGGTGTTGCGGGCGCGGTGGACGGAGGCGCCGCTGCCGGCGTGGGTGGGACTGCCAGAGTGGAAACAGGTGTGTCCGATTTGTTGCTCGTCGAAGACGGGCCGCCCGACGAAGGTGTTGCGGGCGCGGTGGACGGAGGCGCCGCTGCCGGCGTGGGTAGGACTGCCAGACTGGTCACAGGTGTGCTGGCGCTAGACGTGTTGCTCGGCGAGGCGGCCATCGACTTCGACCCCCTTGGCTGTCGGACGTGGCGCTCCGATGCGCTCGCCGAAGCGGCCATCGACTTCGACCCCCTTGGCTGTCGGACCAGGCGCTCCGTCGCTTGATGGCGAAGGGAGTGTCTGTCCACCGGATTCGAATGTCTTGTCACACGCATCGCTGTGGTCCTTTGTCGCGTTATTACGCGGATTGCAAAAGAGCCGGGCGGCTCTTGCTCTCGCGCACCTCTAG
>CANIBQ010000067.1 GCA_947465645.1 Acidobacteriota bacterium | reverse complement strand
TGCTCGTCGGGTCCACGCATGTGATTGCTCCCTTCGGAAACGTCGGGAGCATGGTAGTACGGGGCGATCACGATGTCGATCCCTCGCGGGTCACTTTTTCAGCACCCTGCTAGGCAGGGACGCGTGCCACTATTTGCCCTTTGCCTTTTGCCCTTTGACTTGCCAGAGGCTGTGTAGTGGGCAACCTCACTCTCGCCAACCAGCTCACGATCCTGCGGATCCTGCTGATCCCGGCGTTCGTGCTGTTGGTGGTGTACGGCTATCTCGGGTGGGCGCTGCTGACATTTGCGGTCGCGGGTGTCACCGACGCCCTTGACGGCCTGATCGCCCGGCGCGCCGGGCAGCGGACCAGCCTTGGCGCCTGGCTCGACCCGATGGCGGACAAGCTGCTTCTCGTCACCACGTTCATCGTGCTGACCCTGCCAGGCATCCCGCTCACCAACCACATCCCGCTCTGGCTGACCGTCGTGGTCATCAGCCGCGACATCGTCATCGTCGGCGTCGTCGCGATCGTGAACCTGGCCGTGGGACCGCGGACGTTCCGCCCGTCGATCTGGGGCAAGCTCGCGACCGCGACCTACATCGTCACGAGCATCGTCGTGATGTACTTCAATTACCTGCAGACCCCTTCGCTCGTGGTGGACCTTGCGGTGTGGCTATCGCTGGCGCTGACGCTGATTTCAGCGGCCCACTATCTGTGGAACCTGCGCGGAGTGATCAACGAGCGGGGGTAGCTGGGGGGCTGGGTAGCTGGGTCGCTAGGTAGTTGGGTAACTGGGTCAATCGGGCTGTTCGGGTTGGCACGCCTGGCACGCTACCAGAAACGTCCTCTCCAAATACCCGCACGTCTACGGCAGGTTAACGTTTAGGTTTTTGGGACCGGGGCTAATCTCCAGGTCCAGCACAATCGGAGAGTGATCGCTCAGCTCCCACGCGGCGGCGTCATCGATCACCTGACACTTCCTCAGCGCGTGAACGAGCGATTCAGAGGCGAATGCATAGTCCCATTGCGTCGGATCACTGTCCGCGCTGTGGTTATGGCGGTACGTCCGGACATGAGCACAGGCATCCCCGTCGGGACACGTGCAGCTTGCAAGGCGCGGCCTGCTCGATCGTGTTCGGCCGATGCAGTCGACCAAGCCCCAAGCGCGGAGGCGTCCAAAGGCAATGGCCGCGTGACTCTCCTTGGAGGCCGCACCCTGGGTCGTTGTGTTGAGATCGCCAGCGAGCAGGACAGGCTTGCGGTTCGCCGTGGCCAACACGCTGGTCAGGTCGGAGAGCATGCGGTGCAGCCTCGCACATGAGTAGATGCTGCCGCTCGCGCGTTTCTCGTGGGACTGCCCCTTGTAATTCAGATTCCAGCTGACGATTCGCACCTTGGCGCTCCCTTCTTGCGGGTCCAAGCTACCCGTGCGGGCGCCCAACCCGCGTTCCGCCCCAAGTGACCCAGCGACCCAGCAACCTAGCGACCCAGCCATCCGCCACTACGGGTGCGCCCGCCCCATCGACTTCATCAAGCCCCTCAGAGGGGCAGAGACTTTCTTCACGTCGAGTTCAAGCACCTCGTAGTGTGAGTCCGTGAGATAGCCAAGCCTTCGGGCAGCGTGCAGGCAATAACCGACTTCTGCAAGGGAAGCAGAGGCGATTTGCAAAAAATGCAATCGATCCGCGTTACCAAAGCGGCTAAAACCTTCAACGATGTTGACGGGAACAGAGAAGGCAGCGCGACGCAGCTGTGATGCCAGAGCGAAGCGCTCAATCGCGGGAAACTCGCGGGAAACCGCATGAAGTCGGATGTAAAGATCGTCAGCTCGCTGCCAGGCGATCAGTGAGTGGTGGGGGAGCGACATGGCTGCCGCGCATCGCAACCTGCATGCCTAGCTACCGAGCGACCCAGCCACCCAGCTACCTAGCGCCCCAGCCACCTAGCGACCCAGCCACCGAGCTACCCAGCTACCTTCCTCTTAAAGTAAGTCGCCGCCTTCTCCAGGCCTGCTTCCAGGTCGACCTGCGGTTCCCAGCCAAGCAATGTGCGCGCGCGGGTGATGTCGGGACGGCGCTGCTTCGGGTCGTCCACGGGCAGGGGGCGGTAGACGATCTTGCTGGTCGAGCCGACCACCTTGATGATCGTGCGGGCGATCTCCTCGATCGTGACCTCGTGCGGGTTGCCAATGTTGACGGGGTCGTTCGTCTGTGACTCCATCAGCCGCAGGATGCCGGCTACGAGGTCTGTGATGTAGCAGAAACTCCTGGTCTGCGAGCCGTCGCCGAACACAGTGACGTCCTCGTTCCTCAGTGCCTGAGACATGAAGGCAGGGACGGCCCGTCCGTCACGCAGCCGCATGCGTGGGCCGTAGGTGTTGAAAATCCGGACGATCTTCGTGTTGAGCCCGTGATACCGGTGGTAGGCCATGGTGATCGCTTCGGCGAAGCGCTTCGCTTCGTCGTAGACGCCGCGCGGGCCGATGGGGTTGACGTTGCCCCAGTAGGTCTCCTTCTGCGGATGCTCGAGCGGGTCGCCATAGACCTCGGACGTCGACGCGAGCATGAACCCGGCGCCCTTCGCTTTCGCGAGTCCGAGCGCGTTGTGGGTGCCAAGCGAGCCGACCTTGAGGGTCGGGATCGGCAGCTCGAGGTAGTCAATCGGGCTGGCCGGGCTGGCCCAGTGCAGCACGAAGTCGACGGGTCCGTCCACGTCGATGTAGCGGGTGACGTCGTGGCGGATGAACTGAAAGTCGGCGTCGCGTAAGTGCGCGATGTTCGCCATGTCGCCGGTCAGCAGGTTGTCGACGCCGACGATCGAGTGTCCGCGCGCCAGCAGCGTTTCGGAGAGATGGGAGCCGATGAACCCTGCGGCGCCCGTGACAACGATTCTCATACGGGAAAGCAGCTAGACGGCGACGCCACGTTGGAATACCCCCCGAATCACGGTGAGCCACATGATCTTGAGGTCGAGCGACACCGACCAGTTCTCGATGTAGTAGAGGTCGTACTCGATCCGCTTCTCGAGGGAGGTGTTGCCGCGCCAGCCGTTGACCTGGGCCCAGCCGGTGATCCCCGCCTTCACCTTGTGCCGCAGCATGTACTGCGGGATGCGGTGCTTGAACTGCTCGACGAAGAACGGCCGCTCGGGCCGGGGCCCGACGATCGACATGTCGCCCTTGAGCACGTTCCAGAACTGGGGCAGCTCGTCGAGGTCGAGCTTGCGCAGCCAGCGGCCGATCGGCGTCGCGCGCGGATCGTCGTCGTGCGCCCAGATCGGCCCGGTGGTGTCCTCGGCATCGTGATACATCGAACGGAACTTGTAGACGGTGAACGCCTTGCCGTCGAGGCCCATTCGCTCCTGGCGGTAGAACACGGCGCCCGGGGAGGTGATCTTGATGAGGGCCGCGATGATCGCCACCGGGATGCCAAGCACGAGGACGGCGCCCAGTGACAGGACGACGTCGATCGCCCGCTTGAGCAGCGAATTGAAGCCCTGCAGCGGCACGTCGTTGACGTTGATGATCGGCAGGCCGTCGAGGTCTTCGAGCCGCGCGCGCAGCGCGATGAACTGCAGCAGGTCGGGCACCACCTTGACGTCGAGGACTTCGCGGCTGGCGATCTCCATCAGGTCGAGCAGCTTGGCGTGTTCCTCCATCGGCAGCGCCACATACAGGTGGTCGATGCGCTCGCGCTGGGCGATCTCGCCGACCTCCGCCAGGGTGCCGAGCAGGGGCAGGCCCCGATAGCCGATGTGATCGCCACCCGCGCGATCGTCCACGAACCCGACGACCTGGTACCCGAGCTCGCGGTGCTGGAGGATGCGGTCCGCGACCATCCGCCCGAGATCGCCGGCGCCCGCGATCAGGATCCGCTTGAGGCCGATGCCGGCGCGCCACCGCCGCTCGAGCAGCTCCCGCACGGTTTCGCGCGAGGCATAGGTGAAGGCGATCGTCAGGCCGAGGAAGAGGGCCCAGACCAGCTGCGACACCTGGTAGGCGCCGACCGCCCTCGCTTCCTCGGATGCGTAATACGCCTGCACGTAGAGCGTGGAGATCACGCCGAACACGACCGCGAGGATGCTGCCGACCAGGACGGAGAAGAAGTCGTCGACGCGCGAGCGGCCGCGCCGCAGGCGGTAGACACCCTGGAGTTGAAAGGCGAGCGGCGTCAGTACGGCGATGAACGGCAGGACGTTGAGGTATTGCTCGAGCGGCGGGTAGCCGCGCGTCACGGGAATCAGGCCGCTTTCGAACCGGACGCCGTAGGCGAGCACGAACGCCCAGATGGCCAGCAGCGCGTCCGTGATCACGTAGAAGGCGACGAGCAGGCGGTTGTAGCGTCTTACCATCGAGCCCCGGCGGGCGCGGCGATCGTCTCGTCGATCACCGCCCGCATCCGCTGCGCGTGCTGCTCTCGCGAAAAACGCGCCGCTGTCTCGCTCACCCCGGCGGCGTCGAACGTCAGGCCGCCGATGCGCTCGAGTGCCGCACCGAGCGCGTCCACGTCGGGCTCGGCGAACAGGACGCCGTTGACGCCGTCGACGACGGTTTCGAGCGCCCCGCCTTTCGCGAGCGCGACCACCGGCCGTCCACACGCCTGCGCCTCGACGGGCACGATGCCGAAGTCCTCTTCCCCGGGCATGATCACAGCGCGCGCGCGGCGGTATTCGTCCCTGATTTCCATATCTGACAGACGCCCGAGAAACTCCACGTCGCGGCCGGCCTGCGCCTCGAGGCGGCGGCGATCCGGGCCGTCACCGACGATGCGGAGGCCCGCGCCGACTCGCTCACACGCCCTCATCGCCAGCTCGATCCGTTTATAAGGCACGAGCGCTGACACGACGAGGAAGTGACTGCCTGGTGTGATGTCGGCGGCAGGATGGTAGAAGACCGTGTCTACGGGTGGATACACGATCGTCGACTCGCGATTATAGTATCGGCGGATCCTGCCCGCAACGTGTTGAGAGTTCGCGAGAAAGCGGTCCACGCGACTCGCCGTGGCGGCGTCCCACCGCGCCATTCGGGCCAGCACGGGCCGGTAGAACCAGCGGCTCGCGGCGCGGCCGACCCTCGCCGGGCCGAAGTACGCGTCGAACTGGTCCCACGCATACCGCATCGGCGAATGGCAGTAGCAGAGATGCCTCGCGCGCCCGGGCACGACCACCGCCTTGGCCGCGCAGTGGCTGGAGCTGATCACCAGCTCGTACGGGTCCAGATCGAACTGCTCGATGGCGAACGGAAAGAGCGGCAGGTACTGGCGGTACCGGGAGCGCGCCATCGGCAGGTACTGCACGAACGACGACTCGATCCGGTGCTGCTCGATCGAGGCAGAGACCGATCCGCGCTGGTGAAACAGCGTGAAGATGTCCGCCCCCGGGTGCAGGTCGCAGAGGACCTCGAGGACCTTCTCGCCGCCGCGCATCCCCGTCAGCCAGTCGTGAACCAGCGCGACCCTCACCGTCGTCCTCGCCGTTCCCCGACTTCGAGGTACAGCTCCCGGGTCCTGGCGACCGACTGCGCCCACGAGAACCCCCGTGCCCGGATCAGGCCTTTGCGGCGCAGATCGTCGGCGAGCGCGGGATCGGTCAGCACCCGCCGCACGCCGTCCACGATTGAATCGACGTCATAGGGGTCCACCAGCACCGCCGCGTCGCCCGCCACTTCGGGCAGCGAGGAGACGTTGGACGTCACCACCGGCGTGCCGCTGGCCATCGCCTCGAGCGGCGGCAGCCCGAACCCCTCGTAGAGCGAGGGAAACACGAACACGGCGGCGAGACGATAGAGGATCGCGAGTGTCTCGTCGGGGAGGAAGCCGAGGAACCGCACGTGCTTGTGCAGCTTGTGGCGATGCACCGCGCGCCGCAGGGCCGGCAGCTTCGAGATCTCGTCGCCGATGATCAGCAGCTTGAGGTCGTCGAATCCGCCCTTCCGCAGCTCGGCAAACGCCTCGATCAACCGCACGAGATTTTTGTGCGGCTTGATGTTGCCCGCGTACAGGACGAACCCGTGATCGAGCTGGTAGCGCTCCCGCACGCGGGCCACGTCCTCCTCGGCCGGCGGGACCCAGAAGTGCTCGTCGATCGCGTTGCAGGCGACGACGATCTTGTCCGGCGGCACGTCGAAGTAATGCAGGATGTCCCGCTTCGAGGCTTCCGATACCGTCAGGATGCGGTCCGAACGCCGCGCCGCCGCCCACATCGACGCCTTGGCGTAGAAGTAGGCCGCGCGGTTCGGCAGGTACTGCGGAAACCTCAGGTGGATGCAGTCATGGATCGTGACCACCGTTGGGCACTGGATGAGCGGTGGCAGCACGTAATGCGGCGCGTGAAAGACGTCGGGCCGCTCGCGACGCAGCACGAGCGGGACGTGGATCTGCTCGCGGATCGAGTAGTTCGGCGATGGCTCGAGCACGGTGCGGAAGTTCGGACCGAGCTGCGCGCCGACCCCGAGGTCCATCTCCCGGCACAACAGCACGTACTCGGTGTCGGTGTCGATCCGCGCCAGGTGGCGCAGGAGGTTCCGGGTGTAGGTGCCGATCCCGAAGTCGTGCAGTTTCCGCGCATCGATGGCCACCCGCATTCAGGGGCCATTATATCGGCGCGATCGAGAGGCGCTGTCTGCCCGAGCCTACCGGTCCCATCCGGACCAATCCAGCCGGTGCTGGCGGCGGAGGTCGCGCATCACGCCGGGGTAGACGCCGCTCTGCCGCGCCGTCTCTGACGCCCGGGTGATCTCGGTGCGGATGGTCCCGGCGTTGGATCGCACGCTCTCGAGCCAGCTGCCGCAGTCGTATCCCGAGGTATTGGTGAGCCGCACCGCGTTGGCCTCGTAGACCGCGAACCAGGGGCGATCGCCGCCCCGGGACGCGCTCATGACGCAGGCCTGCGCGTAGCGGTTCCAGTAGGTGTCGAGCTGGTCAGCGTTGCCCACCGCCCACTCGAGCGTCTTGCGGTAGGCGGCCTCGCCCCCCAGGCGCCTCTGGTCGCCCTCCGTCGGTCCACCCATCGCGCGATTCAGGCTGGCCAGCGGCGTCGCCGCTGCCGCCATCGGCGCCTGGCCGCTGATCAGGGCCGCGGCGTGGTCGATCGCCACCGCAAACGCGAGCCCTTCGCCGACCTGGCGCGCGATCCCCATCGAGTTGATCCCGATGACGGTGCCGCTGCGATCGATCAGCGGGCCGCCGCTGTTACCCGGGTTGATTGCGGCATCGGTCTGGAGCAGCGTCACCGCGCCGGCCTGGCGCACCGCACTCACGATCCCGCGCGTCACGGTGTTGGACAGCACGCCGAGCGCGGATCCAATCGCGATCACCTCCTGCCCGGCACGCACGCCGGCCACCGAACCGAGCTTCAGTACCGGCTGCGAGGGATTGGCGTTGGCGACCTGCAGCACCGCGAGGTCGGTGCCGGGCGACACCCGCACGACGCGCGCGGAGTACCTGGTGTCGCCCGCCTGCAGCTGCACGGAGGACTGTCCCTCGACGACGTGGGCGTTGGTGAGCACGGAGTCCGGCCGGATGAAGAAGCCAGTGCCGCGCGCCTGCCCTGCGTGAATCGAGACGACGGCGGGAAGCGTGCGGGCGACGACGTCTTCGAATGAACCGGCGACTGCGGCAGATGCGGGCGCCACCGGCGGCGCGGCGGCGCCGGGAGAGGCGCTGAGCGATGACCCGTCAGCGGGACCAGCCCCACGTGTGGCGGGGCTCGTGAGAGGGGTAAGCGTGAAGGGGGCGCCTGGCTGTGTGAGCGCCGCGCTCGGCGTGTCAGTGGTGGCCGAAGTCGCCACGGTGGCCGCGGGCGGCGGTGCTGGCGCCCACCACGAACGGAGAGACACGGCCGCCACTCCCGCGCCGAGCAGGAGCGCGATTCCGAGAAGCATGATCGTCTTGAGGCGGAGCTGGCGGCGCCCGCGTGCTGGCACCTGGTCGTTCGGGACTGGTGCGGCGATGACCATTTCGTCCGCGGGCTGACGAAATCCGCAGCGGCATTCCTCGACCCGGCGCGGCACGCGGCGGCCGCAGGACGGGCAGTGCCATACGAATTGATCGTTCACGGCATCCATGACGGGATGATCCGCGTATCGGGTTAGCGGCCGCGGATCTTCAGGTACGCACGCAAGATTGGCACCCAGCCGGGATGGTGTTTTTCGTAGAAGGCGATCTGGCTGCTTCGGTAGGCCGCCTCGGTCGATCTGGGCGCGCTGGAGGCGGAGCGTCCCCTCAAGTGGACGACCTCTGCCCGGGGCGTGAACAGCACCGCACGTCCCCGCGCGCGGATCGCCGCGCAGAAATCGACGTCCTCCGTGTACATGAAATACCGTTCGTCCAGCAGGCCGACAGCCTCGGCGTCCACGCGCCGCACCAGCAGGCACGCGCCACTGACCCAGTCGACCTCGCGCTCGACCCGCGTGAGCTGCTCGACGTGCGCGCTGATCAACGGCGCGCCGCGAGCGTGGCCCGACACGAGCAGCTTCTGCCTCCACTCGGCGAACGGCGAGATCATCCGGCCAAACGACAGCTCGGCGCGCCCGGTCGCGTCCACGAGTCGCGGGCCAGCGACCGCGACGCCAGGGCGCGCGTCGAGCACCGCGACGAGCGTATCCAGCGCGCCGGAGCGGACCACGGTGTCGGGGTTGAGGAGCAGGACGAGCTCGCCAGTGGAGCCCCGGATACCAAGATTGTTCGCGGCCGCGAAGCCGAGATTGCCGCCCGCATCGATCACCCGCGCGCTGGGCCACCGCGCCCGGATGTCAGTCGTCGTGCCGTCGCTGGACGCGTTGTCGACGACCACGATCTCGTAGTCGCACGCAGGGGGAGTCCGGCTGAGCGAGTCGAGGCACGCATCGATCTCGCCGCGCGAGTTATACGTGACGATGATGATCGAGAGGCGCGGCACTGGAGACAAGGACCTCTAGGGTAGTCGCGGCACACGCCTGCCACGAGTAACGCGCGAGCACGGACGGGGCCGCGTCGAGCACCCGCGCCCGCTCGACCTGGTCGAACACGACCCGTTCCAGCGCCGCCTCGACGAGCGCGGGATCCGGCCGCGGGACATACACCGCGGCGTCGCCATAGATTTCGCGGGCCACCGCCGTGTCGAGGACGACAACTGGAACCCCCGCGGCCAGCGCTTCGAGCGGCGTCAGCCCGAAGCCTTCGTACTCGGACAGGAACACCAGCGCCGACGCCTCGGCATAGAGCGACGCGAGCTCGTCTTCGGTGACGTAGGAACGGATACGGATTCGGTCCGCGGCGCCGCTGCTGCTGACGACCTGGTCGAAATCGATCCGGGGACTGGTCCGGTTGTCGCCAACAAGGTCGAGGGTCATGCGCTCGCGCCGCCGCGAAAGGCGCGTGAATCCCTCGATCAATTCCTGCACATGCCGGCGATTGAAGAGTGACCCGACGTAGAGCACGCGCGGTTGGCGGGCCATGCCTGGCGCGCCCCTGCGATCTGCCGCGGCGATGTAGGTGACTTTGATCTTCCCGGGGTCGATTCCAAGGTGGGCGACGATCTCGCGCTTGGAGAACTCGGAGATGGTCAGCACCCGCACGGCGCGCCGCGCCGACAGCCGCGCCAGGATGCGGCGCCGAAGCCCCTCGCGCCACCGAAACCATTCAGGGTGCGCTGCGAACGAGACATCGTGGATGGCCACCACCATCGGCACGGGGCAGCGCAGCGGCCCGGTGTAACCCGGGGCGAAGAAGACATCGGCGCGCGCCTCGGCGATCAGCCTGGGCAGCGCAAGCTGTTCCCATCTCGTCCCGCCTGCGGCGCCATCCGCAGGGGCACACATGATGAACTCGTGCCCCGCCGCGGCAGGCAGCACGTTCCACGCCTCCAGGAGCTGCGACAGGTAGCGGCCGACCCCGGTCGGATGGCCTCGCAGCTCGCGCGCGTCGATCGCGATCCTCATCCGCGTGCCTGCCGGCGTGCCACGGCGTCGACATACGCCTGGCGAAGCGTGGTCGCGGCCGCACCCCACGTAAACGCCCGCGCCCGCGCCAGCCCGGCGAGCCCGGACTCGGTCGCCGCCGCCTCGCTCGTCGTCACTCGCTCAATCGCCGCCGCGATCGCCTCGACATCGGCCGGGTCGACGAGCGTTCCGCCGCCGCCGACGACTTCGGGGAGCGATCCCCGGTTCGACGCGACAAGAGGAATGCCGGCTGACATCGCCTCGAGCGCCGTCAATCCGAACCCCTCGTCGAGCGAAGGCAGCACCAGCACGCGGGCCGACGCGAACAACCGTTCCCGCGCATCCGCGCCCACGTACCCGAGGTGCCGGACCCGCCCGGCAAGAGGAGGTTCTGCGATGCGGGCCAGCCACGCCGTTGCATCGGCAGTGGCCCGGCCTGCGAGCACGAGCGGCGGCAGCTGCGGATGCCTCTGCACCAGCAGCGCATAGGCATCGAGCAGTGCCCCGATGTTCTTGCGCCGCTCGAGCGTGCCGACAAACAGGATGCACCCGTCGCGCGGCACGTTCGGCGCGCGGCCCAGCGCCTGCCATGAGGGCGCACCGGGTGGGCACACGTAGATGCGGTCCGGCGCGACGTGCAGCTGCTCGATCACGAGGCGCTTGCCGTACTCGGTGGAGGTGACGATGGCGTCGGCGTGCTGCGCATGCGCGGCAGCCAGCGCCGGGTAGTCGCGCTTGATTTCCGCGCGCATCCGGTCGGGCTCGGAGAGGAAGTAGAGGTCGTGGATCGTGATCACCTGCGCGGCGCGGCGCGCGGGGATCAGCAGGGGGTGCGCTGCGTGGACGACGTCGCACGCGCCGGCCACGGATTCGATGGCGGGCCATCCCGCGCGATGCCAGAGGAGGTTCAGCGCCCGCACCGGCACCCGGCGATCGATCACGGTCGCGCCAAGCTCGGACGCGAGCCCCGGCGGGGGACGGTCCTTCCACGAGCTCGTGAACACGCTCACCTGGTCGTCGTGCGCCCTGGTGTACGCGCGCACCATCTGGTGGATGTACTCGCCGACGCCGGTACGCTCGCGAAGGGCGGGCCGGTAATCGACAAGAATCCGCATCTGACCGTTATGATAGCCTCAGCAGTTTGAACGGAGGGCGGCGGAGCGGATGAAGATAGCGGTGCTGGGGACAGGATACGTGGGTTTGGTCGCGGGCGCCTGTCTTGCCGAGAGCGGCAACGAGGTCGTGTGCGTCGATCGGGACGCGGCGAAGATCCGGATGCTCCGGCGCGGGAAAATGCCGATCTACGAGCCGGGCCTGGAGGAGGTCGTCCGCCGCAATACGCACGAGCGGCGCCTGGCGTTCTCAACCACCCTCCAGAAAGCCGTCCGCGATTCGACGCTGATCTTCATCGCCGTCGGGACGCCGCAGGGAGAGGACGGGTCCGCGGACCTGCAGCAGGTCCTCGCGGTCGCGAAAGACGTCGCCAAGGCGATGAACGGCTACAAGGTGATCGTCGACAAGAGCACCGTGCCGGTCGGGACCAGCGCGCGGGTGCGCGACGTGATCCGGCGCGAGACGACGCACCCGTTCAGCGTGGTGAGCAATCCCGAGTTCATGAAGCAGGGCGCCGCGGTGGACGACTTCATGAAGCCCGATCGCGTGGTGATCGGCGCGGAGGATCCGCGGGCGGAGGAGCTGATGCGAGAGCTCTACGCGCCGTTCACGCGCACCGGCGCGCCGATCATGGTGATGGACTGCGCGAGCGCCGAGCTGACGAAGTACGCGGCCAACGCCATGCTGGCCACGCGCGTGTCGTTCATGAACGAGGTCGCCAACCTGTGTGAGCTGGTGGGCGCCGACGTCGACCAGGTGCGCAGGGCCGTGGGGTCCGACCGCCGGATTGGCGCGTCCTTCCTGTTCCCCGGCATCGGCTACGGCGGGAGCTGCTTTCCGAAGGACGTCAAGGCGATGATCCACTTCGCGGCGGAGAAGGACTACGAGTTCAAGATCCTCCGCGCCGTCGAGGGGGTGAACGCGTCGCAGAAGACCCGCCTGGTCGCCAAAATGCGGGACCACTTCGGGTCGCTCAAGGGGAAGACGATCGGCGTGTGGGGACTCGCGTTCAAGCCACGCACCGACGACATGCGGGAGGCGCCGGCGATCCCGCTGATCGAGGGTCTGCTGGCCGCGGGCGCGAAGGTCCATGCCTACGACCCGGAGGCCAGCAAGAACGCGAAGGGGATCTTCGGCAGCCGCGTCACCTTTCCCACCAAGAGCTATGACGCGCTCAAGGGGGCTGACGCCCTGGCGATCGTCACCGAGTGGAACGAATTCCGCCGCCCGGATTTCGAAAGGATGCGGACGCTGATGCGTTCGCCGGTGATCTTCGACGGCCGCAACCTGTTCGAGCCCGCCGAGATGAAGCAGCACGGGTTCACCTATTACTCCATTGGCCGCAGCTGATCGCAGCCGGGTGCTGGTGACCGGCGGGGCCGGCTACATCGGCAGCCACGCCGCGAAAGCGCTGCGCCAGGCCGGACACGCGGTCGTGATCTACGACAACCTGTCGGCCGGTCACCGCGAGGCTGTGCTCGATTCCCCCCTGATCGAGGGCGACGTCCGCGATGTGGATGCGGTGCGCCGCGCGATTCGCGACAGCAGTGCCACGGCAGTGATGCATTTTGCCGCCTGGCTGTCGGTCGCGGATTCCGTTCGCGATCCGGTCGCCTACTACCGGAACAATGTCGTCGGGGCGCTGGCCACGCTCGAGGCGATGGCGGCGGAGCGGTGCCACGCATTCGTGTTCTCCTCGACCTGCGCCGTCTACGGAGAGCCCGTCGCGACGCCGATCGACGAAACGCATCCAACCGCCCCGATCAACGCCTACGGCCAGACGAAGCTGGCGGTCGAACAGGCATTGCCGCACTTCGAGCGCGCCTATGGAATCTCATCCGTCCGGCTCCGCTACTTCAACGCCGCTGGCGCTGACCCCGAGGGGGAGCTGGGGGAGGATCACGCGCCGGAAATTCACGTCATTCCGCGCGCGTTCGAGGCGGCATCCGGCGGCGCGCCCCTGGAGATCTTCGGTGAGGATTACCCGACCCCTGACGGCACCTGCCTGAGGGACTACGTGCACGTCGCTGACCTCGCGGATGCGCACGTGCTCGCGCTGCGTCACCTCGAGGGTGGCGGCGCGTCGGCCACCTTCAATGCCGGCAGCGAGAAGCCTTCGTCAGTGCGCGACGTGATTGCGGCCGTCGAGCGTGTGACCGGCCGCACCGTGGCACGGCGTTCGGCGCCTCGCAGGAGCGGCGATCCATCCGTCCTCTATGCCTCCGCGGGCCGCATCCGTGCGGAGCTGGGGTGGGTGCCTCGCCGATCCGAGCTCGACACCATCGTCCGTGACGCATGGAGATGGCACGCGGCGCATCCCCTGGGCTTCCAGCAGGCGGCACGCCGATGAGCCGGCTGAAAGGGCGGCTGCCCGACCCGCTCCTGTCGGTGGTGATGCCGGCCTTCAACGAGGCCGCCACGATCGAGGAGATCATCCGGCGGGTGATCGCCGTTCCGATCCGGACGCAGCTGATCGTCGTGGACGACGGCTCGACCGACGGCACGCGTGACATCCTCTCCAGGCTTCAGCCGGAGCTCGGGTTCACCCTGGTCTTCCAGCCCCACAACCAAGGCAAGGGCGCTGCGTTGCGGCGAGGGTTCAGCGAAGTAAAGGGCGACCTGGTGGTCATCCAGGACGCGGATCTCGAATACTCACCGGAAGAGTTTCCCGCGCTGATCGAGCTGATCTGCGAAGGGCGCGCCGACGTGGTCTACGGCTCACGCTTCCTCGGGCGGCACCGTGTCTTCCTGTTCACGCATTACCTGGGGAACCGGGTCCTCACGCTGGTGACCAACGTCCTGTACAACACCATGCTCTCGGACATGGAGACCTGCTACAAGGTGATGCGGACGGAGGTGCTGCGGTCGATGACGCTGCACTCGGACGGGTTCGGCATCGAGCCGGAGCTGACGGCGAAGATTTTCAAGCGCGGCTATCGCGTCTACGAGGTGCCGATCACCTACGACGGCCGCGGATACGAGGACGGCAAGAAGATCACATGGCGCGACGGCGTGGTCGCGCTCTGGGTGCTGCTGCGCTACCGTTTCACCGAATGAACCCGTTTTTCAGGCTGCTCGAGTACGCCCGCCCGCACCGCGCGCGGCTGGGTGGCGCTCTGGTCGCCATGCTGCTCTACGCCGCGGCCACCGCCGGCGTCGCGGCGCTGATCCAGCCGATCTTCGACCAGGTCCTCCCGAGCCGCCAGAATCTCCTGCCGATCAGCGCGGCGCTGCTCGGCATCTACCTGGTGAAAGGGGTGGCCGGCTACATCTCGGGCTACCTGATGACCGACGTCGGGCAGCGCGTCGTCCGCGACCTGCGCAACGTGCTGTTCCGGCACATCCTGGAACAGTCGGCGGCGTTCTTCTCGCTGCAGACGACAGGACGGCTGCTGTCGCGGATCACCAACGACGTCGGGCAGGTGCAGCGGTCGGTGTCGGAAACGCTGGGCGATCTGACGCGCGAGTCGCTTGCGCTGATCGGCATCGTTGGGTTGCTGTTCTATTACGACGCCCGCCTGGCCATCGTCTGCCTCACCGGCGCCCCGCTGGTCGTCTACCCGCTCGTGCGTCTCGGCCAGCGGATTCGCCGCAGCACCCGGCGCAGCCAGGAGGCGCTGGAGCAGATGTCGCACGTCAGCGCGGAGGCGTTCACCGGGCACCGGATCGTCAAGGCGTTTGGCGCCGAAGCACGCGAGCGTGAGAAGTTCGAGCGGTCGTCGAACGCCTTCTACCGGACCAGCATGAAGGTGACGAGCGCGCTCTCCGCGTTTCCGCCGCTGATGGAGTTCATCGGCGGCGTGGCGTTTGTCGCCGCGCTGGCGTACGGCAGCCAGGAGATCGCGACCGGCCGGCTGACGCCGGGCCAGTTCACCGCCTTCATCGCGGCGCTGTTCATGATGTACGCGCCTGCCAAGAAGCTGAGCCGCGTCAACGCCGACCTGCAGCAGGCGATGGCCGCGGCCGAGCGGATCTTCGAGATCCTCGACTCGCACAACGAGGTGATGGATCGACCCGGCGCGGTGCCGCTGCCGCCGTTCCACGGCGCCGTGGAATTCCGCGACGTGCAGTTCGGGTACGCCGGCTCGGGGGGGCGGGTGACGCTCGAAGGCGTCAGCTTTACGGTGCAGCCCGGACAGATGCTCGCCATCGTCGGCCGGAGCGGCGCGGGAAAGACGACGCTGGTGAACCTGCTGCCGCGTTTTTACGACGTGACCGGCGGCTCGATCCTGATCGACGGGCAAGACGTGAGGGACGTCACGCTGGCGTCGCTCCGGTCGCAGATCGGCATGGTCACCCAGGAGACGGTGCTCTTCGACGACACCATCGCCGCCAACATCGCCTACGGGAAGCCGGCCGCCGGCCGGGCGGAGATCGAAGCGGCGGCCCGCGCCGCCCATGCCCACGACTTCATCGCCCAGCTCGAGCGCGGCTACGACACGACCATCGGGGAACGCGGTCACCGGCTCTCCGGGGGACAGCGGCAGCGCCTCGCGATCGCGCGAGCCATCCTGCGGGACTCGCCGATCCTGATCCTGGACGAAGCGACCTCGTCGCTCGACAGCGAGTCCGAGAAGCTGGTGCAGGAGGCGCTGTCGAACCTGATGCTGAACCGGACGTCGTTCGTGATTGCCCACCGGCTCTCGACCGTCCGCCGGGCGGACGCGATCGTGGTGCTCGAGCAGGGCCGTATCGTCGAGGCGGGGGGGCACGATGAGTTGATGTCGCGCGGCGGCGCCTATGCCAGACTCTACGAGCTGCAGTTGCAGGAAGAGCCATCCGAGATCGAAACGTGATCAAATCCATGACCGGCTTCGCCTCGCTGACCCACGAGGACGAGCGCGCGACGATTGGCGTCACCATCCGCGCGGTGAACCATCGCTTCCTCGACGTCCAACTGCGGATTCCCCAGTCGCTGGCGGATCTCGAATCCCGGGTGAGGGGCCTGTTGCAGAAGAGACTGGCGCGGGGGCGGATCGAGCTGGCCATCTCGGTGCAGCTTCGGCACGCCGCGGCGCCGACCGTCGAGCTCAACGAGGATTTTGCCAACGCGCTGTCGGCCGCGATGGACCGGGCGCGCGAACGCGGGCTGATCGCGGGCGCGCTGACGCCGGGCGACCTGCTGCGCCTGCCGCAGGCGATCACCGTGCGCGAGCGGGCGGCCGAGGCGGATCCCGCCGTCGAGGCGCAGCTCGCCGCGAGCGTCCAGTCAGCGCTGGAGCAGGCCCTCGCCGATCTCGATGCCATGCGGGTGCGCGAAGGCGGTCACCTGCGGGCCGATCTCGACGGGCGAAAGCAGTTCCTGGGGGATCTGATTGAGAAGGTCGCGGCCGCCGCCGAAGAGGGCCGCGGGGACGTGCAGCACCGCCTGCAGGAGCGCATCCGCGAGATCAGCCTCGACGTGCCGGTCGATCAGGCGATGATCGCCCAGGAGATCGTCCGCACCGCCGCGCGGTCCGACATCACCGAGGAAGTCACCCGCTTCCGCGCCCACCTGGCGCACTGGGACGCGCTGTCGATGAGCGACGAGCCGTGCGGCAGGAAGCTCGATTTCCTGCTGCAGGAGATGAACCGCGAAGTGAACACGATCGGCTCCAAGGCGGACGGCCTGCGCGTCTCGGAGCTGATCATCAACGCCAAGGCCGAGCTCGAGAAGATGCGGGAGCAGGTCCAGAATGTCGAGTAACGCTGCCAGCCCGCCCCCCAGCCAGCTGCGCCGCGGGCTGCTCTTCATTGTCTCCGCCCCGTCAGGGACCGGCAAGACGACGCTGGTCGAGCGGCTGGTGCACCAGGTCCCTGAGTTGTGCCTGTCGCGGTCCTACACGTCCCGGATGGCGCGGCCCGGAGAGCGGGACGGGGTCGACTATAATTTCATCAGCCGCGAGCGGTTCGAGGCGATGGCCAGCAAGGCGGCCTTTCTCGAGTCCGCGGATGTCTTCGGCAACTACTACGGCACCTCGGCCGACGATACCGAGGCGCTGCTCGCCGAGGGCAAGGACGTGGTGCTGGTGATCGACGTCCAGGGTGCCCGGCAGGTCCGCGACCGCGGCATCGAGACCGTGGGGGTGTTCGTGCTCCCGCCGTCGGCGGCGGTTCTGGAACAACGGCTCCGCGGCCGCAGCAAGGACAGCGAAGAGCAGATCACCAAACGCCTCGAGGTCGCGTGCCGCGAGGTGGACGAGTTCGCCCGTTACGAATACGTGGTGGTGAACGACGAGCTCGATGCGGCTGTCGACCGGCTCCGGTCAATCATCCTGGCGGAGCGGTCGAGGGTAAAGGGCATGAGGCCGCAGGCCGAAACGATCATCGGGACGTTTCCCAAACGTAGAGGAACACATGGAAAGACCCCCTAAAGAGAACCGGTTCGAATTCGTCGTCCTCGCCGGCATGCGGGCACGGCAACTGTTCAAGGGCGCCGAGCCACGGGTGGCGGCAGAGAAGAAAGTGACCGTCGCGCACCTCGAAGTGCTCCGCCGCAAGGTCGAGAAGATCGAGAACAACGACTGACAACACCCAACCCCCAACTCCGCAATTCCCAATGGGAGTTTTGGTTGTTGGGTTTTTTGGGAGTTGGGAGTTGACATGGGGTTGATAGCGTTAGGAGTGACCGGCGGCATCGGCGCCTACAAGGCGGTCGAAGTCTGCCGCGGGCTCCAGAAGCGCGGCCACGACGTCGTGGCCGTGATGACGCGGTCGGCGACGCGATTTGTCGGGGCCGTGACCTTCGAGGCGATCACCCGGCGCCCGGTCATCACCTCCCAGTGGAAGCCGGGGATGAACTCGGACATCGAGCACATCGCGATCGCCGACTCGATCGCCCTGCTGCTGGTCGCGCCGTGCACGGCGAACGTCATCGGCAAGTTCGCCAACGGCATCGCGGACGACTTCCTGAGCTCCCTGTATCTCGCCACCACGGCGCCGGTGCTGCTCGCCCCGGCGATGAACTCCAACATGCTCGCGCACGACGCCGTGCAGCGGAATCTCCAGGCGCTCGCCGCGCGAGGCGTCCGCTTCGTCGATCCCGGCGAGGGCTACCTGGCGTGCGGCTGGATCGGGAAGGGCCGGCTCGCCGAGCCCGTCGAGATCGTCGCCGCCGCCGAGCTCGTGCTGTCGCCGCCCTCGTCAGTCCTGCACGGCCTCCGCGTGGTGGTGAGCGCGGGACCGACCTACGAAGACATCGACCCGGTGCGCTACGTCGGCAACCGATCCAGCGGCCGCATGGGGTATGCGATTGCGTCCGAGGCGCGCCGCAGGGGCGCCCACGTGACGCTGGTCGCGGGACCCACGTCCCTCGAGCCGCCGGCCGTGGACGAAGTCGTTCGCGTCCGCAGCGCCGCCGAGATGCACGCGGCCGTCAGCGCCGCTGCCACGCGAGCCGACCTCGTCGTCATGGCCGCGGCGGTCGCGGATTACACGCCGTCCCGAACCGCTCCAGGGAAGATTGCAAAGTCCGATGCGCCGATGACGCTCACGCTCGAGCGCACCGCGGACATCCTCGGCGACCTCGCGCGCCTGCCCTCGCGGCTTGCGTCCGGCACGCCGGTGCTGGTCGGGTTTGCCGCTGAGACCGGGGACGCGGTCTCCAAGGCCCGGGCGAAGCGCGCGAAGAAGAATGTCGATCTGATCGTGGCCAACGACGTCTCCCAGCCAGGCGTCGGTTTCGACGTGGACACCAACGCCGTCACGCTGGTCAGCGCTGACGATGAACAGGCGATCCCGCTTCAAGGGAAGGACCGCGTCGCCGCGGCGATTCTTGACCGCGTGGAACGACTGGTTCGCACCCGCACCACCGCTCCCGTGCGCATCTGACGATGAGCCGCGACGAGCTCAGGGCCCACCTCGAGTACTTCCAGGAACTCGGCGTAGACGGCGTGCGCAGCGAGCCGGTGTGGCGGACGCGCGCCGACCCGTCGTGGGGCGAGCCTTGTCAGGCTCGCCCGGCGGACCCGGAAGGGTCCGCCCCACATGCGCAGTCAATCGCCGTCTTCGGTTCTCAAGCGGAGGCGCTCGCCGCCATCCGCACCGACATCGGCGACTGCACCCGCTGCGCGCTCCACGCGCTGGGCCGCAAGCAGATCGTCTTTGGCGTGGGCAATCCCAACGCCGACCTGATGTTCGTCGGCGAAGCACCGGGCGCGGATGAGGACGTGCAGGGAGAACCGTTCGTCGGCCGCGCCGGGCAGTTGCTGACCAAGATCATCGAGGCGATGGGCCTGCGCCGCGAGGATGTCTACATCGCCAACATCATCAAGTGCCGGCCGCCTGGCAACCGCAATCCCGAGCCGGACGAAATGGCGCAGTGTGAGCCGTTCGTCTTCCGCCAGATCGACACCATCAAGCCCAAGGTGATCGTCGCCCTCGGGAAGTTCGCGGCGCAGTCGCTGCTGCGGACGACCGAGCCGATCACCAAGATGCGGGGGCGCGAATACCCGTACCGGGACGCCATCCTGATGCCGACGTATCACCCCGCCTACCTGCTGCGGACGCCGTCCGCCAAGCGGGATGTCTGGGAGGACATGAAGCGCGTTCGCGTTCTGATCTCGGAGAACGCGAACGAGTAGTGCGTTTCATCTCCGTCGCCGTTCCGGTCCCGTTTCTCGACCTCCTGACCTATAACGTTCCCGACCACCTCGAGCTGCCGCCGGTTGGCGCGCGGGTCCGCGTGCCGCTCGGCACACGCGTGCTCACCGGGTGCGTGATCGCCCATGACGCCTCGATCGACGAGGGGACGCAGGCAAAGGATGTCGCGGAGGTGCTCGACCGTGAGCCGTTCCTTCCCTCCGCGGTGGTGGAGCTCGCGGTGTGGGTCGCGGACTATTACGTGGCCGGGGTCGGTGACGCGATCGCCGTCGCGATGCCCCCCGGCGCCCAGCGGCGCGCGTCGAGTTTCAAGACCCAGAAGATTGCGTCGATCACGACGCACGGAATGGAAGCGGTCCGGCTCAAGCCGGACACTACGTACGACCGGGAGGAACCCGTCGTAGTGTCCGGCGTGCGCCGGACCGAGCAACCCGTAGTGTCCGGCTTCAGCCGGACCGAGGAACCCGTCGTAGTGTCCGGCTTGAGCCGGACCGTGACAGCCAGGCAGCGCGCGGCGCTCGAGGCGCTGGCGGCTCGTCCCGACGGCCTGTCGTTGCCTGCCTTGCGCGAGCGCGGGGTCAGCGGCGACGTCCTCCGCCGCCTGGTCGCGGGTGGTTTCGCGTCGCTGCGTGATGAGGCACACGAACGCGATCCGTTCGAGCGCGCGGCATTCAAGAACCAGGAGCGGGATCCGGACCGCCAGTTGACCGGCGAACAGGCCGCGGCGCTGAAGGAGCTCTCCGCGCGCGCGGCCTCGGGAGAGTTCCGCGTCGCGCTCCTCCATGGCGTCACCGGGAGCGGCAAGACCGAGATCTATCTGCGCCTGGCGCAGCAGGTCTGCGCGGCCGGCCGCCAGGTGCTGCTGATGGTGCCGGAGATTGCGCTGACGCCGTCGGTCGCCGCGCTCTTTCGCGACACCTTCGGCACGCGCGTCGCCATCCAGCACAGCGCGCTGTCGGACGGCGAGCGGCACGACCAGTGGCAGCGGATCCGCCGCGGCGACGTGGACGTCGTCGTCGGCACGCGCTCCGCCGTCTTCGCACCGCTCCCACGCCCGGGCCTGATCATCGTCGACGAGGAGCACGACAGCTCCTACAAGCAGGAGGAGTCACCGCGATACCACGGACGCGACGTGGCGATCGTCAGGGGGAGCCGCGCCGGCGCCCTCGTGGTCCTGGGCTCGGCGACGCCGTCGATGGAGAGTTATCAGAACGCCGTGTCGGGGAAGTACGACCTGCTGTCGCTCCAGAGGCGAGTCCTCGATCGGCCGCTCGCGGCGGTGCGGCTCGTGAACATGCGCGACGAGTACGCGTCGGAAGGGCCCGATGTCGTCGTCAGCCGCGACCTGGTGACCGCCATCGAGGATCGCCTGGCGCGGAAGGAACAGGTGCTCGTCCTGCTCAATCGCCGCGGGTTCTCGACCGCGGTGTTCTGCCGGCAGTGCGGCGATACCTACGAGTGCCCGAACTGCAGCGTCTCCCTGACCGTGCATCGTGCCCGGCGCGGCTGGCGCGCCCGCTGTCACTACTGCAACTACGCGACGGATGTGCCGACCGCGTGCCGGAAATGCGCGGCACCCTACCTGGAGCACACCGGCTTCGGGACGGAGAAAGTGGAGCAGCAGCTCCGTGAGCGTTTCCCGGAGGCGAGGATTGGCCGCGTGGACCGCGACTCCGTGCGGCGCAAGGGCGAGCTCACCAAGCTCCTGATGCAGTTCTCGACAGGAGCCCTGGACCTCCTGGTGGGGACGCAGATGATCGCAAAGGGACATGACTTCCCGCGGGTCACGCTGGTCGGCGTGATCTCCGCCGACGTCGGTCTCGGCCTCGCTGATTTCCGCGCGGGGGAGCGGACGTTCCAGCTCCTGACCCAGGTGGCTGGACGCGCCGGCCGTGGGGAACGCGCGGGCGAGGCCGTCGTGCAGACGCTCTACCCCGAGCACTACAGCATCCAGCTCGCGTGCCAGCAGGACTACGCCGCCTTCTTCGAACGCGAGCTCGCGTACCGGCGCGGCATGCGCTATCCGCCGTTCGTGTCGCTGGTGAACGCGGTCGTGCGTGCACCCACGTTCATGGATGCGATGCAGACGGGCGCCGAGATCGTCCGGCGGCTCGAGCCCGTGATGACGCCGGGCGGGATGATCACGCTCGGACCGGCCCCGGCGCCGCTCGGGCGGCTGCGCGGCGAGCACCGCGTGCAGGTGTTTCTCAAGGGCACGCGCCGCGCGGAGATGCGCCAGGCGCTGAAGACCGTCCTCGCGGCGATGCCCGAGGTGAGGCGGAAGGTCACGGTAGATGTCGATCCGCTCAATGTCTTGTAGGTCATGGGGGGCGGGCCTTGTCAGGCCCGCCCGGCGAGCCCGGCAGGGCTCGCCCCACAAGCGTGTTCTACGGCGAATCGCCGCTGACCAGATCGAACGGTTCGATCGGCGCGGGCGTGAAGCAGAGCGCGAACATCAGCAGCGCGAACGCCGCGAGCCACAGCCGCGTGCTGTCGAGGGGAACTTCCTCGTCGGTCGTTCGCGGGTGACGCGGGCCGAACGCCAGCAGCATGATCACCGTCAGGAGCGTCCACACCAGCCACGAGTTGGAGACGAACGTCAACCCGCACAGGCACGCGACCGTGACGAGCGTCAGGTAGGTGCTCTTGCGGCCGAACACGGCATACGAGATGTGGCCGCCATCCAGCTGCCCGATCGGAAACAGGTTGAGGGCGGTGGCGAGCATGCCGAACCACGCGGCAAACGCCATCGGGTGCATGTTGATCGAATAGCCGTCGGGCGGCGTGCCGAAGAACATCCACGAGACGGCCTGGAAGAGGAGCGGCTCGCCGAGCTCGACGAATCCCTCGGTGTTGGCCGGCAGCTGGCTGACCTTCGACAGGGCGATGCCGATCAGCAGCACCGGTATCGCGACCACAAAGCCGGCGATCGGTCCCGCGATCCCGATGTCGAAGAGCTCGCGCTTGCCCGGAATCTGGGACCGGATCCGGATGAAGGCGCCGAGGGTGCCGGTGAGCGGCAGCGGGGCTGGAAGAAAGTACGGCAGCGACGCTTCGACGCGGTAATACCGGCAGGCGTAGTAATGTCCGAACTCGTGCGCGCCGAGGATCGCCAGGATCGAGGCGCTGTACCAAAGCCCGTTCAGGTAGAACTGAAGCGACGATACGGCCAGCGTCCGGAGCTCGAAGTCGAGCGCGTACGCGGCGTAGTGAGTGGCGCCGACCATCGTCGTGGTGACGACGGTGAGCAGGAAGAGGATCAGGTGGCGCCAGCGGCGCACCGGCTGGCGAGGCGTCTGCATCGGCGGTGGTACGTAGATCCGCTCGATGGGCGGCACGCTGGCCGGAAGCGCGAGATTCGGGTCGTCGGACGAAGGGGAGCCCATGCGGGCCGGTTACCCGATATTCTGGAGGTCTTTACCCGGTTTGAAGCGGATGGTGCGGCCAGGCGGGATGCGTACTTCCTTGCCAGTCCGTGGGTTACGCCCGATGCCGCGCTTGCGGGGTTTCACCTGGAAGACCCCGAAGCCGCGCAGTTCGATCCGGTCGCCCCGCTGCATGGACAGGCGCATCGCGTCGAACACCGCATCGACCGCCACCTCGGCCTTGACCTTGGTGATATCGGCGATTTTCGAGACCTCGTTGACGATGTCGACCTTGATCATGGGGTGGGGATCCTCTACGAAATGGCTGTAACTACTATAGAGAGAGCCACTTAGGCTGTCAACTCAACCAATGAAACACCTCCGAAAGCCATGAAATCGCGCCGATTGCCCAAGGTCGTCCTCGTGGGACGCCCGAACGTCGGTAAATCCACGCTGTTCAATCGCTTGAGCGAAACGCGCCGCGCGATCGTCACCGCGATTGCCGGGACGACGCGCGATGTCATCGCGCAGCCGGCGGAATGGCAGGGCGCGCGATTCGAGCTGGTGGACACCGGGGGGATGTTCGGCGCCAGCAAGGACCCGCTTCACGAGCTCGTGCTCGAGCGCGGCCGGCGCGCCATCAAGGACGCGGATCTCCTTGTCCTGGTTGTGGATGGGCGGGAGGGGCTGGTGCCCGGCGACAGCGAGATCGCCGAGGTGATCCGGAGCGCGGACACCCCGGCCATCGTCGCCATCAACAAGACCGACGACAAGAGATCGCGCGACAGTGCCATGGAGTTCTATCAACTCGGTTTCGACCCGGTGCTCGAAGTCTCAGCGGAGCACGCCCACGGCATCGGCGAGCTCCTCGACGCGATCGTCCAGCGCATCCGGACCGCACCCGTGATCGAGGACCTCGTCAACGAACAGGGAGCAGGGGAGGAAGGGGACGGGACCGACGAGCCGACGCTCCCCAAGGAGCGGGAAATCGGGGTGGCCATCGTCGGCCGCCCGAATGCCGGCAAGTCCTCGCTGGTGAACCGGTTGCTGCGGGAGGAGCGGATGATCGTCAGCGAGATCCCGGGTACGACCAGGGACGCGGTTGACACCATGCTCATCTGGCACAAGCGCGAGTTCCGGATCGTCGATACGGCGGGCATCCGGCGCGCCGGGCGCGTCGCCTCTGGCGGACAGGTCGAGAACGTCGCCGTCCTGCTCGCCCGCCGCGCCATCGAAGCCGCGGACATCGTCGTGCTGGTCGTCGATGCGAGCGTCGGCGCCACCGACCAGGACGCGGCGATTGCCGGTGAAGCTGACAAGGCGGGCCGCGGCGTCATCATCGTCGCGAACAAATGGGACCTGATGAAGGATCGCGAGCCGAACTACTCGACGGTCTTCGACGAGGCGTTGCGGGACCAGCTCAAGTTTCTCGACTATGCGCCGATCCTGCACATCTCCGCGGCGACGGGGGAGCGCACGCCGAAGCTGCTGGAGATGATCGACAAGGTGGAAGTGTCGCGGCGCAAGCGGGTGAAGACGCCGGAGCTGAACCGGTGGCTGGCCGAAGCCACCGCGGCGCACCCGCCCGCCAGCCCCGGTAACAAGCACGTGCGGATCATGTATGGCGCCCAGACCGGCGTTGCGCCGCCCACCTTTGTGCTCTTCACCAACGTGGCGACGCAGTTTCATTTCTCCTATCAGCGGTTCCTGCTGAACCAGCTCCGCGAGGCGTTCGGGTTCCTCGGGACGCCGATCCGGCTGCACGTCAGGCGGCGCAGCGAGAAGAAGGGCGACCGCTCGACCAAAGATGGGTCCTCCCGGGATCGGTAGGCGGGGGAGGGTTCTCCGGTTCACGGCCACTGCTATACTTGCTGCGTGACCCCGAAGCTGTTCAAGGCTGCGGAAGTCTGTGAATTGACCGGTCTTCAGCCTTATGTCCTGCGGTCGTGGGAGAAGGAATTCCCGGGGATCGGGGTCCAGAAGGCGCAGGACAGCGCGCGGCTGTACCGCCAGGCGGACGTCGACCAGGTGCTGCGCATCAAGCAGCTCGTCTTCGCGGAAGGGCTGACGCTCTCCGGGGCGAGGCGCCGGATCGAGGACGCGCGGCCGGCAGCGCCAGGTGCGGCCGACAGCGAGATGGCCGAGGTGATCGACGCGCTGGGGGTGGACGCACGGGCCCGCATCGCCCACGTGCGCGACGGGTTGAAGTCGATCCTGTCGCTGCTCTCCGGCAACGGCGACAGCGGGTATCAGCTCCGGCCGTCGCCCGCGAAGGTTGCGTCCCGGCCGGTGAAGATCAGCGCGATGACCGCTCGCGCGAAGGCGCCGGTCGCCGCGAAGCGGGCAGTGAGTGCGAGGCGCAGCGCGGTAACACGAAAGAGCGTGGCGAAACGCAAGCGCGCGAGCGCCTAGCGGCAGTCGTAGTGTCCGGCTTCAGCCGGACCGTCAAGAATCGGGATGTGGCGCAGCCTGGTAGCGCACCTGACTGGGGGTCAGGGGGTCGCAGGTTCGAATCCTGTCATCCCGACCAATTAAAATGGGCCTGATCGCGAAGTGCGGTCAGGCCCGTATCGCGTTTAGGTAACGCATAGGTAACATCACGACAACATCCGCCTTTAGGGACGTCCAGCTCCCTTGGTGTCCAGTTCCACCGGCGAACCATCTGAGACGCGGCCGATGTCCCGCAGATGGTGCGTCATGGTCGTGATCGCTGCCGTGAGTTCGACTGGATCAACGGGCTTCGCGACATGCGCCTGGAATCCTGCCGCGAGGATGCGAGCCCGATCTACGGCGCGCGCGTAGCCCGTCAGCGCGACCGCGGGGAGAAAACCTCCGTGTTCAGCTTCATCCTTCCGAATCTGTCGGATCAGCCCGTACCCGTCCTCATCCGGCAGGCCGATATCGCTGACCAGGGCGTCGGGCCGCTCCGCTTTGAGCATCTCAAGGGCTTCTCGGGCAGACGCCACCGCTGTCACGCTGGCGCCCGCCTGCGTCAGCACCAAGGACGTCAGGGTGCGCCCGTCGGCGCTGTCATCGACGACCAGGATGCGCAGCGCATCGAGCCGCGGTCCGCGCGGTATGGGTGAGGCCGTCGACGCCGCGATCCGTCGCTCTCCGGCCGCGGCCGCGTGACCTCCTTGAGCCTCGCCGGCTGACATCGGCAGACGGACGGTGAACGTCGCGCCGCGTCCCACGCCCTCACTGGCCGCGTGCACGGTCCCCCCGTGCAGCTCCACGAGCTGCCGAACGATGGCCAGCCCGAGACCGAGTCCGGTGTCACGTCGCGTCGTCGTGCCATCGGCCTGACGAAAGCGCTCGAAGACGTGCGGCAGAAAGTCCGGACTGATGCCCTGGCCTGTATCGACGACCCTGACCTCCATGTGGTCCTTCGAGGTTTCGACGAAGACAGCCACACGTCCGCCCTCAGGCGTGAACTTGATCGCATTCGCGAGCAGATTCCAGATCACCTGCTCGAGTCGACCGGCGTCTCCGCTGACGGTTTCGATTGCCTGGAGATCGGGTGAAAATGCCAGGTGCACGTCCTTGGTCACCGCCAACGGCAGGACGACGTCCAGCGCCGCCTGCGCCACGGCGACCAGATCGACGGGCTGCAGCGCCAGGTGAAGGGTTCCCGCCACGATTCGGGACATATCCAACAGATCGTCAATGATGAGCGCCAGGGCCGCGGCGCTGCGCTCGATGGCCGCGGTCGCGTGCTCCGCGCGACCGGGCGGCAATTGCTTCGACCCCAGCATGCGTGCCCATCCCAGGACAGCATTCAAGGGCGTCCGGAGCTCGTGGGACACCGTGGCGAGAAACTCGTCCTTGAGATAGTTGGCCCGCGCCAGCTCGACGTTCTTCTCCTGCAGCGTCTGCTCGAAGCGTTTCAGCTCCGTCATGTCGCGCGCCGCGGCGACCACACCTTGCAGACTCCTGTCACGATCGTGGAAGGTGGTCGCGTTGTAGGACACCACCGTTTCCTTGCCGTCCCTGGCGCGCGCGGTGAGCTCGTAATTGGTGACCGTGCCTTCGTTCAGCACCCGCTTGATGCCCGCCTCGGCCCGGCCCGAATCGGTAAAGTAGTTCTTGAACGGCGCGCCGATCATCTCGTCACGCGTGCACCCGGTCAGCGCCTCCGCCTGCTTGTTGACGTCGGTGATGATGCCGCGTGGGTCGGTGGTCATCAGCGCGTCGATGTTGGATTCGATGAGCGAGCGCGTGTAGAACTGCTGGTCGCGCAGCCGCTGATCGAGCTTCCCCCGTTCCTCTTCGACCTGCTTGCGGGCGGTGTTGTCGGTGCCGATCAATAGATAGCCGATGATGGCGTCCTGGTCGTCGCGCAGCGCCGTGACCGACACCACCGCCGGGAACCGGCTCCCATCCTTGCGGATGTAGGTCAATTCAT
>CANIBQ010000066.1 GCA_947465645.1 Acidobacteriota bacterium | reverse complement strand
TGAGGTACTTGGCGGCCGCGTAGGTGGCCTTTTCGGCGTCCGCGCGCTCGTCGATGTACCAGTCGTGCTTCAGGCCGTTTTCGAGCCCGGTTCCGCGCATGAACTGCCAGATCCCTCTCGCCTTGGCCCGTGACAGGGCGCTCGGCTTGAAAGCGCTCTCGACCAGGGGCACGTAGGCGAGGTCGAGCGGCAGGCCCTCGGCGCGGAAGACGTCCTGGATCATCGGGAGGTACTGCGCCCCGCGGCTGAGACCTTCTTCCAGAAATCCCTTCAGGCGGCCGGAGAACAACTGGACAAACGACAAGACCTTCGCATTCAGCGGGATGTCGATGTCGTGAATCAGCGCCTGGAGGTCGGCGGCCACGGCGGCCTGGGTTTCACGGGTCGGGGCCGACGCTTCAACGGTCGTGAGCGCCAGAAGGTCTTCGAACGTCGCCGATTCGAACTGTTTTTGTTCCGTGAAGCCGTCGCCCTGGGCCAGCGCCGTCGCTTCGTAGGCGCTGATGCGTTCGACCAGCCGGTCGAACTGCTCCCGGATGCTCGGCTCGGTCCGGGCGCCGTAGGGCGACTCGAGAAGCACTTCCAAAGCCTTGTTGAACGCCACTTTGGCCATGGCGAGGTGGCCGAGCTGCAGTTCGCTCTGGCCGTTCTCGAAATGCCGGTTCGACAGCGCGATCAGGTCGGCGACCGGGTCGGCCTGCAGCGTGGATTGGAGCTGGGGAGCCGGCGCCTGAGCCGCAGGTGCGGAGGCAGCCACGGGGGCCGGTGCCAGGGCAACCTGGGCCGGGGTGCGGGCTGCGCAGGCTCCGGAAAAGAGCCCAACAGCGAGCAGAGCTCCGATCAGGCCGGGACGCGGTCTCAGCATCATCGAGGCGTACTCTACCATTCCCATAAAAGGTGGGTCAACAATAAGTCCAGCGGGCTCAGCAGTTGCAGCTGATCAGGTAGGCCATCCGGCCATAACAAAGACCTTTTCGGATTCTCCGAGGTCCCGGGCGGCTGGAGTGACGATGGTTTTCTCCCCGATGAGGAGCTTGCGACCAGTTTTGACGGCGGTGCGGACGTCATCTTCACAGATGAAGTCGGCTGGAGCCTGATTTGGCTGCACTGAGCGATAAGGCGAGCCTGGCAGGCCTCGCCCCGCGAGGTCGGAAGCAGACTCCGTGGGCCGAACCTTGTGAGGTTCGGCTGGGGGGCGATATCCCTTCGATGCGAGGAACTGGTCAATACGCGAGGCGAGCGCCGCGGCCGGAATGCCCAGCTCGACTGGCTTGACCGGAGCCTTGGGCAGGCCAGTCGTCATGCGGGGCGGGCCTTCACGGCCCGCCTCGCGGACCGCAAAGGTCGGCGCCGCACTGTCGCCGCTCAGAACTGCCGGTCTGATCTCGTACGCCAGGCGCTTGATGTTGAGGAGGTGCCGCGGCGTGATGTTGTCCGACGTGATATTGCCTCCCCAACCTCCACACCCCAGCGTCATGGCCGGGTCGAGCCCTGTGGTCAGCCCGATGGACCCGTGGGTCGTCGGCGTGTTGACGCAGATGCGGAATGCCGGCTTCTTCAGCCCGAACTGGAGGATGACGTCGTCATTCTTCGAGTGAATCGACATGGTGTGGCCCATGCCGCCATACCGGAGGATCTGGATGCAGCGCTCGCAGCCCTCTCGCCAGTCGTTGACGACGTACCAGGACAGGACCGGGGCAAGCTTTTCGATCGACAGGGGGTAATCGCGGCCGACGCCGGCCAGCGGAGCGACGAGCGCCCGGGTGCCTGCCGGCACCTTGAGTCCGACCTGCTCGGCGATGAAGGCGGCGGACTTGCCGACCAGCGCCGGGTTCGGCAGGCGCTGCGGCGTGACGAGCACCTTTGCGAGCGCGTCGATCTCCGCCCGGTTCATGAAATAGGCGCCAAGGGCCTCGAATTCCCGCCGCAGCTCGGCGTCGATGGCCTGGTCGGCGACCACGGAGTTGGGGGAAGAGCAGAGCACGCCGTTGTCGAAGGTCTTGCCGGTGATGATGTCGCTCGCGGCTTTCTTCAGGTCGGCGGTCGAATCGACGTAACAGGGGGCGTTGCCGGGTCCGACCCCGTAGGCGGGTTTCCCGGCGCTGTAGGCGGCCCGCACGAGTCCCATGCCGCCGGTCGCCAGGATCACCGCGACGTCACGGTGCTTCATCAGTTCCTGGGTGCCCTCGAGGGTCACCGTGCTCATCCAGCCGATGCTGCCGGCGGGTGCGCCGGCGCGTGCGGCGGCCTCCGCCATGATCTCCACCGCTCTCGTGATGCAGCGCACCGCCGACGGGTGGGGGCTGATGACGATCGCGCACCGCGCCTTCAACGCGATCAACACCTTATATATAGCGGTCGACGTCGGGTTGGTCGACGGGACGATGGCGGCCACCACGCCAAACGGCTCGGCGATCTCGACGATCTTCTTGCTCTCGATGCGATTCACCACGCCGACGGTTCTCATCGGCCGGATGAACTCGTAGACCTGGCACGAGGCGAAGAGATTCTTCTGGATCTTGTCGGCGACGACGCCGTAGCCGGTTTCCTCGACAGCGAGGCGAGCCAGCGCCTCGGCGTGCGGCGTCACCGCGGCGGCCATGGCGGTGACGATCGCGTCGATCTGTTCCTGTGAGAGTTCGGCGAGCTGGGTGTGGGCCTGGCGAGCGGCGCGGGCGAGGGTGCGCGCCTCAGAGATGGACGCGAGATCTTTGTCCGACGTTACCGCCGGCTGGCCTGCCCTGAGCGCGGCCGAAGGGTCCTGTACGGCCATCGGCCTATGATTTGGGGAGGATTCTTTCTACGTCGGCGTGCGGGCGCGGAATCACGTGCACCGAGATCAGCTCGCCGACGCGCCGCGCCGCTGCGGCGCCCGCATCGGTGGCCGCCTTCACCGCGCCGACGTCGCCGCGCACCAGGACGGTGACGTAGCCGGCGCCGATGTACTCCTTGCCGACGAGCACGACGTTGGCCGCCTTGACCATCGCATCGGCGGCTTCCACCGATCCGATGAGGCCCATCGTTTCCACCATGCCGAGCGCATCTGAAGTTGCCATCTGGTGTGCGCACTGTACCAGAATTGCGAGGTATCATTCCAGTACAGATGTCTTCGAGATCGACACGCGCGTGCGCCGTCCTCCTTGTCGTGCTCGCCGTCGCGGCCTGCGGCCGCACGGAGGAGGCCGAGGCGCCCGTGGCCACGCCGACCGTGAGCCTGGCGCGCGCGGATGCGGCCGTCGGCAGCCCGATGGACATGAACTACCGCTTCGTCGTCGCACCCGACGCGCCGGCGTTCGCGGAAGACTACTGGGTGTTCGTGCACTTCCTTGACGCCGACGGCGAGCTGATGTGGACCGACGACCACGAGCCGAAGACGCCGGCGCGGAAATGGACGCCGGGAGCGACGGTCGAATACTCGCGAACGATGTTCGTGCCGAAGTTCCCGTATGTTGGCGAGACGCGCGTCGAGATAGGCCTGTTCTCGCCGACGAGCGGCGAGCGTCTTCCGCTGTCGGGCACGACGCGCGGGCAGCGCAGCTACGCGGTCGCAACTTTCGACCTCCGCCTCCAGAGCGACAACCTGTTCGTGGTCTTCAGGGACGGCTGGCACGAGACCGAAGTGGGCGATGAGACTTCCGGGATTGAATGGCAGTGGTCCAAAAAGGAAGCGACGCTCTCGTTCCGCAACCCCAAGCGCGACGTCGTGTTCTTCCTGCAGGCCGATCAACCGGTGATGGCGCTGCCTGAGCCGCAGCAGGTCGAGGTGCGCATCGGGCAGGCGGTCGTCGACACGTTCATCCTGTCGCCGGGGGCGCCCCGCGACCTGCGCCGCATCAACATCAGCGCCGGCCAGCTTGGCGACGCCGACACGGTGGAGATGGCGATTGCGGTGGACAAGACGTTTGTCCCCGCCTCGATCGCCCAGATGCGGAGCACCGACGCGCGGGAGCTCGGCATCCGGGTCTTCCGCGCCTTCGTCCAGCCCAAGTAGCGGTTGTCAGTTATCAGTTGTCGGTTGGCAGAAGGCCCCGAACCGGCTGGTTGCCTTCTGATAACCGACAACTGACAACCGACAACGCATATGCCACACTTGTCTGATGGAATTCCGCTGTAGGCTCGGCACGGCCGGCGGCGAGATTATCGAGGGAATCTATATCGCCGACAGCGAGGCGCGCCTGCGCCACGAGCTGGAGGAGAAGGGTCTCTTCGTCCTGTCTCTGCAGCAGCGGGGCAGCCTCCGCCGGCTGGCGTTCGGCGGTGGCGCGCGGCGCCGCATCGGGCGCCAGGAGTTCCTCATCTTCAACCAGGAGCTGGCAACGCTGCTGAAGGCGGGAATGCCGCTCGTGCAGTCACTCGACATCCTGCGCCAGCGGGTCACCAACGTGACCTTCAAGGGCGTGCTCGACACCGTCTACGAAAAGGTCAAGGCTGGAACCGCGCTGTCGGACGCGTTCGCGGAACATCAGGGTCTCTTCCCCAAGGTCTACGCCGCGTCGCTGATGGCGGGCGAGCGCAGCGGCAACCTCGACGCCGTCATCCGCCGCTACGTCGCCTACGAAAAGATCATCGGCGCGGTGCGCCGGCGGACGATCTCCGCGCTCATCTACCCGGCGGTGCTGGTCACGCTGATGTTCGTGCTGATCGGCATCATCGTGGTGCGCGTGGTGCCGGCGTTCTCGGAGTTCTACGCGAACTTCGGCAAGGAGCTGCCGCTCTCGACGCGGCTCGTGGTCGGCATCTCGAACGCCGTGGTCGGTAACCTCTGGCTGATTCTGATCGCCGTCGCCGGCGGCGCGGTGGCAGTCGCCGGATGGGTGCGTCAGCCGGGGCAGCGCGTGCATCTCGACAAGATGCTGATGGAGCTTCCGTGGGCGGGCAAGACGGTTCGGAAGTTCTCGACCTCGCAACTGGCGCGCACGCTGAGCACGCTGCTCGGCGGAGGTATCCCGCTGGTCAATGCGCTGGAGATTGCCACCGCGTCGATGAGCAACCGGTACCTGGCGGTCGAGATCGGCGACGTCACGCGGCGGGTGCGCGAGGGCCAGAGCTTCGCCGCCGCGCTGCGCGTGCGCGCGGTGTTTCCGGACGTCGCGATCAAGATGGTGGAGGTGGGCGAGTCCACCGGTGCGCTGCAGGAGATGCTGAACAGCCTCGCCGAGTTCTACGATGAGGAGATCGAGACGGAAGTCTCGCGGTTCATCACGCTGATCGAACCGCTGATCCTGGTCATCATGGGCGTCGTCATCGCGATGGTGGTGCTGGCGCTGTATATGCCGCTCTTCGAGCTCGGTTCGGTCATCAGTTAACGAATATGTCGAGTGTCGATCCCGCACACCTGATCGTTCAAACCCCTGAGGACTACTCCCAGGAGGTCGCGCACGCCCAGAAGCTGGCCGAGCGCTACCGGCTGGAGTTCGTCGAGATGGACGAGTTCCGGATCGATCAGGACCTGTTTCGGTCGATTCCCGCCGACCTCATGTTGCGATACGGATTCGTCCCGTACCGCAGGGAAGGCAAGTCGCTGGTGATCGTCGTGTCGGATCCGACCGACATCCCGATGATCGACGAGCTGGCGGTGATCCTCGCGACGCCGATCAAGGTGACGGTCGGGGCGCCGAGCGCGATCCAGTCGATCCTGAAGAAGAGCGAGAGCTCGCAGCGGGTGCTCGAGGACGCCACCGAAGGGTTCCAGCTACAGGTCCTCAAGGACGAAGACGGCGAAGAGAGCCTCACCGTCGAGCGCCTCACGAGCGACATCAGCCCGGTCATCCGGCTCGTCGACTCGACGATCTATACCGCCATCCAGCGCCGCGCCAGCGACATTCACATCGAAACCGGCGACGACGCCGTGCACGTGAAGTACCGGATCGACGGCGTGCTGCAGCCGGCGATGCGGCCGATTGCCAAGCAGTTTCACAGCCCGATCATCTCGCGCATCAAGGTGATGGCCGAGCTCGACATCGCCGAGAAGCGCGTCCCGCAGGACGGCCGCTTCAAGGTGCGCATGCCGGGCAAGACGATCGACTTCCGCGTGTCGATCATGCCGAGCGTCCATGGAGAGGATGCGGTGATTCGCGTCCTCGACAAGGAGTCGATGAGCGAACAGTTCACCGAGCTCAACCTCGACATCGTCGGGTTTCCCGAGGCGGAGCTGAAGCGCTTCCGCAAGTACATCAAGGAGCCGTACGGCATGGTGCTCGTCACCGGCCCGACCGGCTCGGGCAAGACCACCACTCTTTACGCCGCGCTGTCGGAAATCAAGTCGGTCGAGGACAAGATCATCACGATTGAGGATCCGGTCGAATACCAGCTGGCCGGCATCACGCAGATTCCGATCAACGAGAAGAAGGGGCTCACCTTCGCGCGCGGATTGCGGTCGATCCTGCGGCACGACCCCGACAAGATCATGGTCGGCGAAATTCGCGACCCCGAGACCGCGCAGATCGCCATCCAGTCGGCCCTTACCGGCCACCTCGTCTTCACGACCGTCCACGCGAACAACGTCATCGACGTGCTCGGCCGTTTCATCAACATGGGGGTCGAGCCGTACCAGTTCGTCTCGGCGCTGAACTGCGTGCTCGCCCAGCGCCTCGTGCGCCTGATCTGCCCGCACTGCAAGCGGCAGGTGAAGATCGAGACGAAGGCCCTGGTGGAGTCGGCGCTCGATCCCGCGCTCGCCAGGACGCATCAGTTCTTCGAGGGCGCCGGCTGCATCGAGTGCGGCGGCACCGGCTTCAAGGGCCGCACCGCCATCTGCGAGCTGCTCGATTTGTCCGATCGCATCCGTGAGATGATTCTCGAACGGCGCCCCCAGTCGGAGATCAAGAAGGCCGCGCATGAGGAAGGCATGCGCTTTCTGCGTGAGTCCGCGGTGGAGAAGGTGCTGATCGGCCAGACCACGCTTCGTGAGATCAATAAAGTGACATTCGTCGAATGAGCCTGCTCGCCAAATGGCTGGCCAGTCCGCCTCCCGATGCCGCGGTGGAGATTGCGCCCGAGCGCGTCTCGGCGGCGGCCGCTTCGCGCGGCGGATCCGGCGGTGCGGCCCTCGCGGTGCAGGCGCACGCGGTTGAGCCGCTGCCGCCCGGTGCGGTCGTTCCCTCCCTGACGTCCCAGAACATCGTCGATCCGGCGGCGGTCGCCGCCGCCGTGCGCACGGTGCTCGGTCGCCTCGGCACGCGGCCTGCCCGCGTCGCGCTGATCATTCCCGACCTCGCCGCGAAGGTCTCGCTCCTCAAGTTCGACCAGGTGCCGGACAAGCGGGAAGATCTCGACCAGCTTGTGCGATGGCAGGTGCGCAAGTCGGCGCCGTTTCCAATCGAAGAGGCCTGCATCACCTACACGGCGGGGCTCCGCGACGCTGGTGCGGGCGAATTCGTCGTCGCGCTGGCGCGCCGCCACGTCATCGAGGAATACGAGCAGGTGTGCGCGGCCGCGGGCGTCTACGCGGGTCTCGTCGATCTCGCCACCTTCAGCATCGTCAACCTGTATCTCGCATCGGGCAGCGCGCCCCCGGGCGACTGGCTGGCCGTGCACATGCGCCCCGACTACACGTCCATCGCCATCGTGCGCGGCGAGAACCTGATCTTCTTCCGCAACCGGCCCGAAGGCGAAGAGGAGCCGCTCGCGGATCTCGTCCACCAGACGACGATGTATTACCAGGATCGGCTGGCGGGGCAGGGTTTCTCACGCGTGCTGATGGGCGGGCGCGGGCGGGCGGCCGGCACGCTCGATCAGGCCCGGCGGAGCCTCGAAGAGCGGCTGGGCGTTCCGGTGGACCAGATTGACCCCACGAAGTTCGCGACGCTGAACGACCGCATCGGCGTCACGCCTGACACCATGGACATCCTGGCGCCGTTGGCCGGGATTCTCATGCGTACCCACCATGAAGCGGTGAGCGCCTGATGCTGCGCACGAACCTTTCGACCCGGCCGTTCTACAACGTGCGCGCCGTGCAGCTCACGCTGGGCGTCTTCGCGGGTCTCGTGCTCGGCATCACGCTGTTCAACGTCGTCGAGATCGTCCGCCTGACCGCCAGCCAGCGGTCGCTCGGCTCGTCGGCTGCCGAGGCGGAGGCGGAAGCCGCCCGGCTTCGCAGCGAGGCGTCGCGCATCCGCTCGCAGATCAATCCGCAGGAGCTGCAGGTCGTGGCCAACGCCGCGCGGGAGGCCAACGGCATCATCGACCAGCGCGCGTTCTCGTGGACGTCGCTGTTCGGACAGTTCGAGTCCACGCTTCCGCCCGACGTCCGCATTACGGCCGTGCGCCCCCGGCTCGAACGCAGCGGCACGTTCGTCGTCGCCGTCGCGGCACAGGCCAGGCGTGCGGAGGATCTCGACGCGTTCGTCGAGGCGCTCGAATCGAAGGGCGCCTTCCGCGACGTCCTCGCCGTCCAGGAGCAGACCAACGACGCCGGGCTGATCGAGGCGGTGATCGAGGGCACGTACGTGCCGCCTGCGAGGGCGACCGCGCCATGATCGATTCAACACACGGCATGGGGCTCGTCAGGCGCGTGTTGGCCGAGCACCGACGGATCGTGATCCCGCTGTCGGTGGCGCTGGTCGCGAACGTGCTGGCGTATGCGCTGATTGTCTATCCGCTGTCGCAGCGCGTCGCCAACGTCACGCAGCGCGACCTGGCCGCGGAACAGGCGCTCGCCCAGGCCACGGCCGAGCATGGGCAGGCGTCGGGCACGCTCACCGGCAAGGCGCGCGCGTCGACCGAGCTGACGACGTTTTACAGCGAGGTGCTTCCGCGCGACCTGTCCGGCGCACGGCGGCTCACGTACCTGCGGCTCGCGCAGCTCGCGCGCGAATCGAACCTCCGGTTCGAAAGCGGAACCTACACGCCGACCGATGAGCGTGGCAGCACGTTGACGCGCCTGAAGATTGTGCTGGGGCTCGCTGGAACCTACGCCGACATCCGCACGTTCATCCACGCGCTCGAAAGCTCGCCCGAGTTCGTCGTGATCGACAACGTGGAGCTGGCCGAAGGGGCCGAGGGCGGCAACCTCGCGGTGACGCTGGAGCTCTCGACGTACTACCGGAACACGGTGTCATGACCCCGAAGGCCAAGCGTCAGGCCTTGCTGGTGGGCGGCGTCGTGGCGGTACTCGCTGGGGTGGTCTATACGACCCGCCAGGAGGACGCTCCGGCCGCCGGGGCGGCCTCGCCGTCCAACCCTGTGTCGACCACGGGGCAGGCGCGACGGGACGTGCCGGTCGTGGACGTGCAGTTGGAGTTGTTGAAGGGCGCTCGGGCCGAGGCTGGAGAGCCGGAGCGCAATCCTTTCCGTTTTCAGGCGAAGGCGCCGCCGCCTGCGCCCCCTCGGCGTGCGGCCGTCGACGCGCCGCCGGCTGCCGTGATTGCGCCGCCGGTGCCGCAAGGCCCGCCGCCTCCGCCGCCGATCCCGCTGCGATTCATCGGGTTGGTCGAGGCGCCGTCGCAGGCGGGCCGCGTCGCGATCCTGAGCGATGGGCGCGGCAACGTCTTCTACGGAAAAGAAGGCGATATCATCGAAGGTCGCTACCGCCTGCTTCGGGTGGGCCCGGACGCAGCGGAACTCTCGTTTACCGACGGCCGCGGACGCCAGACGATCCGGCTGTCAGGACAATAATGCAACGATACCTGACCATCGGGGCCGTGGTGCTGGCCCTACTCGCGACGGGCTGTGGCGCCGGCCGGACCTTCGGGCGCGGCGACACGGCGGCGCGCGCCGGTGATTGGGACACCGCGGTCGAATACTACCGGCAGGCGGTGCAGGCACGGCCGGATCGTACCGACTACCGGATCGCCCTCCAACGGGCGACGATCGCCGCCTCGATCGCCCACATCGATCAAGCCAGGCTGCTCGACGCGCGCGGGCAGCTCGAGGACGCGCTGCGCGAATACCGCCGCGCCAGCGAGTTCGATCCCAGCAACCGGGTCGTCGGCAACAAGGTCCTGGAGATGGAGCGCCGCATTCGCGATGACGCCGAATCGGCGCGGCGGCAGGCCACGCCGACGCAGCTGCAGGCCGCCGCGCGCCAGTCGCCGGAGCCGCTCCTCAACCCCGCGTCGCGCGAGCCGATCGATGTCGTCATTCCCAACGCCAGCCTGCGCGACATCCTGAACTTCATCGGGATGGCGACCGGGATCAACGTCACCTACGAGCGCGACTACCAGGACCGCACCTACTCGGTGAACATGCGGGGCGTGACGCTCGACCAGGCGCTCACCCAGATCCTGTCGGCGAACCAGTTGTTCTACAAGGTGGTCAACGAGCACACCATCATGGTGATTCCGGACAACGCGCAAAAGCGCGCGCTCTACGAAGAGCAGGTGATCCGGACGTTCTACATCTCGCACGCCGATGCCACCGAGGTGGCGCAGATCCTGAACACGGTGATTCGGATTCCCCAGCTCGCGGTCGCGCCGCAGTTGGTGGCCAACAAGACCAACAACACGATTACCGTGCGCGCCTCGGCCAACATCGTCGCCATCATCGAGCGCATCATCGAGCAGAACGACAATCCGCGCGCCGAGGTGGTGATCGACGTGCAGATTCTCGAGGTCAGCCGGATCCGCACGAAAGAGTTCGGTCTCGACCTGTCCAGTTACTCCATCACGGGTGTGTTCTCCCCCGAAGGGGACCCCCGCGGAACGGCGGGCACCGGCACTGGCGGCACGACAGCCGATGCCGGGACGCTGTCGCCGCGGCCGTTCAACCTGAACACCATCAGCCGGGGCATCTCGACCGCCGACTTCTATCTCTCCGTGCCGAGCGCCATCGTCCGTTTCCTCGAAACCGATTCCGAGACGCGGCTGATCGCGAAGCCGCAGCTTCGCGGCGCGGAAGGCCAGCAGATCACGCTGAACCTGGGCGATGACATTCCGGTGCCCGCCACCGTGTTTACGCCGGTGGCACAGGGTGGCGCCAACTTCAACCCGCTGACGTCCTTCAACTACCGGACGGTCGGCGTGATCATCCAGATGACGCCGAGAGTGACGATCGAGGGCGACGTCATCCTGGACCTGAGCGTCGAGAACAGCACACGTGGCGTCGACGTCAACATCGCGGGACAGAACCTGCCGTCGTTCGGATCGCGGAAGGTGCAGACACGGCTCCGGCTCCGTGACGGCGAATCGAACCTGCTTGCCGGCCTGCTTCGCGAAACGGATCGCCGGACGCTGAGCGGCGTGCCCGGGTTGCTGCGCCTGCCGGTGCTGCGCAGCCTCTTCGGGTACAACACCCGGAACTTCGATCAGACCGACATCGTGATGCTGCTGACGCCGCGCATCGTGCGCACGCAGGAGCTGACACCGCAGGATGTGGCGCCAATTTTCATCGGCACCCAACAGAGCCTGGGTCTCGGCGGTCCGCCACCGCTCATTGCTCCGGTCGGCGGCGGCGATGCCGGCGCCGCGGCACAGCCAGCGCCCGCCGCTCCGGCACCGACGGTCGTGCCTGCGCCCGGCCAGCCGGCGGCTCCAGGCGGCGGCGTGATCGTGATTCCACCAGGCAGCTCGCAGGTGCCGGGCACGACGACGCTGCCTGCGGCGCCCGCGCAGCCGCCTGCGCCCCAGAACGTGCCCGGAGTGGTGGCGCCACAGGCTGGGCCGCTCGCGCCGGGGACCGCAACCCTGCAGCCGGCGCCGGCCGGCGGATCGCCGGCCACGGCCACGGCGACCACCGCGGCGACCGGCGGTCAGATCATCGTGTCGCCGCCCGGCACCGAGTTTCGGGTGGGTGCGGGTCCGTACACCGTGCCGCTCTCGATCAGCGGTGCGTCGCTCATCTCAGGCGTGTCGCTGACGTTGACCTTCAATCCGTCGGCGCTCCGTGTGCGTGCCGTGCAGGAAGGCAGCTTCATGCGCACGGGCGGCGCGGCGGCCACATTCACTCAGCAGGTTGACGCGACGACGGGGCGGGTTGACATCGCGATCGTGCGGTCGGGCGACACGACCGGTGTGGCCGGCACCGGCCTGCTCGCCGCCATCCTCTTCGACGCCGTCGGCGGCGGCGCCGCCAACCTCATGGTGACGGGGACGTCCACCGGTCCGCGCGGCACCGCGATTCCGCTCCAGTTCGCCTCCGTTCCGGCGGTGACGGTGCGATGAGGCGCGAACTCCTGGCGGGCCGTAAAGGCCCGCCCCGCATCAAGCAGAGCGCCCTCGCGGCACGGACCACCCCCGATGCGGCACGGACCTCCCACAATGCGGCACGGACCTTTACGGTCCGCGAGAACGGTTACACATTCATCGAGCTGCTGATCGTCACGACGATCCTGCTCATCCTTGCGTCGGCGGTGCTGCCGCTGGCGCAGGTGACGTCCACGCGACAGCGCGAGGCGGAGCTGCGGCGGTCGCTGCGCGAGATGAGGACCGCGATCGACAAGTTCAAGGACGCGGTCGATCTCGGACAGATTGCCGCCTCGGACCTCGAGCCCGGGAACGAAGGCTATCCGCCTGACCTCGACACGCTCGTCGAGGGGATCTCGGCCGCCAACGACGCGTCGGGCCGGGAGTTGAAGTACCTCCGGCGGATCCCGATCGATCCGATGATGAACAGTCAGGACTGGGGCAAGCGCGCGTACCAGGACGATCCCGACACGACCGCCTGGGGCGGCAAGAACGTGTTCGACGTGTACACCAAGAGCCCCGGTACGGCGCTCGACGGCACAAAATACAGGGACTGGTAACGGTGGCGACGGTGCGACGGTGCGAGGGTGCGCGGGTGCGCGGGTGCGCGGGCGGCTTCACGCTCATCGAGCTGATGATCGTGATGTCGCTCATCGTGATTCTCGCCGGAGTCGGGTTGACGTTGTATGGCAACAGCGTCACGCGCGCCAAGGAGGCGGTGCTGAAGGAGGACCTGTTCCGGATGCGCGACGCGATCGACCAGTATTACGCCGATAGGAACAAGTACCCCGCGTCGCTCGAGGAGCTGGTGTCGGAGAAGTACCTGCGGGCCGTACCCGTCGATCCGATTACGCAGTCGGCCGAGACCTGGCAGACCACCCTTTCGGACGCGGATCCGTCGAACCCTGCGGGTGAGCCGGGCATTTCCGATGTGAAGAGCGGCGCGGCGCAGCCGGCGCTCGACGGCACGGCTTACGCAGACTGGGAATAGAGAAGAGAAATGATGAGGAGCTTGTACGCGCGAGTCGCGCTGGCTGGAGCGGTGCTGATGCTGGCCGCCTGCGAGCGCGTTCAGTTGCTGGCGCCGTCGAATTCAACCATTACGGTCTCGGCACCGAGCCGCGTGCTTCCGTTTGGCGGCAGTACCGAAGTCACGGCGTTCGTGACGGAGCAGGGCGGGACGCCGGTGCAGAACGGCACCGTCGTGCGCTTCAGCGCGACGCTCGGCACGGTCAGTCCGGTCGAAGTCGAAACCCGCAACGGGCTGGCGCTCACGACCTTCGTCGCCGGCACGACGTCAGGCGTTGCCGACGTCCGCGCCACCTCCGGTGGGGCGACGGGGACGAGCACCACAGGCACCGGCGCCGGCGCGACCACAACCACGACCAACGTCATTCAGATCACCATCGGGGCGGCGGCGGTCAACACGGTGACCTTGCGCGCCAACCCCGGCAGCGTGCCGCCGGGTGGCGGCACGGTTGAGCTCATCGCGACCGTCGTGGCCGAGAACGGCCGCGCGCTCGAAGGCATCCAGGTCACGTTCAATACCGATCAGGGGGCGCTCAGCTCCGCGGTTGCGACTACGAACAGCAGCGGCGAGGCGAGAACATCGCTGACCGCGGGGCAGAAGGCGAGCGTAACAGCCACGGCGGGCACGAAGACAAGCACCGCGGTGACCGTCGATATTCGTCTTGGTCCTGGGCTCACTATCACCTGCACGCCGGCGGCGGGCACGGGCAACTGCGCCGCGGTTCAGGCGAGCTCCACTGGGAACACCTCGACCGTGTCGTTTACGATCTCGAAAGCGACGGGCTCGAGCAACTTGCGGAGCTCGAGCATCGATTTCGGCGATGGCACGTCGCAGAGTCTCGGTAACCTTGCCGGAAACGCAACGGTCCCGCACACGTATACAGGCCCAAGCAGCACGGCACCGAGGTCCTACACGGCCACGGTGACCGTGACCGACATCAACGGCGAGACGACAACAGCGTCGACGATCGTCAGCGTCACGCCGGCGCCAGCGCTGATTCCATTGAGCGTGGCATTGACCGCGGGGACCCCCGATACCGCGCTCGCTACGGGACACCGGTGGACGTTTACGGCGACACCGAGCGGTGGCGGTGAAACTACGACTGCGCCCGCACCGATCGCGTCGTATGTCTGGGACTTCGGCGACGGCACTAACACAGTGACGACATTCGGGGCCACGGCTTCCACCACCACGCACATTTACGACGTCTCGGTCACTGGCGCGAAGTACGTCGTCACTGTGACCGCGAGAACGGCAGATGGCAGGACGGTGACCGGTCGCCTAGAGATTATCGCCGGCAAGTTCCCAGTGTAAGTAGAGAGCATTGAATGCGGCAGATGGACGACCGCGGCTATGCGATGGCGGCGCTGCTCGTCGGCATCAGCGTCATGGGAGTGGTGCTGAGCGTCGTCCTGCCGTCCTGGTCCACGCTGGCGCGGCGCGAGCGCGAGGCCGAGCTCGTCTTCCGCGGCCAGCAGTACGCCCGGGCGGTCACGCTGTTTCAGCGCAAGTTCGCCGGCGCGTATCCCCCGAATCTCGACATCCTCCTCACTCAGAAGTTCCTGCGCAAGCAGTACAAGGATCCGATCACGAACGACGACTTCCAGCTCATACCGGTGGGCGACGCGCGCGCGCTGCAGGCTAGCGGGGCGGCGACGCCGGGAGGCCAGGCGGGATCGGCGCCAGTGGCGGGACGCGGCGGACCGCCAATCGCGGCGCAGCAGCCTCAGCCCGCTGGCGGCCGAGGCGGTGCGGCCGGTGGCGTGGGCATCCAGGGTGTGGTGAGCAGGAGCGCCGACACGTCGCTGCGCGTCTACAACGGCCGCACGAAATACAACGAGTGGGTGTTCATTGCCGCGGCGGCCAGTACTGCCGCTGGCGCCGAGGGCGGAGTGCAGGCGCCCGGTGTGCCCGGTGGTATTCCCGGCCGCGGAGGACCAGGACGTGGCGGTCCTGGGCTCGACGGCCGACCACAACCCCCTGGCGGAGGCCGCGGTGCGCAGCCGCAAGGTCCCGGCGGGCGCCCAGGATTTCCTGGCGGTGGCTCGCAGCCACCGGGGATGCCGCCAGGCTTCCCGTTTCCAGACGGCGCCGGCCGCGGCCGGTTCTAAATTTAGTTCAAGGTCGCCGCGCCTCTCACCGACACGGAACACCGAGGCACTGAGGCACCGAAACCCTTTGCTCAAGAAGCCTCGGTGTCTCGGTGACTCGGTGTGTCGTCTCAGCGTCCGATCTCGCCCATAATCGCGTTATGCACGGCGGGGCGCACGCGCCTGATCGCGTCGTTCTCTCGCGTGGGATGCACGCGGTTCGTGAGCAGCACGACGTAGATCCCCCGATCCGGATCGATCCAGAGAGACGTGCCGGTGTAGCCGGTGTGGCCGAAGGCGCGCGGCGACATCCGCGAGCCGCATGACGAGCTCGGCAGCATCGTGTCCCATCCAAGCGCGCGCGAACTGCCGGGCACCTCCGCGCGCCTCGCGATGAACGTCTCCAGCGTGGCGCGCGTAAACGCTCCCGTGCGGCCGTCGAGCACCTGCAGCAGGTGCCGGGCATACGTGCCGACCGCCGCCGCTGTCCCAAACAGCCCGGCGTGGCCGGCGGCGCCGCCGAGCGCCCACGCATTCTCATCGTGAACTTCGCCGGCGATGAGCCGGCCTCGCCAGGCATCGATCTCGGTTGGCGCCGTTCGCGGCCGCCATGCCATCGGCGGATTGAACTGCAGGTCCTCCACGATCTCCATCTGGCCGAGCATCGTTTCGAACCGCGCCGGCAGCGGGACCGCCGCGTCGAGCATGAAGCCAAGCAGGATGAATCCAAGATCGCTGTAGATCGAGGCCGACCGCGGCGCGTATTCGAGCGGTGTGCCACAGACCGCCTGCTCGAACGCCACGCGGCCTCTGTGGGTGCGGAACAACTCGCGGTAGGCCGGCAGCCCTGAGCTGTGGGAGAGCAGATCGCGCAGCGTGACGCTCACGCGATCGTCGCCACGCCACTCTGCCACGTGCTGGATGACTGGGTCGTCGAGACCGATCGATCCGCGCTCGACCTGCTGCATCAGGAGCGGCGTGGTCGCCATCACTTTCGTCAGTGATGCGAGATCGAAGACGGTGCGTTCGGTGACCGGTGAGGCGCCTGAATCGAAGGTCAGCCCGCCGAATGACTCACGCCAGAGCGGCTGCGTGACATCGCCGACTTCGATGGATGCCGCGGGAAAGGCGTGGTCGTCGATCGCCTGCCGGAGCACCGTGCGTGCAGCGCTGAACACCCTGCTGGCGACCCTTATAACGCTCTTGGCTTCAACATAGCCACGGAGGCACGGAGGCACGGAGAGATCGTGAGGAAATGACCTCCGTGTCTCCGTGTCTCTGTGGCCCGTGGAAGTAAAGAGAGCATTAGAACGCGGCGCGCGCGATCGTCGACAGGTAATCCGGACCGTTTGGCCGACTGCTGAGGCTGTCGTCGGAGAAGAGCACGACGGAGCTGAAGTACAGCGCGGCCATGGCGGAGAGGCAGAGAAACAGGCGCGAGCGTGCCATGGAAGGGCGTAAATGTACCATAGATCGATGCATGTTCTCGGGATCGACGCCGGCGGCACGAAGACCGTGTGCATGCTCGCCGACGGGCGAGGGCGCGTCATCGCCGAGGCGCGCGGCGGCGGCGCAAACCTGCAGTCGGCGGGAGAGCTCGAAGTCGAGAAGGTGCTCCATCAGGTGATGGAGGACGTGCTCGCGCAGCCCGACGTGCGGCCAGATGCCATCTGCCTCGGCATCGCCGGCGTCGATCGACCAGACGACGGCGACACGGTGCGCGGGATCATGCGGCGCATCGGCTACAAATCGAGGGTCGTCGTGGTCAACGACGCGCTCGTCGCGCTCGTCGCAGGTGCAGGCGACGGCCCCGGGGTGGTCATCGTGGCGGGCACGGGCTCGATCGCCTACGGCAAGGATGCGGCCGGGCGCGCCGCGCGCGCGGGTGGATGGGGGTGCCTGCTCGGCGACGAGGGCGGCGGCTTCTGGATCGGCCGCGCGGCGCTGTCGTCAGCCGTGCGCCAGTACGACGGCCGCGGACCCGCCACGCTGCTCACCGACATGGTGCTCGAGCAGATGAAGCTAGGGAACCCGACGCAGTTGATTCACGAAATCTACAATCGCGACCTCCACCGGCACGCCATCGCGTCGCTCGCTGCCCTTGTGCAGCGCGCGGCTGACGCGGGCGACGCGGTGGCCACCGACATCCTCGCGCGCGCGGGGGCGGAGCTCGCGTCCGCCGCGACGTCGGTCATCGCGCGGCTCGGCATGCGCGGCGATGTCTTTCCAACCCTGCTCGCGGGGGGCGTCTTTCGAGGGCTGCCGTCTCTCGCGCACGATGTGTCGATTCGCCTGTCGGAAGTCGCGCCCCGCAGCCCGGTGCGTCTGCTCGAGGTCGAGCCGGCGGTGGGCGCGGTTCGCCTGGCCCTCGCCGCGGCGCACGGCGCGGTGACGATTCCCGCGTACGTGTAGCGTTCTCGTGGATATCAGGATCTTCGATACGTCCGCCGACACTGCGGTGGCGCTGGCCAGGCGCATCGCGACGGCTCTGGCAGACGACCCGGGGAGCGTGCTCGGGTTGCCGACGGGGCGCACCCCGGTCGCGACCTACGCCGAGCTTCGGCGGCTGCACGCCGCGGGAGAGGCGGATTTCTCGCGGGCGTCCACGTTCAACATCGACGAGTTCGCCGGCATCGGGCCGTCGGATCCCGGCAGCTTCCGCACCTTCATGGATCGTCATCTCTTCGACGCGGTGAACCTGCGGCTCGAACGCATCCATTTCCTCTACGGCACTGCCGCAGACCCCGACGCCGAGTGCGGTCGCTATGAAGCCGAGATCGAGCGGGTGGGCGGCATCGACATCCAGCTACTGGGGATCGGCGCCAACGGCCACATCGGCTTCAACGAGCCGGCTGACGAGCTCGTCGCACGCACGCACCGCGTGGAGCTGGCGCAGTCCACCAGGCGCGATAACGCCGCGCTCTTCGGCGACGACCCGGCGCAGGTACCCCGCGAGGCGCTCTCGATGGGGATGGGGACGATCCTGAAGGCGAGGACGGTGATTCTGATTGCGACGGGTGAGCGAAAGGCGCAGTGCGTGGAACGGACGATCAATGGGCCGGTGACGCCGCGGCTGCCTGCCTCCTTCCTGCAGCTCCACCGTCACGTCGAGTTGTATCTGGATCGGGACGCGGCTTCGCGTCTGTCACGGTCCGGCTGAAGCCGGACACTACGTACGGACGAGGGCCGGACTCTACGTTCCGCGCACTTCCGCGACGCCCTGCAGCATGCCGCGCAGGCGCGGCTCGATGTCCTCGCCAATCGCCTCGCGCATCGAGTCGTGCGCCTTCCGCAGCTTCGACAACGCCTTGGGGTAGGCGAGCCCGGTCTTCTGCATCACGATCGCGGCCTTCACGTTCCAGTGCGCCTTCTTGAGCAGCTTGTCTGCCTCGTCGTATTCGAGGCCGGTGACGATGTTGACGATCCGCCGGGCGCGGTCTTTCAGCTTCTCGGACCCGGTGTGGACGTCGACCATCAGGTTGCCGTAGGTCTTGCCCATCCGTACCATCGCGCCCGTCGTCAGCATGTTGAGCACGAGCTTGGTGGCGGTGCCTGCCTTCAGCCTGGTCGAGCCGGCGATGACCTCAGCGCCGACGCCCGGCGAGATCGTCAGGTCGACAAACGTCTGGAGCTCGGTGCTGGGGTCGCACGTCACGAAGATGATGCGGGCGCCGGCCCTGCGCGCCCGGGTCAACGCGCCTCGCACGAACTGCGTGATGCCGCTGGCCGACACGCCGACGACGATGTCTTTCTTGGTGGGGAGCAGCCGGGTGATCGAGCGCGCCCCCTCTTCGTAGTTGTCTTCGACCCCTTCCTTCGAGGCGAAGGTCGCGTTGCGGCCGCCCGCCATGATGGCCTGGACCAGGTTGGGATCGGTGCTGAACGTGGGGGGCATTTCGGCCGCTTCGAGCACGCCAAGCCGGCCGCTCGTTCCGGCGCCGACAAAGATAATGCGCCCGCCCTTGCGCAGCGACGAGGCAATCATCTCGATACCGACCGCAATCCGCTCCCGCTCGCGCTGCACGGCGGCGAGCATCTTGCGATCTTCATTGATCATCAGCTCGACGATGTCGTCGGGCGCCAGCTTGTCGATGTTGAGGCTGGAGGGGTTTATCGCTTCAGTCGGGAGAGCCTGCCACTTGGACCGAACGGTCATTCGAACCTCAACTACAATTCTACCGATCTCGCGGACATAACCGATTGAGCCGACGCACGACTTCGCCTGTGGACGCCTATCTCACGCATCTCACCTCCGAGCGCCGGCTGGCGGCCAATTCGGTGGAGAGCTACGCGCGGGACCTCGCCATGCTGGGCCGATTCGCCGCCGGGCGCAGCGCGCCCCTGGACTCCCTGTCGCGCGCCGACCTCGAAGACCTCGTCCGCGGCCTGATGTCAGAAGGCCGGTCGCCTCGGTCTGTCGCGCGCGCCATTGCATGTTATCGCGGGTTCTACAGGTTTCTCGTGATCGACGGCCGCCTGAAGGCGAGCCCCGCGGATGACCTCCGGCCGCCGCGCGCGTGGAAGACGCTGCCGCGCTACCTGTCGGTCGAGGACGTGGATCACCTTCTCGCGCAGCCCGATGTGACGACGCCCCGCGGGGTGCGCGACCGCGCGCTGATCGAGCTACTGTATGCCACGGGCATGCGCGTGTCGGAGCTGATCGGCCTGCGGCCGGCCGACGTCAACCTCGACGCGTCCTATTTGACCTGCACGGGCAAGGGCGACAAGCAGCGCATCGTGCCGATCGGCGACGAGGCGGCCAGGTGGGTGGGCGAGTACACGCGCGAGGCGCGGCGGCAACTGCTGCGCAAGCGCACCAGTCCGCGGCTGTTCGTCAACGCGCGCGGCGGCGGCCAGGGGCTCTCGCGTGTCGGGTTCTGGAAGATTCTCAAGGGCTACGCCCGGAAGTCGGGCATCAAGGCGTCCATCAGCCCGCACGTCCTCAGGCACTCGTTTGCGACGCACCTGCTCGAACGCGGCGCCGACCTTCGCGCGATCCAGATGATGCTGGGACACGCGGATCTCTCGACCACCCAGATCTACACGCACGTGCTGGAGCAGCGAATGCGCACCATTTACGATCGCTTCCACCCACGGCCATAGACGTCTTGAGGGGCCAGGTCCTCACCATATGAGTCAAGTATCTCGAGTGCGCTTCAAGACGTGTACGCCCCGGCGGAGCCGGGGCCAAAAGATACTGCCACTAGCGAGGCGGAGCCGTCAGAGTATTTCCCGGCGGTCTGAGGCGGAGCCTCGATCGTGATCAAGGGCCTGCTCGCCGTCATCGTCGTCGTCCCGCTGGCCGCGTGGTTTCTCGCACCGCCCGCGGCGAGGCCGTTGTCTCCGATGCCCCCCGGCGTGACGGCCGTGCCGGTGCGCGGTGCGATTCACATTCACACGCGCCGGTCCGACGGCGACGGCACCGGCACGGTAGACGAGGTCGCGGCGGCCGCGGCGGCTGCCGGCTTGAAGTTCATCATCCTGACCGACCACGGAGACGCGACCCGCGAGGTCGACGCGCCGCAGTACCGGGGCGGTGTTCTCGCCATTGACGCGGTGGAAATCAGCACCGATGGCGGCCACGTCGTCGCGCTCGGCCTGGCGAGATCGCCATATCCGCTCGCGGGCGAGCCGCGGGACGTCCTCGACGACGTCGCGCGGCTCGGCGGGTTTGCCCTGGCGGCGCATCCCGGTTCAGTGAAGCCGGAGCTTGGATGGACCGATTGGGACGCGCCGATCGCCGGGCTCGAGTGGCTGAACGCCGACAGCGAATGGCGGGACGAATCGAAGTGGCTGCTGGCGCGCCTCTTGTTCAGTTACCCGGTGCGACGGGCCGAATCCGTGGCGATGCTGCTCGACAGACCCGAGGAGGTGCTGCGGCGATGGGACGCCGCCACCCTCGATCGCAAGCTCGTCGCCGTGGCGGCGGCTGACGCGCACGCACGCGTCGGTCTGCGCACGGTCGGCGAGCCGTACGACGGCGGCGCATCGATCCACATCCCCACCTACGAGGATAGCTTCCGCGCGTTCTCGATTTCGCTTCCGAACGTGGTGCTCACCGGCGAGGCACCAGCCGACGCGGCGGCGGTGATCGCCGCGATTCGCGCGGGGCACGTCTATTCGACCATCGACGCGGTGGGCGGCGCAGCGGTGCTGTCGTTTACTGCGACGAGCAGCGAGGGAACGGCGACCGGCGGTGACGATCTCCCGGCAGCATCGCCGATCACGCTGCGCGTGCAGGTGCAGGCGCCGGCGGACGCGGACATCGTGCTGCTCGAGAATGGAGCACCGGCCGCGACGGCACGCGGCGCCAGCCTCGAGCACATGGCCGGGCCGGAGCGCGCGGTCTACCGCGTGGAAGTGCAGTTGCCCGGTTCGCCAGGGCAGCCACCGGTTCCATGGATCGTGTCCAATCCGATTTACGTCGGCCGGCCTGCGCCCGCGCCGGTGGCGCCGGCGCCAGGCGCCACGACATCGGCGCCGCTCACGGCACCGGCGAGCGTCGCGGTGCAGTACAGCAACGGGCCCGCGACCGGCTGGACGATCGAAAAGAGTCAGTCCTCGCTGGGAGCGGTGGATGTTGTGCCCGCAGTGCCGGGGACGCAGGTCTCCTTTCGGTACGCGCTCGGAGGAACCCAGTCAGGAAGCCCGTTTGCCGCGCTGGTGATGCCGGCGGGTTCCGAGCTGGCAGGGTCCAACCGCCTGATGTTCATGGCGCGCTCCGATCGTCCGATGCGGATGTCGGTGCAGCTTCGCGTGCCGAACGGGCCGGAGGGGGAGCGGTGGCATCGTTCGATCTATCTCGACACGACGCCGAGACCGTTCACGATCGCCGTCGATGATCTGAGGCCGCGCGGAGCGACGAGCCAGCCGCGTCCGGATCTGTCTGCGGTGCAATCGGTGCTGTTCGTCGTCGACACCGTGAATGCGGAGATCGGCGCCAGCGGTCAGGTGTGGATCGACGACGTGAGGTACGGTCGCGGACCGTAAAGGTCCGCGCCGCATCACGTCCTGACGGTCAGGAGGAGATAGCCGGCGCCGGCGCCGAAGAGGAGGTTTGGCGCCCAGGCAGCGAGCATCGGCGCCACGAGTCCGCCCGTGCCGAGCGCGGCAAATACGCTGATCGTCACCCAGTAGACGATGGCGAGGACGATCCCCACCCCGATGCCGTACATCGCGCCACGCCGTCCCGTCGTGACCGCAAAGGGGACGGCGAGCAGCGTCATGACGAGCGTGACGAAGGGAAACGAGATCTTTCGCTCCAGCGCCACCTGCTGTTCGCTGATGTCGAACCCGCCCGTGCGCAGCCGGTCGATGTAGCCGCGCAACTGCGAATAGCTCATGAACCGCTCGTCCGGACTCTCGGTCGCGAAATAGCTCGCCGGCTCGATGGTGAACGGCTCGCGCTCGAACGGCGTGAACGCCCTCGTATCCCCGGTCGGCAGGAATTCGCGCGTCCACCCGCGCTCCAGGCGCCAGGCGGAGCCGCCGCCTTCGGAGATCGCGAGGTCGGCGTACGTACGGCGCGCGAGCGTCTGCATCTCCTCGCCGAACTCGAAGATCGAGAGGCCGCTGAATCGCTGCGTGCGCGCGTCGAAGTAGTCGTAGTGGTATATCTGGCCGTCGCTGCCGGCGACCCAGCGCCGATTCAGGACGTCGAAGGTCTGCAGCGACCCGCCCCGGATCACGTAGCGGATCGCCTCGGCGCGCCGGTTCGACGGTCCGAGCACGCTCTCCTCGAGCGCGAACAGGATTCCGCCTGCGACCACCGCCCCGACGAGCATTGGCAGCGCGACGCGGTACAGGCTGATGCCGCAGGCCTTCATCACCACCAGTTCGCTGTTCTTCGTGAGCAGGCCGATCGTGACCAGCGTTCCAAGGAGCACGGACAGCGGAAGGATGTAATAGACGTACTGCGGCGTGGCGTACCAGAGGTACGACCCGAGCATGCCCCACGTGGCGTCGCCCCTGAACACCTTGTCGGACAGATCGAGGAACGTGGCGATGTAGAAGATACCGGCCATCGAAATCGCGGAGAGACCCGCCACTCGCGCGTAGCTCATGGCCACGTATCGATCGAGGAGGCTTGGGCCGGGAAAGCGCAGCGTGGGAATGCGGATGGTTGCCCCGCTCGTGGGCGCCGGGAGGCCCGCCGGCGGCGCGGCCGCGATGCGCGTCCGCTTCCTGAACGACGGCAGCGGAATGCGAATCGGCTGGTCGGCCGCGCGATCCCGCCACAGGAACAGCAGGCCGCCCAGCCCGCCGAGGACGATGTTCGGAAGCCAGGCGGCGACCCAGGGCGCCACCAGATGACCGCGCACGAGCGATTGTCCGAGCCACAGCAGGACGTAGTAGATGAAGATGACGACGATCCCGACCACGAAGCTCGCCAGCTTGCCGTCGCGGCGATTGGACGCGCCGAGGCCGAGGCCGATCAGGCCGAACACCAGACACGCAATCGGGATCGAGAACTTCTTCTGGATCTCGAACAGCTCGGTGTGGGGGTACACGCCCGTGGCTTCGAGTTCCGCGGCGCGGGTCTGCAGCTCGGCGATCGACATCTCGCGGGCGCCCTTGGCCGGACCGGTGCGCGGAAACACGCTTTCCGGATTGAGGCTGATCAACATCTGCCTGAACGTGACCACCTCGTACTTGCCTGCCGAATCCGCGGTGTGACGCGCGCCCTCCTCGAGCACCATTTCCACGGTGCGCTCCTCGCGATTGAGCAGCACACGGCCGTGGCGCGCCATGAACACGGATGGCGCCTTGCCCGGGCGGTTGTCGGCCATGAAGACGTCGTTCCAGCCACCCGTGGCGGGAATCTCGCGAACGTAGATCACCAGGTCGGGAAAGTCCTCGAAGAAGACCCGCGGCCGGACCTCGCCCTCGGCGCGCGCCGCGACGATGTTGTAGGTGATCTCGCGGAACGTCTGGTTGGCGTTGGGAACTGCCACGAGCAGCACGTACGAGGTTGCGGCCCAGGTCAGGAGCGACAGCAGCGCCACCGGACGCATCAGCCGCAGCAGGCTGACGCCGCAGGCCTGCAGTGCCACGAACTCGCGGTCCGCCGACAGCCGCCCGAAGGCGACGAGCAGGCCGAGGAGCAGCGACATCGGGATGGTCAGGCCGAGAGCCATCGGCAGGAGGGTCGCCATGACCTGCAGGACGACCAGGGTCGGCACGCCTTTGGCGATGAAGGTTTCCGCGTACTGGATGAGATACGGGATGATTAACATGAAGGTGAAGACCAGCAGCCCGATACAAAAAGGCAGCAGCACTTCACGAATCACGTAGCGATCGATTATTCGCATCCGGTGCATCAATTATGACCCGCGTCTCCCTCCTGTGGCACATGCATCAGCCCTTCTACCAGGACCTGGTAACGGGTGAGCACTTCCTCCCGTGGGTGCGCCTCCACGCCCTCAAGGATTACTGGGGCATGGTCGCGCTGCTGCGCGAGTTTCCGTCGGTGAAGGCGACGTTCAACCTGGTGCCGTCGCTGCTCGTGCAGCTCGACGCCTTCGCGCGGGACCAGGCGCGCGACCGGCACCTGGAGCTGGGCCTCAAGGCGGCGGCGGGCCTGTCGGAGGAGGAGCGCGGCTTCTGCATCGAGAACTTCTTCCACGCGCACCGCGCCCGGATGGTCGAACCGTACCCCCGGTATGCCGAGCTGCTCGCGAGACGCGACAGCGAAACGGGGCTGAGCGCACGGGGCCAGGCGGCCCGCTTTACCGTCGATGACATCCGTGACCTGCAGGTCTGGCACAAGCTCGTGTGGGTCGATCAGTACTACTTCGAAGGCGATCGACGGATCGCCGCGCTGATCGAGAAGGGCCGCGGCTTCAGCGAGGAGGACAAGCTGACGCTTCGGGAGATCGAGCTCGAAGTGCTGCAGAAGGTGATTCCCGAGTACCGGGACGCCGCGGCGCGCGGGCAGGTGGAGATCTCCGCCTCGCCCTTCTATCACCCGATCCTGCCGCTGCTGTGCGATACCGACGTCTACCTCCGCACCCACCCGACGTCGCGGATGCCCCGGGAACCCTTCCGGCACCCTGAAGATGCGGCGGAGCAGCTCACCCGGGCCGGCGATCTTCACAAGGACCTTTTCGGGCGTGTGCCGGCGGGATTGTGGCCGTCGGAGGGATCGGTCTCGGATGCGATGCTGCCGCTCGTGGCGAGCGCCGGATTCTCGTGGATGGCCACCGACGAAGGAATCCTCTCGCGCACGCTCGGCCGGCATTTCACCCGTAGCGCTGAAGGTCACGTCGACCAGCCGGAGCTGCTGTATCGACCGTACCGAGTGGGTCCCGCGCATCAGTCGGTCGCCTGCGGGTTTCGCGACCACACGCTGTCTGACCTGATCGGTTTCAGCTACGCGTCGTGGTCGCCCGACGGGGCCGCGGGCGATTTGGTTGGCCGGCTCGTGGAAGCGGGCCGGAGGTATTCGGCGAAGACCGGCGGGGGAGACGCGACCATTTTCGTCATCCTGGATGGCGAGAACGCCTGGGAGGGCTACGACAACCAGGGGCGTCCTTTCCTGCGCGCCCTCTACGGGCTGCTCGGCTCACACCCCGAGATCACGACCGTCACCATGGCCGAGGCCTGCGCAGGCGCCACCGAGCCGCTCCCGTCGATTTTCCCAGGCTCCTGGATCAACTCCGACTTCTACATCTGGATCGGGCATCAGGACGACCATCGGGCCTGGAGCCAGCTCGTGGACGCCAGGCGGGCGCTCAACGCCGCGTCGCCGGGGCTGCCAGCCGACTCGCTCGCCCGAGCCCGCGAAGAGATGCTCATCGCCGAAGGCAGCGACTGGTTCTGGTGGTACGGCGACGACCATTCCTCCGAGCACGACCTGGCATTCGACGAGCTGTTTCGCCGGCACGTCCGGAACGTGTACCGCGCCCTCGAGAAGCCCGTCCCGGAAGAGCTCTTCGTGACCAACATCACCACCCAGCCGCCACAGGTCGAGATGAGCCCGCCAACCGGCTTCATCACGCCGGAGGTCGACGGGGAAGTGACCAGCTACTTCGAGTGGATGGGCGCCGGATCGTTCGAGGTGGTTCCGGCTGCGGGGACGACCATGCACCAGGTGTCCGGCAGCCGGGAGCCGGGGCTGGCCGCCATCGAGTTCGGATTCGACCTGGAGCACCTCTATGTCCGCCTGGACGGCACGCGCCCGATGCGCGAGCTGCTTGCGGAGTTCGAGGTCGGCCTCAAGTTCCTGCGCCCGGCAGGAACCGCACTCGCCGTCAGTGCCCAGGACGGCTCTGTACGGCTGGAGGTGCTGGGCCCCGATTCCTGGGGCCGGGTGGCGCCGGGCGACTGCGCCGGGCTGCGCGGAGCGGCCGGCCGAGTTCTCGAGCTTCGGATTCCCTTTCGCTGCCTTGGTGTGGTCACGCATGAGCCCGTGGCGTTCTTCGTCGGTGTGAACCGGGGAGGGGCCGAGGTGGAGCGACACCCCCGGCATCGGCCGATCGAGCTCGAGGTGCCAGACAGCGACTTCGCCTCGAAGAGCTGGACGGCCTGAGCTATTGAGGGGGGGGGTTAGCCCTTCCCGAACCTATTAGTTAACATAACGTCTATTATGAGACGTTGATGAAATAGGCAATGTTTGGCCGGTCCGGTATCCGTCTCTTACTTCGAGGACTTCAGCTCTTTGATGATGTTCTCGAGCGCTTCGATGATCTCGGTCTTGTCGACGCGCCCCTTCTTGAAGTTCATCCGGAGGTTGAAGCTCCTGGTGGGCGGCCGGAAGGAAAAGGTAAACGACTTGGGGCGTCCAGGCTTCTCCTTCGAGGTCTCCTTGCGAACCTCCTGACGGGTCACTCCGCCCTGGGTCACCATCTTCTCGACCAGGGCCAACATCTTCTGGGCGTCCGACTGCCGGACAATCTGCAGCAGCGTTGACTTCGAGGAGATGTCTGCCAGCCGACAGATGTTCCGGACCTCCTCGGGCATGTTGGTCAGCGACAGCGATTCGGTGATCGACGTCCGTGACTTGCCCAGCTTCCGGGCCATGTCTTCGTGGGTGTACCGGCACTTCTGGGATAACTGCTGCAGCGCTTCCGCCTCTTCGAACGCGGTCAGGTCCTTGCGCTGGAGGTTCTCGACCAGCGCCAGCTCCATGACCTCGGCATCGTCACAGTCACGAATGACGACGGGCAGCTCGCGAAGGCCCACCTGTGTGGCCGCGTGGTACCGGCGTTCGCCGGCGATGATCTGAAAGCGGCCGCTGCGGGGCCTGACGATCAGCGGCTCGATGACGCCTTTTTCGGCCACCGAGGCCATCAGCTCGGACAGGTCTCCCATGACCTGGCGCGGCTGGTCCGGATTGGGGTCGAGCAGGTCGATGGCGATCATCTGGCCGACCGGCGCGCCGGCCGATGCGGCCAGGGCCTCGACGTAATGCTCGTCGTGTCGCATCCGCAGGGTGTTAGGCAGTCCGCGCTTCGACACGTTCGATGACCTCCTCGCAAAGACTGTAATAGTCGGTGGCGCCAGATGACTCCGGCGCGAACGTAAAGATCGATTCCTTGTACGCCGGGCTTTCCTCCAGCCGTACGCTCTTGGCAATCACGGTGCGGAAGACCTTCCCGCCGAACACCTTCTGGATTTGCTCCCGGATGTCCCGGGCCAGCGCCGTCCGCTTGTCGTGCATCGTGATCACCACCCCGAGGATCCGGAGCGCCGGGTTCGGGCGCTGGCGAACCTTTTCAATCGTTTCCAGCAGGTCGTCGGTCCCCTCGAGAGCGAAGTACGACGACTGGATCGGGATGAGCAGGTGCGTCGCCGCTACCAGTGCATTCAAGGTCAGCAGGCCCAGGGCCGGGGGGCAGTCGATGACGATGTACGGGTATTCCCCGTCCAGCGCCGCAATCTTGTCCTTCAGCTTGAAATGGGCATCGAGCTCCCCCACGAGCCGGGCCTCGAGCTTCGCCAGGCCAATGCGCGCCGGAGCGATGAACAGGTTTGGCAGGGTCGCCGGCTGGATGATCTGCTCGAGCGAGATCGCCGGGTCCGCGATCGCGTCGTAGGTGCTCAGCGTGATCGTCGAGTGGTCGAGGAACGAGATACTGCTGTTGGCCTGGGGGTCGAGGTCAATGAGCAGCGTCTTGCGCCCGCGCATCGCGAGCGCCGCGGCAAGGTTCACGGCCGTCGTG
>CANIBQ010000065.1 GCA_947465645.1 Acidobacteriota bacterium | reverse complement strand
GTGCCGGACTGCGACCGCCGTCGGAGCATGCCGATCCGAAAATCGCGCGGAGCGAGTCTTCCGCGTTGACTTTGGTCCGTGTGCACGCCGGCGCCCGAATCACCACTGAAGGTCCGATTGCGCCTGACGGACGCAGCGTCGAATCAGCGTCTAGTCAACGCGTCAGCAGAAGGACAGCGAGTCGGAGCGCGATTTTCCGGCATGCGTAGCCGGCGGTCGCAGGCCGGCATCGCCGCGGCGGCGTTCGCGATGGCGAGCCTCACCCGCCTTCGCCGCTTCGCGGCTTCGGCGCGCCAAGCAAGGCTCGCCCCACATGCAGGACTCACACGGTCCGCCTGAAGGCGGACACTACGTACGACGGTCCGGCTGAAGGCGGACACTACGTACGACGGTCCGGCTGAAGCCGGACACTACGTACAGTGGTCAGCGTGACGCCTGCGTCTCCGGCATCAGCGTCATCACCGTGTAGCGATTCTCCGGGAAGTACTTCTTCAGCATCGCGTGGACGTTTTCCTTCGTCAGCGAATCGGTGCGCTCGCTGCGCAGCGGGATCCTGCGCGCGTCGCGGCCGAGGATGTGCGCGGCCTGCAGCGAGTTGAGCCAGTAGCCGTTCTGGCGGAGCGACGTCTCCAGCTCACGCTTTTCGGTTTCCTTGACGATCTGCAGGTCCGCGTCCGACGGCCCTTCCCGCTTCAGCCGGTCCAGCTCGGTCATCACCGCCCTCGCCAGCTTGTCGGCATTGTCGGGCGAGCTCCCGAACTGCACGCTCGTCGTCCCGTAACCTTCCTTGGGCGAGGTGTCTGAATAGCCGACGCCAACGGAGTAGGTGCCGCCGAGCTCCTCGCGGAGCAGGTCCCGCAGGCGCATCTCGAACACGGTGGCCGCTGCGCGCAGGCGGTGGGTCTCGATCTCGTCGAGCCTGGTGTCCGCGAAGAACGTCATCACCGTCTGACTGCGCGGTTCCTGTCCCTTGTTCACCGTCTCCTTCACGACCACCTTCGGGAACTCGAGGCGCATGTCTCCCACCTGCGACGTCTTCCGGCCCCTCGACGGCAGCGAACCCAGGTAGGTATTCAGAAGCGGCGTGATCGCGTCGACGTTGAAGGCGCCGACAAAAAAGAACGTGAAGTCGGCGGCGTTGCCGAACCGGGCGGTGTGATACGCCATCATCCGATCCGGATTCAGGCGCTGGATATCTTCTGACGAGGTCGCGCGGGACGTGCAGTGATCGTTGGTGTTGACGCGCCGCAGGCGCTCGCCGAAGACGGCGCCTGGATTCTGCCGCTGGTTCGCGATGCCCGCTTCGAGCCGGCGCTTCAGCAGATCGAACGCGGCGGCGTCATGATTTGGCGCGGTGAAATGGAGGTAGGTGAGCTGCAGCGCCACCTCGAGATCCTTCGGCGTGCTGCCGGCGGAGACTCCGTGCGTATAGCTCGACATGTACGCCGAGGCATTCGCCACCGTGCCGGCCAGGAGCTTGCCGAGATCGACCGGGTTGTAGCCACCCACGCCGGCAATGCCGACGAGCGACGTGCTGAGTGACGCGTCCAGGTACTCGCCGCACGACGCGAGCGACGTCCCGCCCCGCGCGTACGACGTGACATTGATCTGATCGTTGCGGAAGTCGGTCGGTTTCAGCCACACCTCCACGCCGTTCGACAGCGTGAGCACCGTGACGCCGATGTCCGGAATCTCGCGGCGCGATTTCACGGTGCCGGGCGCCGGCTTCGTCGCCATCAGCGCGCGCCCCGAGAACTCGTCCTTCCATGCCGTCACCGCCGCGGCCGTCCCGGCGCGCAGCGCCTCGCTCAGGCCCGCCTGCGTCGCCACGGCCACCCCAGGCTTCTCCGGCGAGATCGCGAGCACGACCCGGTTGTCCCCGGCGATCATCGTCCTGGCGAACGCACCCAGCTCCGCCGCCGTGATTGTCGGCAGGAGCGTCCGCACCAGATCGAGCTCCATCTCGATGCCCGGCGCGGGCTCCCCCTGGAGGAAGTGCCGGACCAGCTCGGAGGCGAAGCCGCCGCTCTGCGACTTGTCGCGCTCGTTGTAGGCGCGCTCGTAGCTCGCGATCGCCGTCCGCTTCGAGCGGTCGAGCTCGCCTTCGCCGAAGCCGTACTGGCGCACCCGCTCGAGCTCCTGTGCCAGGGCGTTGAGCCCCTTCTCCATCGCGCCATCGTTGACGCGCGCCGAGACGCTGACCGCCTCGACCGTCCGTCCGAGCGTGTCGTCGTTCGACCCGGCGCGAAGAAACGGTGCATCGGGCTGCCGCGCGATCTCGGCGAAGCGGGAGTTCAGCATCGAATGAATCAGCGAGCGGACGAGCGAACGACGATAGTCGCCAACCGTCCTGTACGGCTGGAGCGGCTGCTTGAAGAGGATCGACACCGACGAGGCCTGCGCCTCTTTGTCCGACAACGACACGTACCGCGTGTCCTTGTGGGCCGGAATGGCCGCTGCGGGGCGATCGACGCGGGGCGCCGACGGGAGGCCGCTGAAGCGCTCGCGGATCAGCGCTTCGATCGCCGGCGGATCGAGGTCGCCGACGGCAATCACGGCCATCCGATCCGCGTGGTAATTGTCACGGTAGAAATCGCGCAGGCGCTGCGCGGGGAACGACGTGATCAGCTCGGGCAGCCCGATGGGAACCCGATCGACATACCGCGACTCGCCGAAGATCGCCGACATCTGCGCCGATTCCATGCGCGACCCGGCGCCCTGGCGCAGCCGCCACTCCTCGACGATGACGCCGCGCTCGCGGTCGATCTCCGCGGTGTCGAGCGTGATGCCGCCCGCGAAGTCACTGAGCGCCTCGAAGCCGCGTCCGAGGATGTCGGGCCGGTCGGTGGGCACTTCGAGCATGTAGACCGTCTCGTCGTAGCTCGTGTACGCGTTGACATCCGGCCCGAACCGCGCGCCGATCGTTTCGAGATAGGTGACGAGCTCGCCCGGCTTGAAGTGGGTCGACCCGTTGAACGCCATGTGCTCGAGCAGGTGCGCAAGCCCGCGCTGGTCGTCGGCCTCGTCGATCGAGCCGGCCTTTACGGCCAGCCGCAGCGCCGCGCGCTTCTCGGGCTGCGCGTTGCGGCGGATGAAATAGGTCAGGCCATTCGGCAGCGTCCCGGTGAGAACCACCGCACTGAGAGGAAGCGGGGCATTGAGGGGAAGGGGCGCCGACAGGTCCTGCGCCAGCGCCGCCGGCGCCATCAGCAGCAGGACGAACAGGCAGTATGCTGCCCGTATGCGCCTCAAGATCACACGACTCGATCCCACGATTCCCCTCCCCGCCTACGGCACTGACGAAGCGGCCGGGTTCGATCTGGCGGCCGCCTCCGATATCACCATCGGGCCGGGGCAAATCGCGCTCGTCCGGACCGGCCTCATCATCGAGGTGCCAACCGGTCACTTTCTTGCCATTTTTGCCCGAAGCAGCACCCCGCTCAAGCGAGGACTCGTGGTCGCCAACGGCGTCGGCGTCATCGACCCGGACTATTCAGGGCCAAATGACGAGGTGATGATACAGGTGTTGAACTTTACAAAAGCCGATGTCGTCGTGCGCCGCGGCGACCGTCTCGCCCAGGGCATCGTCCTGCCGGCCCCCCGCGTCATGTGGAACGAGGTCGAAGAGATTCGCGAGGTGACGCGCGGCGGCTTTGGAGCGACTGGGAATTAAGACGTGCTGAACGAGCATTCAGTCGTGCGCCGCATCGTTCATGTGGATATGGATGCGTTCTACGCGTCGGTCGAGCAGCGCGACAACCCATCCCTGCAGGGCAAGCCCGTCGTCGTGGGCGGCGACCCCGACAAGCGCGGGGTCGTGGCGGCGGCAAGCTACGAGGCGCGGAGGTTTGGCGTCAGATCGGCGCTGTCGATGGCCAAGGCCGTGCGGCTCTGCCCTTCGCTGGTGATCGTTCGCCCCGACTTCGCGAAGTACAAAGCCGTCTCGCAGCAGGTGTTCGAGCTCTTCCGCAGCGTCACGCCGCTCGTCGAGCCGCTCTCGCTCGACGAGGCCTATCTCGACGTCACCGAGAATGCCTGGGGAGAACGGCTTGGCATGACGGTCGCGCGGCGGTTGAAGGATGCCATTCGCGAGACCACGGGCCTGACGGCATCCGCCGGCGTCGCGCCCAACAAGTTCCTCGCGAAGATCGCCTCGGGATGGCAGAAGCCGGACGGCCTGACGGTGATTGCGCCCGAGCGGATGGAAATCTTTCTGCAGGGCCTGCCGGTGGACGCCCTGTGGGGCGTGGGACCGGTGACGGCGCGCAAGCTTCGCGCGTGCGGCATCGAGAAGCTCGTCGACATCAGGACGGCCGATCCCGACGCGCTTCGCGACACGGTGGGGTCGCTCGCCGAGTGGCTCCAGCAACTGGCCAACGGCATCGACGAGCGGCCGGTCGTCTCTGAATATGAGCCGAAATCATCCGGCAGCGAGAATACGTTCGCCCGCGACCTCACCGACCGCGACGAGATCCGCCGCGAGATAGAGGCGATGGCGTGTGACGCCGCGGCCTGGCTGGTCAAGCGCGAGCTCTACGCCCGCACCGTCACCATCAAGGTGCGATACCACGACTTCACGACGATCACGCGGAGTCACAGCGAAGAACCGACGCGTGAGGAAGACAGCATCGTGCAACGGGCGGTGATGCTGCTCGACAAGACCGAAGCGGGCGCACGCGCGGTGCGCCTGCTCGGCGTGAGCGTGCACAACCTGTGCACGGAGCTCTCGCCGATCGCGATCGATCCGCAGCCGACGCTGCCGTTCGACGTTACGGCGTGATCACCCTGACGCGCATCACCTCGATGCGCGTCACCGGCGCTTCTCCGTTCACCGCCGCCGCTTCGATCTTCTCCAGCACGTCGAGACCTTCGGTCACCCTGCCGAACGCGGCGTAGGTCTTGTCGAGGGCAGGCGTACGCGCAAGGACGATGAAAAACGAGGTCGTCGCGCTGCCGGGATCGTCGCCGCGCGCCATCGAAAGGGTGCCCCGGTCGTGCAGCGTCGCATTGAACTCGGGCGGCAGCCGCCGCACGTACGACTCCTGCTTCTCGTCGAGCAATTCCCGTCGCGACGGGATGAAGCCACCCTGCGCGACGAAGCCTTTCACCACCCGGTGGAATGCTGTCCCGTCAAAGACGCCCGACCGCGCCAGCCGCAGGAAATTTCGAACGGTCTGGGGCGCACGATCCGGATAGAGCTCCGCCGTCATGTTGCCTAGCGATGTCTCGATCACCGCGCGATACGTCGACAGGTCGTCAACCGTCTCGGTGGTGAACGGCTCCGGCTCGGGCGCCGGCGTGTCGCGGATCGTCACCTTTCTGACCTCGATCCGCTCGTTCGGCACGGTCATGTCGGCGGGCACCAGGGACATCTTCTGCGCGATGTTGATCCCCTCGACGACGCGCGCGAACACCGTGTACTGGCCGGTCAGCGCGTTCTGATCGGTGATGCAGATGAAGAACTGGCTGCCGCCACTGTCCCGCCGGCCCGGCACGAGCACGGCCGCCACCGCCCCGCGCGTCATCTTCTGATCGCTCGGCTCGAAGCGGAGGACGTTCAAGCCACCGGTCCCGTACTTCTCCTTCTGCGCCGGGTCCTTCGAGATCGGATCCCCGCCCTGGATGATCCCCATGGCGATGACACGGTGGAAGGCCGTGCCGTCGTAGGCACCCTCCCGGGCGCGGGTGATGAAGTGCGCCACGTGCGTGGGCGCCGCCTCCGCCAGCAGGTCGAGGACGATCGTGCCGCCCGATGTCTCGAGCACGGCCTGCTTGTTCAGTAGGTCGGCGGGCGGGATCGCGGAGGTGAAGAACGTCTGGGCCTGGACGAGCCCGAACAGCATCAGGAAGACGATCATCGGCGCATTATCTGATATTCTTTGCGCAAGTTGAGAGCTCCCGCACCGTTGATGCCAATTCAGGCGGCGATGTATGAGGAGTTCTATCGCTTCGGTCAGCCGCCGTTCACCCTCGCGCCCGACCCCCGCTTCCTCTACCGCAGCGAATCGCACGACGAGGCGATCACCCGCCTGCTCCAGTCCATCCGCCGCAAGGAAGGCTTCATCGTCCTGACGGGCGACATCGGCACCGGCAAGACCACGGTCTGCCGGACGCTGCTGCAGCAGCTCGACGTCAATACGTTCACCTCGCTGATCCTCAATCCGTTTCTCTCCGTCGAGGAACTGCTCCGCGAGATCCTGCTCGACTTCGGCGTCGTCTCGCGCGAAGCCGTGCGCAGCGGCCGCCTGTCGCGCGCCAGCAAGCACGAGCTGATCTCGACGCTCCAGGAGTTCCTGACCTCGCTGATGGCGATTCGCGGCAGCGGCGTGCTGATCATCGACGAGGCGCAGCACCTGACGCCGGAGGTGCTCGAGCAGATCCGCATCATCTCCAACCTGGAGACCAACGATGCCAAGCTGCTGCAGATCGTGCTGGTCGGACAGTTGAACCTGCTCGACGGCCTCGCCGCCGCCGACATGCGGCAGCTCGATCAGCGGATCTCACTGCGCGCGGTGCTGAAGCCGCTCAGCCGCGTGGAGGTCGAGGCCTATATCGCGCACCGGCTGTGGGTCGCCAAGGGCGCCGACGCGGTGCGGTTCGACTCCGACGCCGTCACGACGGTGCACGCCATCTCCGGGGGCGTGCCACGCGTGATCAACCTGCTGTGCGACCGGGCGTTGATGGTCGGCGCGGAGATGCGCGTCAACGTCGTCACCTCCGCGATCATCGAAGAGGGCGCCGTCAGGCTGGGCGTCATCTCGCCGACCGTGGCGAACAAGGCGCGCGTCGCGCGCGCCAGGAGATGGGGGCTCGTGGGCGCGGCCGCCGCGCTGGCCGTGGCCGCCGTCCTGCTCTTTGCCCCGCTGTATCGGCTGGTCGATGCGCCCCCGCCACCGAAACCGCGCTCACCGGCCACGAGGGTCCCAGTCCCGTTCACGCCGGTTCCGCCTGAGCAGGTCCAATTCGTCCTCGAGCCGCCGGTAGCTGGCGAGCCGGTCAGCCAGTAGCGTTCCCTCGGCGACAGCGGCCTTCACGGCGCATCGCGGCTCGTCGCGATGGCGGCAGTCGGTGAAATGACAATGCGCGGCCAGCGCATCGATGTCGTCGAACGTCTCCTGCACCGCATCTCCCGCGTCCCACAACTGCAGCTCGCGCATCCCCGGTGTATCGATGATCAATCCGCCGCTCGGCAACACGACGAGCTCGCGGTGCGTCGTCGTATGACGTCCCTTCGAGTCGGCGCCGCGCACTTCGCGCGTCCTGCGCGCCTCGTCGCCCGCCAGCCGGTTGATGATCGTCGTCTTGCCGACGCCAGAGGATCCGAGAAGCGCGCCGGTCCGGCCTGGCGCCAGATAGGAGGCCACGACGTCGATGCCCTGATTGAACTTGGGGCTGAGCACGTGCACCGGCACGCCGCTGGCCATGGCTTCGACCTCCGCCGCGCGCGCGGGAACGTCGCGACAGACGTCCGATTTCGTGAGGAGCACGACGGGTTCGGCCCCGCTCTCACGCGCCATCAGCAGGTAGCGCTCCAGCCTGCGGAGGCTGAAGTCGGCATCGAGCGCCATGACGCTGAAGACGACGTCGATGTTGGCGGCGACGACCTGTTCGTTGGTGACGTGGCCGGCGGTCTTGCGCGAGAAGCGGCTGCGGCGCGGGAGCACGGCCACGATCGCACCCTGGTGTTCATCAGGCCGCTTGCGGACGGCCACCCAGTCTCCAACCGCCGGCAGCTCGCTGCGGCGCTCGGCGTTATGCTTCAGGCGCCCCGACAGGGTGGCGTCGAATTCACCCTCTTCGACATACACGCGATAGATATGGTTGAACTCGATGGCGACGCGCGCGGGCTGAACGTCCGCCTTCGACGCCAGCGCCGCGAACTCCCGCGCGAACGTCTCGTTCCACCCCAGCTCTTCCAGGTGCATCGCACCCTAGTGTACGGCGCTACAATCGCCCCGTGACTGTCGTAATCCTTGGCGCGTGCGTCGTCTCTGTTCTCGGCGCCCTGCTGCTGGCGGCCTCCGGCCCGATTTATCGAACGGGCCTCGTCGAGCTGCAATCGGCGTTTCAGTTGCTGCGCTGGGCGGCGTATCTGGGCGTCGCGGGGATGGGCGTCGCCCTTGTTGCCGGGATCGCCGACTACTTCCGGAGCGGCCGGAAGACGCTGCTTCACCCTGGCCTGCTTCTCTCCGGCCTGGCATTCGCCATTGGCCTGATGGCGTTCGCCATTCCGTATCAGTGGCAGCGCTCGGCGCGCGGCCTGCCACCGATCCACGACATCTCGACCGATCTGGAGAACCCGCCGGCGTTTGAAGCCGTCGTCCCCCTGCGCGCGGACGCCCCCAACTCGCTCGAGCGGCCGCCCGAGCTGGCCCGTCAGCAACGCGAGGGGTATCCCGACCTCGAGCCGATCACGATGGCGATTCCGCGCGAACAGGCGTTCGATCGCGCGCTCACCCTGGCGCAGGCCGAGGGTTGGGAGATCGTCACCGCGGACAAGTCGACGGGGCGGATCGAGGCCACCGACACGACCCGGTGGTTCGGCTTCAAGGACGACATCGTGGTGCGGTTGACGGCCTGGGGCGCCGGTACGCGCATCGACGTGCGGTCGGTATCGCGCATCGGCCGCGGCGACGTTGGCACCAACGCGCGGCGCATCAGCCGCTATCTCGACGCGCTGCGCGCCGGCTAGTGCTGGACTATCCGGCCGCAGCCGGGCGCTCGCTGAACGCCCTGTTCGTGCTCGCGCATGGCGCGGGGGCCGGCGAACGGCATCCCTTCATGATCGCGTTCGGGCGAGGGCTCGCCGCGCGCGGCATCGACGTCGTCACCTTCAACTTTCCGTACATGGATCAGAAGCGACGGGTGCCGGACAAGGCGCCTGTGCTCGAGGCGCGTTTCCGGGAGGTCATCGAAGCGGCGCGGCAGGGTGAGAGAGCCGGGCGCCGGCTGTTCATCGGCGGCAAGTCGATGGGTGGACGCATGGCGACGCATCTGGCGGCCCAGGGAGCGATTGAGAATCTGAGCGGCGTGATCGCACTCGGCTACCCGCTGCATCCGCCGGGCAGGCCCGATCAGCCGCGAACGGCCCACCTGCCGGCGATCACCTCACCGGTGCTGATCGTTCAAGGCGAGCACGACGTGTTCGGCACCCCAGCCGAGCTCGAGCCCGTGATCGCGACCATGCGCGCGGCGGTCACGCTGCACGTCGTGCCGGGCGCGGATCATTCCTTCAAGGTGCGCGGCCGGCCGAGCGAAGAAATCTACGAGCCGATCTTCGACGTGATCAGCCTTCTGTGTACGGCTGGTGCAGGTGCACCGGCGCCGACTTCGAGCGCACCCGCAGGTTGATCATCTCCACGAACACCGAGAACGCCATCGCGAAATAGATGTAGCCCTTGGGAATGTGCTGGTCGAGCCCTTCGCCAATCAGCGAGACGCCGATCAGCAGCAGGAAGCTGAGCGCCAGCATCTTCACCGTCGGATGCCGCTCGACGAAATCGCTGATCGCGCTCGCCGAGAAGAGCATCACGGCGACGGCAATCACCACCGCCAGCACCATCACCGCGATATCCTCCGCCATGCCGACGGCGGTAATCACCGAATCGAGCGAGAAGACGATGTCGAGCAGCAGGATCTGCACGATCACGCCGCCGAACGTCGCCGCCGCCTTGGCCGATCCATGGCCCTCTTCACCTTCGAGCTTGTCGTGAATCTCGTGGGTGCTCTTGGCGATCAGGAAGAGGCCGCCGCCAATCAGGATCAGATCGCGGCCGGAGATCGCCTGCGAGAACATGCTGAAGATCGGCGCCGTCAGCCGCATGACCCACGTGATCGAGAACAGCAGCGCGATGCGGATGAACATCGCGAGGAAGAGGCCGGTCTTGCGCGCCCGGTCGCGGTCGGCCGCCGGCAGCTTCCCGGCCAGGATCGAGATGAAGACGATGTTGTCGATGCCGAGGACGATTTCGAGTGCCGTCAGCGTGAGGAGGGCGATCCAGCCCTCGGCGCTGCTCATCCACTCCATGTTCATAGACTGTCTGCCAGGCCGCCCCAGGTGTCGGGGTCTTGCCACGTCAGCGTTGACAGGTACACGGTCACGTCCTCGGCCGGGAACGACGCCGCCAGCGTCTTCGCGGCGGCCTTCAGCTTCTCGGGGTCAGGCGGCTGGACGTCCTCTTCGGAAATCAGCCCCTCCTCGTGCGCGATGCCCAGCGCGTCGAGGAACGCGCCCATCATCGGCCGCTGGTGCACCAGGTGATACGCGACCAGGAGCCTGGCCGCCACCATCTCCGACACGGCCGGCAAGGCAACGAGTTGCCTGGCCTTTTTCTCCACCGGCATGCTCAGGACGCTCTTGATGCGGAATTTGATGCGCTGCGCGATCGTGCCCAGCGCTTCGGCCTGCTCGATGCCGCCGTTCTCATCCCGCCAGAAGGCTTCTGCCGCCTGGAGCCTGCGCTCGGGGGAGAGCTGTTTCCACAACTGGGAAGGACGAGCGACGGTAGGGGTGTCCGACATGATCAGCTCGATACGTTAACATAGCGGCCATGCCGAAGCTGACTGTTGAAGGGTTTGACACCGTCGATGTGGAAGAGGGAAAGCGCCTGGTGCTGGCGATCGAGCAGGATGCGCACGTGGACATCCTGCACGCCTGCGGCGGAAACGCCCGCTGCACCACTTGTCGGGTGGAGTTCATCGCCGGTGAGCCGGCGCGGATGACCAAGGCGGAAAAGACGAAAATGGAAGAGCGGGGCCTGACGGGGGTTCGCCTGTCGTGTCAGATCGTCTGCGACCACGATATGTCCGTGCGCGCGATCAGCAGGCTGGAAGGCAGCGGCCGCCCTGACCCCGGCAAGACGCCGGAACCGACGATTCAGCCGCCGCCGGAGTGGGTCTGAACTAGTTGTCAGTTGTCAGTTGTCGGAACGCCTCGAGTTGGCTCGACGCTTTCTGACAACCGACAACCGACAACTGACAACCGACAACCGACAACCGCCAACTAATCGAGCGAGATTTTCTTCAGCAGATCGAAATCCGACAGCATCGTGCCGGCGCCGAGGACCACTGATGACAGTGGGTCTTCGGCGATCGACACGGGCAGGCCGGTCTCGCGGCGGAGCCGCTCGTCCATGTTCTGCAGCAAGGCGCCGCCGCCGCTCAGCACGATCCCGCGGTCGCAGATGTCGGCCGAGAGCTCGGGTGGCGTCTGCTCGAGCGCGTCGCGTACCGCCTGGACGATCTGGCGGATCGTATCTTCGAGCGCCTCTCGAATCTGCCCGTCGTTGAGCAGGATCGTGACGGGCTTGCCCTCGACCATGTGGCGGCCCTTCACTTCCATTTCCCTGCGCGTGGGCAGGTGCGCCGCCGACCCGAGCTCCATCTTCACGCGCTCGGCCGTCCGCTCGCCGATGAGCAGGTCGTGCTCGCGCTTCACGTAATTGATGATCGCCTCGTCCATGGCGTTGCCGGCAACGCGCACCGACTTGCTGTAGACGACGCCCGCGAGCGAGATGACGGCGATGTCCGTGGTGCCGCCGCCGATGTCCACGATCATGTTTCCGCAGGCCTCGGTAATGGGCATCCCCGCGCCGATGGCCGCCGCCATGCCCTCTTCGATGAGGTGCACGTCGCTCGCCTTGGCCCGGTATGCGCTGTCCTTGACCGCGCGGCGCTCGACCTGCGTAATCTGGGACGGCACCCCGATCACGACCCGGGGCCGCGCGAACCGGCTGTTCTTGTGCGCCTTCTTGATGAAGTAGCCGAGCATCTTCTCGGCGGCCTCGAAGTCCGCGATGACGCCGTCCCGCATCGGCTTCACCGCCGTGATTGACCCGGGGGTGCGGCCAAGCATCTCCTTGGCCTCGTTGCCGACCGCCTCGATGGTGTCGTTGATGTTGTTGAACGCCACGATTGACGGCTCGCTGAGCACGATGCCCCGGCCGCGGGCGAACACGCACGTGTTGGCGGTGCCCAGGTCAATCGCGAGGTCGTTGGAAATGAACTGCAGCGCACCGAGGAACACGTGGGCCTCCCTGGTCAGGCCTGCGGAATCGCCCCTCGACTTCGCTCGGGACAAGCAGGTGCCAGGCGTTAGGGCAAGTGCCGTGCCCAAACCTGGCACACGAGCTCATGCACGACACACCACGCTATTGCACACGATTGCAGCAGAGGCTCATTGTCGTTTTGCGCCATAGCAGGACACGGCGGTTGCAGTCCTGTCAGGGTTCTGGCAGGGGTGTCGGTCTACTGGCACTCCGCTTGCGACAGGTTGGACCGGAGGATTCAACACTCATCGATAACCGGGACCGCGACATTGGCACTGACGACGACCGCATGACCCTCGGCGACCCGCTCGGCATTGCGAACGAGCCCGTCACTCCCGACGGCACGATCCGCGCGAGCCTTGACGAGGAGTCGGTCCGGCGCCGCCGGAAGCGCGCGCTCGGCGAGGATGTGGAGGTCAAGACCGGCCTCGGCGAGCTCGACGCCAACCCTGGCGCCGCCGGCATCGACATGGGCTCCGGCGGCCACGGCACCGATATCACACCGTCACGATGAGGTTCGACGGTACGACCATCGCACCATCGCACCGTTTAGTCGTCTACCGGCTTCGGCCGTGTATTCGCCGCGAGTATCCGCTTCCGCAAGCGGATACTCTTCGGCGTCACTTCCACGAGCTCATCGTCATTGATGAACTCGATCGCCTGCTCGAGGCTGAGCAGGCGCGGCGGGATGATTCGAATCGCCTCGTCGGCGCTCGAGGCGCGCATGTTCGTCTGCTTCTTTTCCTTGCAGACGTTCACGTCCATGTCGCGCTGACGGGCGTTCTCCCCGACGATCATGCCTTCGTACACCTGCGTTTGCGGCTCGATGAAAATCTCGCCGCGCTCCTGCAGGTTCCAGATGGCAAACGACGTCGCCACGCCCGAGCGGTCTGCCACCAGCACCCCGTTCACTCGTGACCCGATGCCGCCGTGCCACGGCTCCCAGCCGCCGAACAGGTGGTTCATGATGCCGGTGCCCTTGGTGTCGGTCAGAAACTGCGACCGGAACCCGATGAGGCCGCGCGCGGGAATCCGGAACTCGAGCCTGACGCGCCCGCTCCCGTGATTGACCATCTTCGTGAGGATGCCACGCCGCTGGCCGGCCTGCGCGATCACCACCCCCTGGAACTCTTCCGGCACGTCGATCACGAGCTCTTCGATCGGCTCCATCTTGACGCCGTTGATCTCCTTCGTGACGATGTCGGGCCGTGACACCTGCATCTCAAAGCCTTCGCGGCGCATCATCTCGATCAGGATCGAGAGCTGAAGCTCGCCGCGACCGATCACTTTCATCTGCTCGGGCGTCTCGGTGTCCTCGACGCGCACCGATACGTTGCCCAGCAGCTCCTTCTGAAGGCGATCCCTGAGATTTCTCGACGTGACGTACTGGCCGTCCCTGCCGGCAACGGGGGACGTGTTGACTCCGAAAATCATCGACACGGTCGGCTCGTCCACCGCAATGAACGGGATCGCGTTGCGATGCTCGGGATCTGAAATCGTGTCTCCGATGGTGATGTCTTCGATGCCCGCGAGACAGACGATGTCGCCGGCGGCGGCCCGTTCGATTTCCACGCGCTTCAGGCCGTCGAAGGCAAACAACTTCGTCACCTTCGTGTCTTTCGCCTCGCCGTCGTGCTTCAGCACGGCAACCGGATCGTTCAGCTTCACGGTGCCGTTGAAGATGCGGCCGATCGCGATGCGGCCGAGGTAATCGCTCGAGTCGAGGTTGGCCACGAGCATCTGCAGCGGGGCGTCGGGATTGCCGCGCGGCGGCGGCATGTGGTCGATGATCGCCTGGAAGAGCGGCCGCAGCGTCTCGCCGGGCTGCGCGAGATCGGTTGTCGCCGTGCCGACGCGCGCATTGGTGTAGAGCACCGGAAAGTCGATCTGGTCCTCGGTGGCGTCGAGATCGATGAACAGGTCGTAGACCTCGTTGAGCACTTCCTGCACACGGGCATCCTGCCGGTCGATCTTGTTGATCACGACAATTGGCGGCAGGCCGCGCTCGAGCGCCTTGCGCAGCACGAAGCGCGTCTGCGGCAGCGGGCCTTCCGACGCGTCCACGAGCAGCATGATGCCGTCGATCATCGACAGCGTGCGCTCGACCTCGCCGCCGAAGTCGGCGTGGCCCGGGGTGTCGACGATGTTGATGAGGAAGTCGCCGTAATGCACGGCGGTGTTCTTCGCCAGAATCGTGATGCCGCGCTCGCGCTCGAGGTCGGTGTTGTCCATCACGCGCTCGGTCATCTGCTGGTTGGCGCGGAACACGCCGCTCTGCTGCAGCAGCGCGTCGACGAGCGTGGTCTTGCCGTGGTCGACGTGCGCGACGATCGCGACATTACGCCGGAGAGGGTTCGCGATCTGCTTGCTCTTCGTTAGCGGAGACATCCCACCAGTATCGCATTGATGAGCCACGCGTGCGCGATTTGGCTGAGGCAAGGCGCCCTCGCCTCGCCAGTTCGATCCGATCGTCGCGGAGGCGCTGGGGAAGGTCCTCGTGCGTGCCGCAGGCGTGCACGAGCACTCAGCCCTTTCACGCCGTCCTCCCGCGGTATCATTTCGCGGGAGCACACGCTGAAGTCGTATCTCTTGGTGTGTCTTGGCGGCGGCCTCGGCGCGGCGGCGCGCCACGGCGTGAATCGCGCGGCGCTGCTGCTGGTGGGACCGAACTACCCGGCGGGGACGCTCTTCGTCAATATCGCGGGCTGCTTCGTGATGGGCCTGCTGGCCGGGTGGTTCGCCTATCGAGGCGAAGACACGTCCGAACCACTGCCCCTGCTCCTCACCACCGGAGTGCTGGGCGGCTTCACGACGTTTTCCGCGTTTGCGCTGGAGACGGGGCTGATGTGGGAACGGCACGACACCGGCCACGCGTTGCTGTATGCGGTGGTGTCGGTGATCGGTTCGATCGGCGCCCTCTTTGCCGGTCTCGCGGCTGCAAGGGCGCTGGCGGCCTGAGATCGTTTACTTCTTGGCAGTGACAGCGGCGGGTGCGGGAAGCTGCACGCTCGTCGCCATGATGTTCGTCTTGTCTTCAGCGCCTTCAGCGACAATGCGCTCGCCCACCTTCACCGAGGTCGCGTCAACCTTGACCTTGCCGCGGGTGACCTTCGTCTTGGCGTCCATTACGACTGTCACCGTCTTGCCGTCCGTCGTCTTCACCATGAGGTTCTGGCCGTCAACACTCGACACGGTGCCCATGACCTTGTGGGCGTGACCTCCGTGCGCAAAGCTGACCGCGGGAACCGCACACGCGACGACGAGGGCGACGGCCGCAATTGATATCCTGTTCATGAGATCTCCTGGGTCAAGAATACGCCAGAACCTCTACTCGTGCCGATGGCCGTTCCCGTCATCCGGCTGCGGCGGCGCGGAATCCTCACCGCGCAGAAACCGTTCGGCCTCGATTTCCTGCCTGATCTCTTGCGGCGATCTCGGATTGCGTTCCTGCATCTGCTCGAGCTCCGCCACGGTCAGTTGTGGCAACTGGCGGATGAAGTGCACGAGATACCAGGACTGCTCCTCGCCTTCCGGCGTGCCCGTACCCCAGGCGGGCATTCCGGTCAGGCGCACGCCGTTCTCGATGATGTAGAAGAGCGCCTCGTCCGACAACTGCTGGGTCGCCGGAAGGCGCATGTCCGGCGCGCGCGGGTAGAACGCGCGTCCCAGCTCCACGCCCCCGCTCCCGTCATTGCCGTGGCACGACGCGCAGTGATCGGCAAAGTGCTCCCGCCCCAGCGCGAGAACTTCATCGCTCAATGGAACCGGATTCTGCCGGTTCTGCGTGTGCCAGGCAATGGCCATGTCGCGGAGGGTCCTGGCGGCGAATGTCTCGACTCGTCCAGGCGCGGGCCTCGCGCTCACGCCTGCGCCGATGAAATAGGCGAGCACCACCAGGCTGGCCACCAGGACCAGGCCGGTCGCCAGCGCAATCACCTTGAGAGCGGGCTTCATGCAGCGCTCATGGAGTCGGGGGCATCACGTGTCCCGCGTGGGGGTCCACGCCGGCGCCCGGCGCGGCCGTGGCATGGGCCATCGCCGCGGGCCGCAGCGTCAGAAACAGGCCAATCCCAAGGTTGGCCCGGCTTCCGTATGCCGGCTGCAACGAACCGGGCACCAGTCCGGACGACACGCTGAACCCGATTCCGGGCCTCAGGCCGTTCCATGCATCGAGGTACCGCGTATACCCGCCCTGCAGCTTCCCGATGGTGAACATGCCATCCCCGGACACGCCGAGATCGTGCGCTGTTTTGCCTGCGACTTCAAGACGTCCGAACCAGGCGTCACGATCGTCGAGGATCACGGTCGACTCCAGCAAGAGGGCCTGCGACGAGTGATCTCCCTCGGCATTCCTGCCCCACGCCACGGTACTGGCCCAGATGCCGCCCTCGGCAACGGCCCGATGGTACGTCGCCGACGCGGTGACGCGGGTCACGTCGATCCCAGGTCCGCCGGTCTCGGACGGTTCCGCTTCAGTCAGCCGACCCGATGACACCTGCAGCGCCACATTGGGCGTCGGCAGGAATGACACGCGGCCCGACAGCGAGTCGAGTGGCCCGAGATCGAAATCCGCGCGCTGCTCATCCGGTTCCCGCCCATTGAAGGCCGACACTTCGGTCTTCCAGCGGTTGCCGTAGAGGGCGCCGGTCACGACACCAAACGTGATGTGCGTTGCGTCGAGCCAGTGATGGGAGATAGGCGCAATGGGATTCGGCATCGAGGACACGCGGTGCGGAAACGCGACCGGGCCAAGCGCCGGTTCACCTGCAGGTCCGCCGTAGACCTGCCAGCGGACGGCACCGTTCAGCGGTGCATCGTAGGTCGCCGCCACTTCCATGAAGAGATCATGCGGATGCTGGCGATCGTGAATCCCCTCGCCGTCGCAGGTTTCACCGCTCGCGAGGAGATCCGGGTAGCCGCAGCCGCCAATCGTCCACGGCTCCAGGCTGAACATACCGCGGAGGCCAAGACGCCCCTTCCCGATGTTCCGGATGGCCATGCCCATGAACCAGTTGATGCTGCCGGTCTGGTTCGACCCGCGATCGCCCGATTCATACAAGTGCTGAACGAATGCGTTCTCATGCGCCATCAACAGCCAGGCTCCCTTCTGGGCGTGGACGGCGTACATCGGGGTCCCATCCGGCAGCCACGAGGTGCCTGATCCTTCCCGCGCCATGCCGGCCATGTCAGGAACCGCCTGCTCGCCGCCTGCAGGCGCGGATGTCTGGCCATGCTCATGTTGTTCCGCCGGCGCCGGCGGTTGCGCGTGCGCTGGTCGCGCCGCTGCCACGATGAGCAACATAGCGATGGCCGCCACTGTCGGGCGCGGTCGTACACGATCGACGTACATAGACCCTCTCTCTCCCGTAAGAAGACGTGAAGCGTCGAGATGGGTCTGGAATTACAGGCGGAGCGGTGTCGCGAGAGAGACGAAGAGCAGCGGGCTGTATTGGCGGTGCGGCGGCGCGGGACGTGACGATTCGACAAGCGTGGCGAGAGGCGCCGCAACCGTAACGATCGCTGGGACGGGTGCGCGGTCCTCTCGAGCCTGATCGCGCCCCGGTGGCAGCGCATCGGTGTGGCCGCACGCATGGGCGGCAGCGCTCATCGCGGTGCCCGATGTCTCCGCCTCGTCGTGACACGAATGCCGCTGCGTCGCGTCACCGCACGCAACCTGGCACACGACGGTGGCGACGGGCGCCCCGAGAATCACGGCCGTGCATGTGAATACCAGGAAGCGGCGAAACATCTCGTTGAGTATAGCGAAACTCACAGGCGAGTCCGGCGCAACCTGAGCGCGTTGCCGATCACCGAGACCGAGCTCAGCGTCATCGCTGCGCTGGCCCAGATTGGGCTGATGAGCGTGCCGGTGAACGGATAGAGGATCCCTGCGGCAACGGGGACGCCGACGAGGTTGTAGATGAATGCCAGGAGGAGATTCTGGCGAATATTCTTCATCGTCGCCCGGCTCAGGCGGCGGGCGCGTACGATGCCGCGAAGATCGCCCTTGACCAGCGTGATGCCGGCGCTCTCGATGGCGACGTCGGTGCCGGTACCCATCGCGATTCCGACGGCGGCCTCGGCCAGCGCCGGCGCGTCGTTGATGCCGTCGCCAGCCATCGCGACCGCGTGTCCCCTGGCCTGCAGATCGCGGATGACGTCGCGCTTCTGGGCGGGCAGGACGTCGGCGATCACGTCGTCCAGGCCGAGCGTCTTCGCGACGGCTTCGGCCGTGGCGCGGCTGTCGCCCGTGAGCATGATGAGGCGCAGGCCTTCGGCGTGCAGTTCCTTTACCGCCTCAGCGGTCGACGCCTTGACCGGATCGGCGACGCCGAGCATGCCCGCAAGCCGGCGGTCGACGGCCACGAACATGACTGTCTGCCCTTCGCGGCGCATGACCTCGGCCTGCGCCTCGGCGGATGTCAGGTCCACATCCAGGTCGCGCATCAGCGCGGCGTTGCCAAGGGCGACGTCGCGTCCGGCGACCCGCCCGAGCACGCCCTTGCCTGTTTCCGATCGGAAGTCAGACGCCGTTTCGATGGGCGCCTGACGATCGCGCGCGCCAGCCACGATGGCCGCGGCAAGGGGATGTTCACTGGCCTGCTCGAGGCCTGCGGCAAGCGACAGCAGCTCCCGCTCCGCATCGTGGGGGCCGGCTTCCCTGGCCTGAGCGGAGGCGAAGGCAGCCGGCCCGGGTGCGCCGAGCGCCACGACCGTGACGAGCCGCGGCTTCCCCTCCGTCAGCGTCCCGGTCTTGTCCATCACCAGAACGTCGACTTTCTCCAGCCGCTCGAGGGCTTCCGCATTCTTGATGAGCACCCCCGCCGTGGCGCCCTTCCCGGTGCCCACCATGATCGACATCGGCGTGGCCAGGCCAAGCGCGCACGGGCATGCGATGATCAGCACTGCGACGGCGTTGACAAGCGCCAATGCCAGGCGCGGCTCGGGCCCCCACACGGTCCAGCCGATGAAGCTCAGCACGGCTGCCGCGACGACCGCCGGGACGAACCACGCGGCAATGCGGTCCGCCAGACGCTGGATCGGCGCGCGGCTGCGCTGCGCCTCCGACACCATCCGGACGATCTGGGCGAGCAGCGTATCGTCGCCCACCCGCTCCGCCCGGATCACGAGCGCACCGGTTCCGTTGATGGTGCCGCCTGTCACCGCCCCACCCGTTTCCTTTTCGACGGGCAGCGGCTCCCCCGTCACCATCGACTCGTCCACCGAACTTCGACCGTCCGTCACCACGCCGTCCACCGGCACCTTTTCGCCAGGACGCACGCGCAGCAGGTCGCCGACGGCGACGTGCGGCAAGGGAATGTCTTCCTCGACGCCGTCACGAATCCGGCGCGCGGTCTTCGGCGCCAGGCCGAGAAGCTGCCTGATCGCGGAACTCGTCTGGCTGCGCGCGCGCAACTCGAGGATCTGCCCGAGCAGCACCAGGGCCGTGATCACCACCGCGGTATCGAAATAGGTCTCGACGACACCGTGCATCCGAAAGCCCTCGGGAAACCACCCGGGCACGATGGTCGCGGCGGCACTATAGAGATAGGCGGCGCCTACGCCGAGCGCGATCAGCGTGAACATGTTGGGGCTGCGGTTGACGATCGACGCCCACGCGCGCGCGAAGAATGGCCAGCCGGCCCACCAGACGACGGGCGTCGCCAGTGCAAGTCCGAGCCAGTTGGTCCAGGCCACGTCGATGCGGCCGCCGAGGCCCATGCCGAGCACCATGTCTCCCATCGCCAGCACGAACACCGGCGCTCCCAGCCACGCGGCCATTCGGAAGCGACGGGTCATGTCGATCAGCTCGGGATTCGGGCCGTCCTCGAGGCCGACCGTCCGCGGTTCGAGCGCCATGCCGCAGATCGGACAGGCGCCGGGCGCATCGCGCACGATCTCCGGGTGCATCGGGCACGTGTATTCGACGCGCAGAAGCGGCAGCGTTGACAGGTCGGGCTCGAGCGCCATGCCGCACTTCGGGCATGCGCCCGGGTGTGACTGCCGGACCTCCGGATCCATCGGGCAGAAATAGGTCGCGCCGGCGACCGGCGCCGTGGCGGCTGGCACGGCGTCACCGAGGAACGCGTCCGGCGTGGCGCGGAAGCGTTCGAGGCAACTCTCGTTGCAGAAGTAGTACGTCTGTCCCTTGTGCTCGACATGACCAACCGCATCAGCGGGCGAGATGGTCATGCCGCACACAGGGTCAAGGACTTCGTCTGTCACGCGGGCGTGCTCGTCAGTGGGAGCCATCGTTGTCTCCCGGACCGGCGCGAGCCGGCCCGGATCAGTGGTTCTACTTCGCGTACTGCGCCGGGTTGGCGTCGAATTTGGCCTTGCAGGCCTTGGCGCAGAAGTAATAGGTCTTGCCGTTGTACTCGCTCGTCCCGGCGGCCTTGGCTGGATCGACCTGCATTCCGCAGACAACGTCCTTTTCCATGATGCTCCTCCCTGTGCAGTGGGCTTTCTACATGCATAACGCAGGACCCTGCGAGGCATTACACCCCGCGGACTACTGATGACTACGGCAGGTGCAGTTGAGGCATCCGTGCTCGGCGCACGTGCCGCACGATTCGGTGACGCGCCTCTTCAACGCCTCGCGGGCTCGAAACACCCGCACGGCGGCGTTGCTGGCGGACAACCCCTTCTGCTCGGCATAGGCCTTGACCGGCGTGCCGCCGACCTCGATAGCCAGGAGCGCTTCCGCGGGTGCCTTCCCAGGATCCGCGACGACCTTCGTGAAGGCGTCCTGCAGGATGTCCTCAGCGATGGCGCGGTCGCCCACTTTGCGCTCCAGATATCGAAGAAATGCGCGGCGATTCTCCAGCAGCAGAGCCACCGGCGCTTCCGGCTCGCTGCCGGCAGCGGGTACTTCGTCCATGCCGATCAGTATAGGCGTCGCCGGACAGGGCTCCACGCCAGCACCTCGCCACAATGAAACGGGACGCCGGTGGAGACATCGAGGCCAGGATCGATGTGATGCACGTCTTCTTCGTCGATTAGAACCGTACTCTCACCCCGCCATTGACGTTGCGCCCTTCAAGCGGAGCCCATGCATCGACGGTCCATCGGCCATCCTGCGCCCGTTCCGGCCTGACCAGCGGACTCCACCGCGTTTGCCGGACGCCAGTGAGGTTTTCTCCGTTGACGAAGAGCCTGAGACGACCGAACTGCCGCTCGGCCAGCAGGCCGACGATGAGGTACGGCTCGCTGGTGTCGCGGTACGGGTTTTCTTCCAGGCGCTGCACGCCGGTGTAGTAGAACTCGACGCCGGCCCTGCCAACGTCTTCCCGTTCCCACATTCCAACAACGCTGGCGCTGTGGCGAGGCGTGAGCGGACTGTCCCGATACACGTGCCCGTTGAATTCGCGGGGGCGGACGTAGGTGTAGGTCGCGGTTGCCGAGTAGGGCTCGCGGCGCAGCGTTCCCAGTACTTCAACGCCGGTATTGGTCGTCGGCTCGGCCAGGTTCGCCAACACGAGGCCCTGTGACGGATCGACGTCGATGGGATGAGCGACCCGCGACGCGAACAGCATGACGGTGTAAGACAACGGACCGTCGGTCCGGGTGAGATCGAGCGACGCGCTTCGCCCCTCCTCGGCCCTGAGCGGACGCGGAATGACAAGGCGCGTCAACCCGATCGCTTCGGTTTCTTCGGTCAACGGCGACGAACCCAGGAAGCCCGTGCCTGCCGACACCCGGCTGCTCCACCGCCCTGAACGCAGCAGCGCGGCCAGGCGCGGGCTGAAGAACGTGCCGTACTGGCTGTGACGATCCAGGCGTGCGCTCGCGCTGACCGACACCCACCTGGCGAGTTCGGCATCTCCCTGGCCAAAGACACCCGGGACGACGAAGTCGTACGCAAATTGCCCGAGGTCGCGAGGCTGGTACCGATCCTCCTCGACCGCGACACCTCCGACCCATGTGAGCCGTCCGGCTGCCGCCCGGAGCGTGACCTCGCCGAAAGCGGTGTGATGGGTATCGCGCTCACGGATCTCTCCGAACCGATGGTGATGACGTTGCTGCGATAACGCGCCGCGTGCGCGCACGAGGTACCGCTCGCGGAAGAGAATCTGACCGACCGCACCGCCGTCGATGCGGCGGGTCTGGAGGGCTTCGACGTAGTTCACGGCAGCCGCCGGACGCATCTCACCCGGCATTGCGCCGCCATGGCGATCTTCCGCCGTCACGCCCACGGTCGCGAAGAACGTCCGCCCGCCGCCGCCGTCCCAGAACGCCCTGGGACGGACGACCGCGCGCGAGTACCTCGGGAGGTCTGCCCACGCGTCCGCGTTGACGTCGGTGATCTCTTGCCAGTGGGCGCCCCCGAGCAGGGTGAAAGCCCAGCCCGGCTTCGCCGCTGTCGCGTACCACGCGACGGCATCGGTCGCCCCTCTCGACGACCGGTTCAACAGGAACTCCCGCTGGGTCTCCGGACCCGGACGTCGTGAAATCAAGTTCACGACGCCGCCCATCGCGCCTGCGCCGTACAGGGATGACGCGACACCCTTGATGACTTCGACCTGACCGAGATCCATCGGCGGAATCTGCAGGAGGCCGAGCCCACCCACGTCACCAAAGAGCGGCAGGCCGTCGGAGAAAAATCGCGTATAGCGCCCTCGCATGCCCTGAATGCGGACGCTGGCCGCCCCGAGCGACGGCGACGTCGCCTGCACCCGCATCCCACCCATCTCGTTCAGCATCATGACGATGTCTCCTGGCGTCATGAGCATTTTTTCCTCGATCTCGTCCCGGGAGAGGACCTCGACCCGCATCGGCTGATCTTCGAGGCGCGCGTCCGTCCTGGTCGCCGACACAGACACCGTCTCCTCGACCGATGGCGCAGTCTCGAGTTCCACAAGCACCTGCTGACGCTGGCCGGCGCTCAGTTCAACAGAAGCCGTCGCGGGGGCGAATCCTTCCTTCACCACCGAGATCTCGACTGACCCCGCGGCCACGGCGACGGACATGGTTCCGAGGTCATCGGTGGTGTAGGTCATGCCGTTGATGACGACTGAGGCATCCGGCACCGGACCGGTCGCGCTTCGTACGCGCACCTCCACGGCTGCCGGAGCCTGGGCTCCGTTGGCCGGCACCGCGATCGCCAGACAGAGCGCCACCAGGAGCGAGACACCCGGGCTCACGACGTCATGCCGGATGCGGCGAGCGTGCCCCTTCGAAGCGCGCGCGTCTTGAGGAGGTAGAAGATCACCGGCGTGATGATCAGGACATGAATCGTCGAAGTGATCATGCCGCCGATGATCGGCGCCGCGATCGGCTTCATGACATCGGCGCCGACGCCTGTGCTCCACATGATCGGGATCAGGCTGGCCATCACGACCGTCACGGTCATCAGCTTCGGGCGCAGCCGCAGCACGGAGCCATCGACCGTCGCCTGCCAGATATCCTGTTCGGTCATCTCTCCGCCGCGGCGGAGGCGCTGGTCGAGCGCTTCATGCAGGTACACGACCATCACCACGCCCGTCTGCACGGCCACGCCGTACAGCGCGATATAGCCCACCCATACCGCCACCGAGAAGTTGTAGCCGAGCAGCCACTGCAGGATGATGCCGCCGGTCATCGCATAGATCACCGACAGCATCACGATCGCCGCTTCCGACGCCGAATGAAACGTCATGTAGAGGAGGATGAAGATAATGAAGAAGACGATGGGAATCAGGATCCGCAGCCGCTCGCGCGCCCGGACCTGAAATTCGTACTGGCCGGTCCACTGCAGCGTGTAGCCAGGCGGCAGCTTCACGTCCGCGGCGATCGCCTGCTTCGCCCGGTCGACGTAGCCGCCGATGTCGCGGGTCGCCGTATCCACGTACACGTAGCCCGCCAGTTGGGCGTTTTCATCGCGAATCATCGCGGGGCCGGTGGCCAACGCAATCTTCGCCAGCTGCCCGAGCGGAATCTGTGCCCCCGAGGGCGACTTGACGAGCACACGCTCCAGGCTGGGCAGGCTTTCGCGAAAGTCGCGCTCGTACCGGACGTTGACGGGATAACGCTCGCGTCCTTCGATGGTGCGGGTCACGTTTGCGCCGCCGAGCGCCGCCTGGATGACGTCCTGGACGTCCTCGATCGACAGCCCGTACCGGGCGATGGCGGCCCGGTCGATGTGAATGTCCGTGAAGTAGCCCTGCGTCACGCGCTCCGCATAGACGCTGCGCGTGCCTGCCACCCGCTGCAGCGATCGCTCGACATCCTGGCCGAGGCCTTCGATCACCTTCAGATCGGCGCCGAAGATCTTGATGCCGACCGGCGTCTTGATCCCGGTCAGCAGCATGTCGAGGCGGTTGCGGACCGGCTGCGTCCAGACATTCGGGAATCCGGGAAACTGGAGCGCGGCGTCCATCTCGGCCTGGAGGCGCTCGGGTGTCATCCCGGCGCGCCACTGTTCGCGTGGCTTCAGGGTGATGGTGGTGTTGACCATCCCCATCGGCGAGTTGTCGGTGGCGCTGCTCCCGCGCCCGACGGTGCCGAACACGCGCTCGACCTCCGGGAATTCACGCAGCACCTTGTCCTGCACCTGCAGCAGCCGCGTCGACTCGGTGATCGACAGGCCGGGTGGCGAGGTCGGCATGTAGAGCATCGCCCCCTCATACAGCGGCGGCATGAACTCGCTGCCGATCGAGAACACCAGCGGCACGGTCAGCGGCACCACCGCAACATTGATCGCGAGGGCCGCCCACCTCCATCGCAGCGCGAGCCGCAACACCGGCGCATACAGCAGCGTGAAGAACCTGGACATCGGATTCGCCGATTCCGGCCGCAGGCGCCTTCCCCTGATGAAGATCGTCATCAGCACCGGCACCAGCGTGATCGACAGTAGCGCCGCGGCTGCCATGGCGAACGTCTTGGTAAACGCCAGCGGACGGAACATCCGCCCTTCCTGCGCCTCGAGCAGGAAGACCGGCGCGAACGAGACGATGATGATCGCGAGCGAGAAGAAGATCGCACGGCCGACCTGCTTCGCCGAGGCGATCACCACTCGCGATTGCTCTTCACGCGGCACCGCCTGTCCGCTGCCCGGCTCGGACACCTGGCGATAGGCGTTCTCGACCATCACGATCGAGGCATCGACCAGCACCCCGATCGCGAGCGCGAGTCCGCCGAGCGACATGATGTTCGACGTCACCCCGAGGTAGGACATGGGAATGAACGCCGCGAGGACGGCGATCGGCAACGTCAGGATCGGAATCAGCGCCGATCGAAAATGAAAGAGAAACACGACGATCACCAGCGAGACGACCGCCGCCTCCTCGATCAGCGTCCGACGCAGGTTCGAGATCGATGCGTCGATCAGCGACGAGCGATCGTAGGTCGGCACGATCGTCACCCCGGGGGGCATCGAGCCGCGCACCTCCTCCAGCTTCGCCTTCACGCGGTTGATCACGTTCAGCGCGTTTTCGCCGAAGCGCATGACGATAATCCCGCCGACGACCTCGCCTTTGCCGTCGAGCTCGGCGACCCCGCGGCGGATGTCAGGCCCGAGGCGCACCTGGGCGACGTCCCCGACCGTGACAGGCGTGCCGCGGGGGTTGGTGCCGAGCGACACCTGCTCGATGTCGGCGATCGACGTCAGGTATCCGCGACCGCGCACCATGTATTCGCGGCCGGCGAACTCGAGGAGCCGCCCCTCGACCTCGTTGTTGCTGGCCTTGATGGCGCGCACCACGTCCCGGACGCCAAGGTCGTAGGCGGCCAGCCGGGCCGGGTCGAGCGTGACCTGATACTGCTGCACGAAGCCGCCGATGCTCGCCACCTCGGCGACGCCCGGCACCGATGCCAGCCAGTACCGCAGATACCAGTCCTGGAACGAGCGGAGCTCCGCGAGGTCGTGCTGCCCGGACTCGTCGACGATCGCGTACTCGAACACCCACCCGACACCGGTGGCGTCGGGCCCGATGACCGGATTCACGCCCTCCGGCAGCTGACCTCGTATCCCCTGCAGGTACTCGACGACACGGCTGCGCGCCCAGTACATGTCCGTGCCGTCCTCGAAGATGACGTAGACGTAGGAGATGCCGAAGTCGGTGAATCCGCGCACGCTCTTGACGTTGGGCGTCGAGATGAGGGCCGACACGATCGGATAGGTGATCTGATCCTCGATCAGGTCCGGACTTCGTCCCTCCCAGTCGGTCGACACGATCACTTGAACGTCCGAGATATCGGGCACCGCATCGACAGGCGTCGTCCTCATCGCCCAGACGCCCCACAGCGTCAGGACGACCGCCCCGGTCAGGACCAGGAAGCGGTTGCGCGCGCACCAGTCGATGACGTATCCGATCACTGTCGTGTTATCTCGCCACGAGTGCGAACGGCGCGCTGGCGAGACGCTGGCCGTCTTTGGTCACCGTCACGGTCACGTCCCACCGGCCGGCCATCATCACCTGCCCCGGCCCTCGATACACCCCGCCGCCCACCGGCGGCAGCTTGGCCTCATTCCGCATCGGCGGCATGTTCATCGTCGGCATCGCCGGCATGAAGAGTTGCACCACGACGTCCGCGCCGGTCACCGGGGCGCCGGACGCGTCGTTCACGCGGACCTCGAAGGTGTTGTCGCCGGTCCTCGCCGGATCGGGCTGGGCCTGGAACACGATGTCGATCGCCGACGTGGCCGGTGCCGCCCCCCCGCCAGCGGCTGCGGCAGGTGCATGGTAGTTCTGCAACCCGGCGCGAAGCTGGCTTTCGGAGTCGAGGAAGAACGTGGCACTGGTCGCCACCTGCTCTCCTTCCTTGAGGCCGTCGATGATTTCAATCCGATCGCCGAGGCGCGTGCCGATCTCTACGGCGCGTGGCGTGAAGCGTCCCTCGCCTTGCGCGACAAAGATCACCTGCTGGGCGCCGGAGTCGAGCACCGCGTCGGCCGGCACGGTCAGGCCGATGCGGCTGGCGCTCTGGAGCTCGACGTTCGCGTACATCCCCGGCTTGAGGCGTCCTCGCGCGTTCGGCAACTGGAAGCGTATTTTGATGGTGCGGCTCTTTTCCTCGACGTAGGGATAGATGTAGATGGCGCGGCCGGCGAACGGTTCACCCGGATAGGCGTCGAGCGTGACGCTCGCAGGCGTGCCGACCCGCACGCTCGACACGTCACGCTCGTAGACGTCGGCCTCGACCCAGACCACGCTGAGGTCCGCGATTGTGTAGAGCGGCTGTCCTGGCGTGACGTGCATGCCTTTGACCGCCTGCTTCTCGATGACGAACCCCGCGGCCGGCGAGGGGAACGTGACGGCCGCCATCGGCTGCCGCGACTCTTCGAGCGCACGCATCTGGTCCTCGGGAAGGTCCCACTGCGCCATCCGCTGCCGGGCGGCCGCGGCCAGGCGCTCGGCATACTCGCGAGCCTCGGTGGCCTGGGATGCCGCGAGCTCATCCCGCGTCTTCAGCGCGAGCAGGTACTCGTTCTGCGTCGCGACAAGATCCGGACTGAACAACGTGAAGAGGCGCTGTCCGCGCGCGACCGGTTGTCCGGTGGAGTCGACATAGAGATCGCGGATGTATCCATCGAGCTTGACGTTCACCTCTGTCAGCCGGGTTTCGTCATAGCGCACCATGCCCGTGGCCCGGATCGTCGGGGCGATCGGCGTCCGCGTCACAACCTCGGTGCGGACCCCGATCAACTGCTGGCGCTGTGCGTCGATCGTGACCGGGCCCCGCGCCTCCGGTCCGCCCGCCTGAGGGGCGGGGGTCTGTTCCGCGGTGATGTCACGCATCGCGCCGGGAATCATGCCGACGCGGTCGCGAAACACATACGCGAGCACGCCGGCGACCGCGAGCAGGGTCACGACGGCGGCGATGACATCGAGGCGGCGTTGAACAGGCACGTCGAGTCTCACTTGCCACCGTCGATTGGGCGGCTCGCGTCCGGCGGCAGGTCGTCGCCCACCGCACGCTCGAGATCGGCGCGCGCCTGCGCGAGGTCGCTCAGGGCACGGTAGTACCCCATCTGGGCGTCGAGCACCATGCGCCGCGTGTCGATGAGCGCGAGAATATCCCCTCGGTCGGCCTGGTACGCCACCCGGGACACTTCGAGCGCCTGGCGCGACTGAGGCAGAACGCTGGTCCGCAGGAGCAAAGCCCGGCGCTCGGCCGACTTCACCCGGATGTAGCTTTGCTGCACCGCCAGTCGAACCTGGCTCTCGGCCACCTGCCGCTCCGCGCGCACCGCCTCGACGGCGGCCGTCGCTTCGGCTTTCTGCGCATCGAGACGGCCCCTCGCCCATCGGGCGGTCGGCCAGGTGATCCCGATCGACGCGGTCCAGGCATCGCGATCGCGCGGCATCAGCATGTATCCTCCGCCGACGGTGAAATCCGGCTTGTAGTCGCGGTTGACGACCGCGAGCAACGCTTCCGCCCGTTCGAGCGCCAGCTGCGCGCCCCGCACGCCTGGATGCCGGCGGATCGCCTGCTCCTGAAGTTCTTCCGCCGTCGGCACCAGCAGCAACTCGCCAGGCTCTTCGAGCGGACCGACCGGCGCCCCGGGCGCGCGGTTCAGCAGGGTGTTGAGCTGTGCCGCCGCCAGCTCCGCGCCTTCCTCGAACATCACCAGATCCTCGTGCAGCTTCGACACCTCGACGATCGCCCTGAGCGCGTCCGGCTGCGAGCGTCGCCCGGCCGAATACTGGATCACCGAGACGTCTGCGAACTGCCGCAGCAGGTCGACGCTCGCCTGATGCACCTCGATCGCCTTGCGGTTGACGTACAAGGCGGCGTACGCC
>CANIBQ010000064.1 GCA_947465645.1 Acidobacteriota bacterium | reverse complement strand
TGAGCCGGTGCCTCACCGCCCCCCGGCGGTCGCGCACCGTGCCGCGCGCCATCCGCCAGCCCGTCAAGAAGTGGCCACGGCTTCTCCACACCGAGTCGGTCGAAGGACCGCTGGCCTTTCACCTCGTGTGACTCGTGAACACCGAATTTCCGAACGGCATTAGGCTTCAGCCGGACCTTGTGGGCGTCGGCTTTTCACGACGGTCCGGCTGAAGCCGGACACTACGTACAAATGGAAAACGGTCTAGCTAGAAGCGCAGCAGCCGGTTGATCTTGATGATGAACGAGCGGTTCGCGAGCTCCGGGAAGCGCGGAGCGTTGAGGCCGTCGAGCGTGTCGCGCTCTTCGTTGTAGACGACGAAGAGCTCGCTGCCGGGCGCATACTCCCACCGCAGCCGTGCGTTGGCCGACATCAGGTGGTTGGTCGAGTTGTACTGCATCAGCGCGCTGGCGAACATCAGCGGCGTCATCGAGTAGGTGACCCGTGAGCCGAGGAGATGCGTGGTGAATGCGCCCTCGGCGAGCGTGACCGTGTTAATCGAGTAGGTCGGCTCCACCGCAAACTGCGACGTCACCTTCAGGCGTCCGCCGTTGAGGCCGAAGGTCGTGCGGTGACCGCTGTAGAACGATCCGTGCTCGACAAAGGCGTTGCCCGACATCACGCGCTGGTTGCCAAGCGAGTGCGTCAGCCGCACCTTGTTGGAGTTGTAGCCATTCACCGGCAGCACGATCCCCGGCGCGATGCGGAACGGCCGCGGCAGGAATTCATACGAACTGTTGTAGGTGGCGGTGAGGCGATCGCTGTTCTGGAACTCGAGGCCGAACTGCGCCTCGCTGTCGCGCGTCTCGAGCCGCCCGGCGCCGTTCTCGACGTAGTCGATCGATCCCTGGGACACGTATTTCCGCACCAGCTTGCTGTTGCGCGGCCGAGGACTGAAGCGCGCCACCGCCAGGTTCCGGCGCATGTCATAGCGGCGAACGAAGCCGACTTCCGGGTTGAAATGACTGCCGACCGACAGCCGCTCCAGGTCGAGCCCATAGCGATCGCCGGTGTAGGAGAACGCGCCACGATAGCTGGTGTCGTCGCCCGACAGGCCGGTGGTCTGCGTCTTTGCCCAGTAGGTATCGAAGAAGACGTCCTCGAAAAACGAAAACGCCCCATCGACGCCGTACACCACGTTCGAGCCGCTGCCGCTCGTGTTGATCGATCGGCCGGTGGCGATCAGGCCGATGCTGCTCTTGCGCAGCAGGTCGCGCTTGACGCGCACCAGCGAAAAGTTGGTCGACCGCGATTGCGAGACGTCTTCCTCGCCGGTCTGGATGTTCATGAGGCCGACGGCGTAGCGTCCGACGCGGCCGGTCAGCCGCGCGCCGGCATTGAGCGGCACCACGCGCCCCTGGTTCAAGCCGATGCGGCGGCTGTAGAAGAGCATCGGTGCCTCGCTGCTCGGCTGGCCGTTGTTGACGGTGACGCCGCCAAAGGCGAACAGGCCGGGGTTTTCCAGGAAGAAATCGCGCTTCTCCGGAAAGAACAGGCTGAACCTGGTGAGATTGACCTGCTGCTCGTCGGCCTCGACCTGCGCGAAATCGGTGTTGTAGGTGAAATCGGCGGTGAGATTCTGCGTCACGCCGTACTTGACGTCGACACCGGCGTCGGCGCCAATGTCGTTGGCGATGCTCGGCCGCGCGTTGCGATCGGTCGTCAGGTTGGACGTGGCATATGGCTTGATGTCGATGTTCTTTGCGCCTGACGGCACCTCGAGCCCCACCACCGTGGCTGCGCGTGACATCCGGTAGACCGCTCCGGTGGCGATCGCCGTGCCGGTGTCCACCAGGTGCGAGGTTTCATTCTTCCACTTGTTCACGCGCCGCGCGTTCAGTCCCCAGAGTTGCGACGCGCCAGGACGATAGCGCAGCGACTTGAACGGGATCGCGAGCTCCGCGGTCCATCCGCCATCGAAGGTGCCGACCCCGAAGTCGAAAATCGTGTTCCAGTCGCGATTCCACCTCTCATTGGTGACCTGCCCGTCCTGCCGCCCGCCAATCGGATTGATCAGGAAGCCGACGCCGTTCCGGCGGTCGTAGAACGTATCGAGCACGACGGTGAGGCTCTCGTTCTGAAACGCGTTGGGACTGTCCTTCCGCATCTCGTTCACGACCATGCGCTCGGGCTGCGTCTCCCACATCCGTCCCCCGATGTAGATGTTCTTGTCGTCGAAGAACACCCAGATCTCGGTCTTCTCGGTGGCAGGCGCGCCCTGCGTCGGTTCGGTCTGGAGGAAATCGGACGCGGGCGTGTTCTCGCCGTAGACCGCCTCGTCGAGCTTGCCGTCGAGGCGAAACGGCGACGTCAGGCGAATCGCGCGGACCACCACGTGGCCGGCGTCGTCGCGTGAAACGGTCTGGGGAAGAACCGGAGCAGGCGGACCTTCGAAGCCGGCCGGGAGCTCGTCAACCGCATTCGAGGACGGCGCGATGACCGTCGCGAGTGCGGTTTGCGCCGCGACGCTCGCCGGAGCAGTCAGTACGGCACAGAAGGCGAGGAGTGCAGCAGAACGAAACATCAAGAATCGGAACCCGGCGGGGTGGAAGCGCAATCTTACCCCGACTTCGCGCTTCATCTACTTCTCCGCGAGAAACACATAGGTGAGCATGACGAACGGGCCTGTGTAGGACCGGCCGGGAGTCGCCTCCTTGAGAAAGGGACCCGCGAACAGGTGCGAGTAGCCGGCGGCGAACGCGAGCTGCTGGCTCAGGGGACGCGACACCTGGACGTCGATCTCCTGGCCGACTTTCCGGCTCGCCGCGCCCGCGGGGATGCGCGCCAGCGCGGCGCCGCTGGCGGCGTAGAGCGCGTCGCGGCTCTCGGCAAGCCAGTAGGAGTGGTAGTTCACGGTGATCGGCGTCGCGCTGAACGGCGAGATGTCGAATCCCAGCCGCACGTCGTGGATGTTGCGCCAGCCGACCTGGTCGGCCAGGCCGTACTTGTCGTGAGCCGTCGCGTACAACTGCTCGAAGGTGCCGCGCGTGCCGTCTGCCGGATCTTCGTCGCCCGACGCGAAGTTGTATTCGGCGGTGATGTGCGGTGTCAGCTTGCCGGGAATGGTTTCGCGCAGTTGCCAGTGGCCCGCCCAGGCACTGACGCTGTCGGGGCCGAGCGATCCGGCCTGGATGTCCATCTCGACGTTGTAGTCGAGCCGCGCCGGCATCCGGCCAGCGAAGCGTGCCCCGGTCGTGACCTGGCTCAACGAGCCGAGCGTTCCGCTTTCGGCCCGCTGGTTCACGTCGCGCCGGAAGAACACGTACGGATCGACTGATCCCTTCGGAATGATCTTCGCGCTCGTCGCATACGCCCCGGCGAACCGGTTGCCGTTGCCGCTCTTGTCGAATTCGCCGTCGAGGATGCGGACGACGGATGCGCCGAAGAGGTCGAGCTGCACCGCCGGCGTCTTGAACGTGACCTTCGCGGCGTCGAACGTCCGCCCCGCGTTCGTCCAGTTGGAGGGGCCGACCAGCCGCTGGTCGCCGAACGCGAGCTCCTGGCGTCCGACCCGGGCGATGACGCGGCTGTTGGCCGTGCCGACGTCGGCAAACGCCATTCGCAGATCGAACGGCGTCTTGAAAGGCGCGCCGGTCGGGCCCACGCTCTTCTTTGCCACGCGCGCGTCCTGTACCTGCACGGTGGTGCCGACGTACCTGGATGTCGTGGCCGCATTGAACCGGAAGCGCGACAGGAAATACATGTCGTCGCGGCTCTCGTTGAATCCTGCGTTGTCGAATCCTTCCACCCGCTCGCGGAACTCGCCGCGCACGCGCAGCCATGCCGGCATGACTTCGTTGGCACGGTTGACGACGGGAGGCTTTGGCGCTGGGGTCGCGGATTCCTGCGCGTGCGCAGATCCCGCGAAGACAGCCATTCCAAGCAGGAAGAGAGATCGATGGCGCACGGGCACGCTCCACGGGAGTGGTCAGTTGTCAGTTGCCGGCAGGGCGTGAGTAGCGTCGGGGCCGAGTATCGGGTCGGTAAACGGCGTTCCGAAGCCAGGCGTCCGCCCGCTGCCGATACTAGTCGAGCAAACGCCGGTGTTTGTCCCCTCTGATGATCGCGCGCCTAGACTCGCGGACCGTGAAGGTCCGCGCCGCATCGCAACTACGCCTGGTGTTTGGCGGGGTCATCGCTGCCCGATGCGCGCACGGCGCCGAGGCTTTGAGAAACCTGCGGCCCATGCCAGACTACCGCCCATTCCATTCTCAGGAGGAACGTCTGTATGGTACGTCGTCTGTCGATCGTCGTCGCGCTGCTGGCCCTGTCGGCGGGAGCTCCCGCCGCGCAGAGCACCGACGCTCTCGCCGCGTTGCAGGCGTCGCTCAAGGCGATGGGCGACCCGAAGACGATCCAGATCTCGGCGACCGGCTGGTCGTCGGACATCGGCCAGACCTACGGCCTCGAGGAAGACTGGCCGCACTACGAAGTGGCCGAGTACGTGCGCACGATCGACTACGACGCCAGGTCGTCTCGCGAAGAGTTCATCCGCAAGGATGGCAGCTACCCGCTGCAAGGCCGCAACCCGCGCGCCGACCAGCGCATGAACCAGGTGCTCAGCGGCGGATATGCGTGGAACGTGAACCCCGCCGGCGCGGCTGTTCCCTTCACCCGCCTCTATCTCGATGGTGTGCCGTGGAACGACGTGCGCCAGCTCGAGCTCGCGCTCACGCCGCACGGCGCCTTGAAGGCCGCGCTGGCCGCGGGATCGGCCGCGACGGCCATCACGCTGCCGATCGTCGGCGCGTCAGACTTCGGCCTCTCGCAGTTTGGACGCACGGTGACGATCGTCTCCTTCCCGATCCTCGGGAAGTACAAGATGAACCTGACGATCAACGATCAGGGTCTCGTGGAGCTCGTGGACACCTGGATTCCCAATCCCGTCTACGGCGACATGGACTACGAGATGCGCTACACGCAGTACAAGGATTTCGGCGGCGTGAAGTTTCCGCTGCTGCTCCACGTCCACCACGGCGACCCACGACTCAACCCGGCGCACAACTTCTACGAGTACAAGGTCTCGGACGTAAAGGTGAACGTCCCCGTCGCCGCGATCCCGGTGCCAGATGTGGTGCGGAACGCGACGCTGGCGCCCGTACGGGTCGAGAGCCAGAAGCTCGCCGAAGGTGTCTGGCTGCTCGGCGGCGGCTCGCACAACAGCATGCTGGTGGAGTTCAAGGACTTCTCCGCCGTGGTCGAGGCGCCCAACAACGAGGAGCGGTCGCTCGCGGTGATCGCGGAAGTCGAACGGCTGACGCCTGGCAAGCTGGTGCGGTACCTCGTCAACACGCATCACCACATGGATCACATGGGTGGCCTCCGGACGTATCTCTCGCAGGGCACCACGATCGTGACCCACGAGACGAACAAGCCCTACTACCTGGAGATCCCCTTTTACCCGGCGCCGTGGACGCTGAAGCCCGACCGGCTGGCGATCTACAACCCGATGTACATGATCAGCAGGCGGCCGGCGCCGATCGAGACCGTGGGCGGCGAAGCGCGCGGGACGGCCACCTACGTGGTCACCGACGGCGAGCGGATCCTGCAGATCAACCACCTGCAGGACATGGCGTACGAGCTCGGCGATCCCTCCTACCGGCAGGGCAATCACAGCCTGGACATGCTGATCGCCTACCTTCCCAAGGAAAAGATCCTGTTCAACTCGGACCTCTACTCGCCTCCGGCGCCGGGCGCGCCGACGCCGATGCCCACGGCGACCATGAAGACGCTGCAGCAAAACATCCGGAAACTAAAGCTCGACGTCGTCCAGCACGTGCCCGCGCACGGCCGCCCGGGGAGCAACGACGACTTCATGAAGCTGTTCCAGAACGCGGCGAGGACGAACTAGGCTTTGGGCTTTGGGCTTTGGGCTTTGGCGGATAAAATCTGAGCATCCCATGTCCTTGACGCGTGCGCGCCTTCGTGCCGCCGGAGTGCTTGCCGCGCTCGTCCTGTCCGGGTGTACCGGCAAGTACGAGTCGGCCTTTCCCGTCATCGTGGTGAACCGGACGGCCAACGCGATTCAGGCGCTGGCTAACGGCAACGCGGTAGGCCAGGTCGCCGCGGGACAGACCCAGTCATTCAGCCTCACGCTCCAGGAGTCGAACGGCAACGTGTTCAACAACGGCGTCGCTCCGACGCCGCAGGCGGACGTGACGTTCACGGCACGGGATACCAGGAGCGGAATGCTCTCGAACGAAAAGAGCATTACCCTCTCGAAGGACACGGCGACATACGTCTCGTTCACCGTCGAGGACTTTCCGAGCACGGTCGCGACGGTGGCTCGGTTTACGAACTCCCCGACCAACCCGACCCTCAACCAGGATGTCTCCTTCAACGCCTCTGCCTCGACTTCGAGCAACGGGACGTACGCGTGGGACTTTGGAGACCAGACGCCGCCCGGCTCAGGCGTCACCACGACGCACCGCTACGCGCGGGGAGGCACCTTCACCATCACGTTGACGGTCACGAGCGACAACCGGGCAACCGCGTCATCGTCCAGGACGATCAACGTGTCGACGACGCTGCCGCCGCAGACGGCGAATTTCACGTACTCGCCGAGACTTCCGGCGATCAATCAGGACGTGATCTTTACTGCCAACGCTACGCCCGTCCCCGGCGGTCCTGGTAACCCATTCCCAGGCGGCCCTGGCGCTCCGGCCCAGGGCGCGACGTATGCGTGGGACTTTGGCGACGGGACAACCGGCGCCGGCATGTCAGCGACCCACCGTTACACGCGGGGAGGTACGTTCGCGATCAGGCTCACGGTCACGAGCGACACAGGGCTGACAGCCACGACGTCGCAGCAGGTCACGATATCGACGACCCTGCCAGCCGGGTCCGCGAACTTCGTCTTCTCCCCAACCGACCCCCTCATTGAAGACACGGTGTTCTTCAATGCCTCGTCATCGACCATTACGAATGGAAGCTATTCGTGGGACTTCGGGGACGGCAGCCGGGGTTCCGGCGTGACGCCGACTCACAGTTACTCCCTGGCGAGGACGTACACCGTCACGTTGACGGTCACGAACGACCGCGGGCAGAGCCAGACGACGTCGAAGACCGTGACGGTCGCCAATCCGCCGGCGGAATAGGCCTCAGGGCTCAGGCCTCAGGGAGCGACGGTCCCTCTCGCGCGAAGCGCCCTGAGACGCGAGTCTGCGGGCGCCCAGCCGGGGTTTCCCTGAAGCGCTTCGGCGTAGAACTGGCTCGCTTCGACACCCAGCCCCAGCGCTTCCTCGATAAGGCCAAGGTGATAGGCGATCCGCCACCGCGGCGCACCGAGCAACCCCGCCATCGTCAGCTCGCCCCTCGCCTCCGCCATTTTTCCAGCCAGGTACAGCGCCGCGGCGTAGGTCTCGTGCAGCCCGGAGTGATCGGGCACGAGCTTGATCTGCTGCCAGAGCAGACGCTCGGCAAACGGGATATTGCCTTCCTCGATCGCGATCCGCGCCCTGAGGACCGCCGCGTCGGGATACCCGTGCGGCTGCGACAGGATCACGTCGAGCATCTGCTGCGAGTCGGCGATCCGCTGTTTGTCGTATGCGATGACGGCGTTGGCCATCAGGGTCGGCGCGTGGGTTGAGCAGATGACGCCGAGCGTGGCGATCTCGCGCTCGAGCCGATCGCACTCCGCGCCTCCGCGATCGATGTCGTCTCCCAGCGTGCAGTCTTTCGCGCGCAGCTCCTGATACGGCTGCAGCAGCCTCGCCAGCCGGACGTCAGGGTTGTAGCACTGCTGACGCAGCACCGGATTGGTCGCGCACGCGGTCGCCATCATGAGGCAGGCCGCAGACATGACGCACGCTCGTCGATTCGGGATCATCCACTCATCCTTCGAAGTACGTCATCGGCCCGATGACCTCAGCACGCCGTTGGCGACGTCCACCATCTGGAACAGCACCGGTGCCAGTGTCGACACGAAGATGCCCGGCAGAAAGCAGACGACCAGCGGGAAGACCAGCTTGACGGGCAGCGCCTGCGCCCGCAGCAAGGCGTTTTCACGCCGGCGCTGCCGCAGGTCCACGGCCTGGTGCTGCAGCGTCTCGGCCATGCTCGCACCGATCTGTTCCGCCTGGATCAGGGCCGACGTGAAGCTCGTGAGCGACGAGATGTCGATGCGGCGGGCAAGCTGGCGCAGCGCCTGGGTGCGCGACATGCCGGCGAGCATGTCGTGCTGAAAGTTGACGAACTCCGACACGAGCGGCCGATCGCTGCCCTGCGCTCGCACAATCTTGGCGAGCGCCGCATCGAAGCCCAGGCCGGCTTCAGCCATCGTCGCGAACAGCTCCAGCGCCAGCGGCAGGTCCTGCTCGATGGCCAGCACGCGCGCGCGGCGCTTGGTTCGAACAGCGAGCGCGGGCGCCAGCGCGGTGATCGCGAAGAGAATCCACGGGCCGCCCTGGAGCGCCAGCTCGAGCATGTCGCCGGCGCTGCCAGGCACGTTGGAAATCGCGGTGAGCAGCGGCCTGAAGAACACCACCCTGTAGATCTGGCTGACCGCGACGCCGGCCACCACCGCGGCGATGGTCGCGGAGATGAAGACCGTTTGTGCGTTGGGGCGGCGATAGCCGGCGCTCGCAAGCCACCGCCCGAGCGGCGTGTCGCGAGTTGACGACTGCGTTCCCGTGCCGGTGCGGTGATCGTCCACCGCGTACAGGCGGATCAGCGCGCGACGCCGCACGCTCCAGCTCCTGCCCATCACCGACGCCGCGACGACGATCGACGTGACGACGAGTAACGCGATCAGATTCGCCACGGCACCCCTTTCAATGTGGTCCTTCTCAAAACGTGCTCTTGTTCAGCCTCGCCATCCAGAGCAGGCCAATCGCCTGCAGCAGGATGACGATGGCGACGATCCCCGTGCCGATGCCGGTGCTGACGAACGCCTCGAGCCGATCCGGATTCGAACGCCACATCAGGAACGCGAGCACGTATGCAATGCCGAGGACGACCGCCACCGACGCGTGCGATTCGACGCCCTGCGCGCGCACCCGCCGCGACAGCTCGATACGGTCGCGCACGGTCTGGCCCACGGTCGAGAGCGTCGTCGCGAGACTGCCGCCGACCTCCCAGTGGATCGACAGCGAGGTGGCGAAGAGCCTGAACGTCTCGAGCGGCACATGCACCTGCAGGTCGCTGACCGCCGACCGCGGGTCGTCGCCGAGCCGGATGCGTCCGGCCACCTCCTGGAAGTACGGCCGAAGCGGCGGCCCGACTTCCTCGAGCGCCGAGTCGAACGCGGCCAGCAGGCTGGCGCCGGCGCGAAGCGATCCGACCATCAGGTAGATCGCCGCGGCCAGTTGTGCCTCGATCGCCGCCGCCTGCTGCTCTCCGCGGTAATCCTCGATCAGGTGCGCGAGCACGCCGGCGAGCACCCCGGCGGCAATGCCGATCTCCAAGGGCAGCCCGATGACGACCCAGAACACGAACGCCGTGCCGATGCTGACGGCCGGCGGAGCGAACCGATAACGAGGGGGAAACGCCCGGATCCGTCGCTTTGGCTCTTCGCGAGTCTCCGAAACATGGGCCGTGCCGATCATCGCGGCCAGCCGCTCGTCGGCGAGCCGCCGCACGTGCTGGCCGTACAGGAGATACAGCACTCCCGTTGCAAGCATCGCGGCCAGCGCGGCGATCGTCACTGGTCAGGATCCTCTGTTCGCTGGAAGAGCGCCGACGGCACCAGGACGCCTTCCTCGCGCAAGTCCTCGACCATGCGTGGAATTACGCCCGTTGCGGTGAAATAGCCGATGACCTTCCGGCCCTGCTTGCCGCGTCGGCGGAACGCGAAGAGCTCCTGCATCTGAGGCGTCGCACCCTCGATCCCGGTGATCTCCGCGATCGATTCGATCCGGCGAACGCCGTCGTCATACCGGCGCACCTGCACGATGAGGTGGATGGCCGACACGATCTGCTCGCGCACGGCGCGGGACGGCAGCTCGATGCCCGCCATCAGCACCATCGTCTCGAGTCGCGCCAGGGCATCCCGCGTCGAGTTCGCGTGGATCGTGCCGATGCCGCCGTCGTGACCGGTGTTGAGCGCCTGCAGCATGTCGAGCGCTTCGGCCCCGCGCACTTCGCCGACGATGATGCGGTCGGGCCGCATGCGGAGTGCGTTGACCAGCAGATCGCGCGCGAGGATCCGGCCGCGTCCTTCGATGTTGACCGGCCGCGTTTCCATGCGGACGACGTGCTCCTGGTCGAGGCTGAGCTCGGCGGTGTCCTCGATCGTGACGATGCGCTCGGTGTCGGGGATCGCTTCGGCGAGGACGCCCAGCAGCGTCGACTTGCCCGCGCCGGTGCCGCCCGAGACGAGGATGTTCTTGCGCGCGCGCACCGCGAAGACGAGAAACTCCAGCATCTCCGGCGAGAGCGTCCCGATGGTGAGCAGATCGTCTCGGCGCAACCGGCGACGGCCGAAGCGGCGGATCGAGATGGTCGGACTGTCGATCGTCACTGGTGGCAGCGTGGCGTTGACGCGGCTCCCGTCCGGCAACCGGAGGTCGGCCATCGGCGAGGCGGTGTCGATCCGGCGGCCGACGCGCGCCGCGATGCGCTCGATCACGCGCACGATATGGTCGGTATCCCGGAAGCGGACGTCGGTGCGTTCGAGGCGGCCGAACCGCTCGACGTACACCTGGTCTGGCGCGTTCACGAGAATGTCGCTGACGGCGGGATCGGCCAGGAGCGGGGCGAGCGGGCCCATGCCGATCGTCTCGTCGGTCAGCTCCTCGGCCAGCCGGATGCGCTCGACCTCGTTGAGCCCGACGTCCTCGGACGCGATCGCGCGCGCGGCAAACTCGTGCACGGCCGCCGCCACGTCGACGCCTTCGGTCTCGAGCAGCCCGCGCTCGCCGATCTCGTCGAGCAGCCGCGCCTGCAGCGCCGCTTTCACCGCCAGGTAATCGCTTCGGCCGGGCTTGCCGACCTTCACGACGTGATCGGCCTCTTCGCCCGCCAGGCGGCCGCCCCGTGCGGCGACGGTCTTCAGCCGCGCCGCGGCGTCACCCGATGGCCGGGAGAGCCGCCGGCGATCGATCGCGTTGATGAGGTCGTCTCGCCTGTCGCTCACGACCACTCCTTCTGTTCGACTGAGTTTGCGCGAGGCTCGACCGGCGCCTGCGGTTGAGCTGCGTCCTTCGCTGTCTCGCCGGTCCAGGTGTCGAGATCCGCGACGAGACGGTTGATCTCGCGCCCGAAGCGGTCCCATCGTCTCGTGTGCAGGATGTGCGGACTTCCGGTGTTCATCGAGGTCAGCACGCCACGCTCGTACGGCACCACGTAATCCACTGTGCGCTCGAGCCGGTTGGCGATGTCGCCCGGTTGGAGGTTACCGAGAAAGGGCTTGTAGTTGTAGTTGAGCACGAGCCGCTGCCGCGACGCAGGTAGGCCGAGCCCTTCGAGAACAGGGAGCAGTCGCGCGATGCCGGCCACGGCCGGCGCCAGGCCCTGCGTGACGATGTACGCGACGTCGGCCACGTCGAGAATCGCCATCAGCACGCTGTCGAGCATCGGAAACGTGTCGATGATCACGTAGTTGAACGAGCGGCGCGCCATGTTGATGATGCGCGAGATCGCCTCATCGTCGACCTCCGCGCCTTCGAGGGCGTCGGTCGGCGCGGCCAGCAGGCGCAATCCAGTGCCGTGCCTGAGCGTCAGGTGGCGCAGGAGCGTCTTGTCGAGGCGATCCCGCTCACGAATCGCGTCGATGATGCTGGTGGTGGGCTTGAGATCGAGCAGCATCGAGCAGGTGCCGATCTGGAGCGAGGTGTCGATCAGCAGCACCTCGTCGGGATGCCGCAGCGCCAATGCGCAGGCGACGTTGACCGCCAGCATCGACTTGCCGACGCCTCCCTTGTTGCTGATGAACGCGGCGACCCGTCCATGGGCTGCGGGGACGACGCCCGGCAGGCGTGAGAACAGGCGATCGAGGACGGCGCGCAGCTCGGTGGTCGACAGCGGACGGCGCAGGAAATCGCGCACCTGTGCCCGCAGCAGCTCGATGATCGTGGCGCCTTCCGACTGGCCGTGTTCGAGATGGTCCGGCGTGAACGCGCCCGCGATGACCGACTCCGGCACCTGCGCCTGGAGATCTTTCGCGAGCGCCGCGATCTCGCCCGCGCTGCGGTCGATCTCCACGACGATCAGGTGCGGCTGGCGCCGCCTCGCGACGTCAACTGCGTCGCGGTAGTTGTCGACGAAGTAGAGCGTACCCTGCCGATCCGGCACACGAGAGAGAGCGCTGCGGAACTCCTCTTCGAGCGCGAGATCGCCGCCCACGATCAGCACCCGCAGGCTCTTGTCGGCGTCGCTCGACTGATTGGCAAACATGATGAGGGCGCCTACCGCGCCAGGACGGCCACGAGCACCGGACCGTAGTCCACGCCGGTGCGCCGCAGGTTCTTCTGCACGAGCTCGCCGACGAGGGCGGGTGGAACGCCAGCGGCGAAGCCGCCCGACAGAATCGCCGTGGCGTTGGCCGCGGCCACCGCCGCCGGCAGGCGAGTGATCGTCGCGGTGTATGCCAGCGTCGCATTCGCGGGGCACGTGACGACGCGGGTGAAGTTGATGCGTGCGAACCCGATGATCCGATTTGGCCCAACCGACATCGCCGAGTACACGGCGCCGTATCGACCCGTGAATGAGGCGGCTGACGCTGACGCGCAAGGCGCCAGCACCGGGACGACAGGAGGGATCTGGCCGACGGAGCGGAGTGCCGCCGTGTTGGCGATGAATCGGCCGATCACCGTGTTCGCGGGACATCCGGGGGCCGCCGTCGTGCGCGTGATCGCTCCGGTCGTCGGGTTGATGGTCACCGTGACCGCGACGGGCGCGGGCGCCTGGGGTGCTGCTCCCGGAGGAGCTGCGGGGGACTGCACACAGGTATCCAGCAGCACGAACGGTGTGAGACTGGGCGTCACTGGGTTCGTTTGCGGAAGCCCGAGTCGCAAGGCGGGCCGCACGTCGGCAATCGCAGTGGCACGAATCGTCAGGCCGTCGCGGCGCACCGAATAGTCTGAATCCGGATTGTCGCCGTGAATCGTCGTGCCCATCCCAAACGTCAGCGGCAGCGACGGTCCGCTGGAACCGACGCTGGGTTCCATCTGCCCGCTGAGATCCTGGAAGTCGTTCGAGCGGCGCAACCTCACGAGGAAAGCGCTGTCGTTGACGGTCGAGAGCGTCCCTGTGCCGCCAAGGGGCCACGGGGTGGGCGGCACGTCATCGGGTGCGGGACATTCGCCGAACGCGGCCGGCGCTCCAGGAGATGTCAGGTTCGGGTTGAAGTCGTTGCGGGAATACGTGCCGGTGCCCCGCTGTGGTTCGTCGCAGACGATGTCCTGCAGCTCGTAGGTGCCGCCCTCGGACGGAACGGGATCGGACGTGTAGCAGAACCGCCCGCTGACCATGTCGCCGTACACCTGGTTCTGTTGATTGAGCTGCGGGTCAGGCTTGTACACGTGAGGGTCTGGCACGCTGATCGTCTGGAGCGCGTGCACGCTGGTGACGCCCTCGGTCAGACCGACCACCGGACCGGCGCCGAACTGATAGCCGGGATCGCCGTCGATGGGATCGAAGTTGTCGTCGAAGGTCCGGCGGACGATGCGGTTGGCCGCCGCACGGCGAAGGCAATCACTCGCAAACGGATCGTTGATGGTTACGCCGGTCACGGGATTCCGCACGCCGACGTCGCGCTGCCGCAGTCCCTCGAGCGCCGCGGCGTCGGCGGCGCTCTGCATCTGGCCCTGGGTGAGGCGCGCGTAGCCGATGTCCACCACCAGGGAGAGCACGCCGACGAGGGCGAACACGATCAACGCGATCTGGACCAGCACGTCAGGGCTTGGGCACGGCGGTCAGCGATCGCTTCTGTCCCATGATCGTTTCGACCACCCTGAAGTCGTCTTCCTCGTCCGACAGGCGCGAATCGACGCCGCCAGGCGCGCCACCGCGTGACGTCGCAAAAGGACTGAAGGGGCGCAGGTCTGGTGTCTTGCTGTCCAGCGGATCATCGGGACGTCCCGAGCGCGGAATCGTCGTGAGCCTCGCGTTGACGGCCATCGCCTCGGTCAGAAGCGCCACTTCGTCGGGCTCGACTGCGATGACGGTCTCCTGCACCTGCCGGCTTCGCGCCGTATTGCCCTCTGTCAGCGACCCTTGAACGGCCACCACGGCGCGCGAGGTCATCGGCTCGACAATCAGTGCGCTCTGCACGATCACCCTCACCGTGGCCTGCTTGTCCCAGTTCGACAGTTGCGCCTGCAGCGCCATTTCCTGGCTGTACGGGCCGGCAAAATTGAACGTCCGGCTGCCGCCTGCGGCGTCAATCGGCATGGTCGCGAGGATGTCGAACCGATCGCCCGCATGGAGCCCGTACAAGCCATCCACCCGGTCGGCCGAGATCCGGATGGCTCGCTTACCGGCCGGTATGCCGGCGACGATGCCCTCGCGGGTGCCTCTGGGGAGGAAATCAGACTCGGTGAAGACGTACCCCGGCTCCTTGGGACCGTCGAGGACCCGGCCGAGGACGTCGCCGATGTTGACCAGCATCTCTTTCGTCACCGCCCCAGGGGGCAGGTAGATCACGGCCAGCTGGGCGTTGCGCCGATCCCACAGGTGATCGCGACGGATTCTCGTGTACGCGGGAATCACGGTCGCCGGCGTCGGCACGGCGATGAGCCCGGCCGTCGACGGCACGGTCGTTCTGAACCTCGACAGGTCGACGACGCCCAGCGCCGTCAGCGTGCCGAGGATCACCACGACCGACGCGACGGCGACCAGCGCGATCATCGGAGGCGTCAGCGTCGACGGCGCACCCGGCCGCCTTGGGGAGTAGGAGCTCACTCAACCACCTCACGGCGATAGATCGCCTGTACCGAGATCAGCTTGCGGAACGGCCGGACCGTGCGGCCGGCAAGCGCGTATTGCCGGCCCAGGCCGAACGCACCGGCGTACGGGCCGATCGCTCCATCGTCGATCGGGTCGCCGGGGGCCTGGTTGTTCTGCTGCACGCCGCCATCCTCGGCCGTGATGAAGTTGCCGATGTTGGGAGGAAGGGGATCGACGTCGGTTGGCGTGGACGGTTGAAACCCGCTGAGCGTCGCCGCCTGGTAGGGATAGTTGATGCGGACAGCCGCCAATCCGCGGTCGGGAAGCGGATCGGCCGCGAGCGCCCCGCACTCGTCCTCGTTTGCAAGGTAGACCAGGCTGAACGGGCCGCGCGCCGGGCAGTCGGCATCCAGCGCGGCGCGGATCTCCTGGACGACCGGCACCCACGTAATCGACTCGGTGCCGTTGGCGTCGCGCGCATCGACGAACGGGATACCCACGGTCAGTCCCGTCGCGGACGCCTGCCCGTTCGGGCCGATCGCACTGCAGGCGACCCCGCGCCCGTCGCTGAGCAGCGCGCCGGCATAGCGCAGCAGGTTGGGCCGCGACGGTTCGGTGATCATGAGCGTCCGCAGCGCGCGATTGACCACAGGCATGGCGGCAAAGTACCCATCGGGATCGGCCGCCACGGCCGGATCGCTGAGGTCCACGACCAGGCAGGCCGGATCGAATATGCGTGACTTGAGATCGACGAGACAGTCGGGGTCGGAGGTCGCGTCGCACGAGAGCGCGTAGTCGAACGTCGCGTCGGCCCTGACGGGCGCGACGGCCAGCTCCCGCGCGGCCACGCGCGCGACGTCCTGCAGCGCGTTGGCGTCGAACATCAGGCGGCCGAACTCGATCGTTCCAGCCAGCAGCAGATACAACACCAGCGAGACGAGCGCGAATTCGACGAGCGCCGCCCCACGCTCTCTCGCGTCACCCATGAAGACGGGAACCGCTCAGCGGTTTTTGGTTTCCAGGACGAGCGACGAGAGCGAGCCGTCCCCACCGACGTTGTCACCCAGGCGCTTCTGCCCGTTCGACTGCGTGATGGCGTTGACGTCGAGCCCGATGCCGGTCGCGGAGTTGCCTTCGTCGAAACCCGGCGCGTTGGGCGAGGTCTCGATGATCTTGCCGCTCACGATGGGCGCGTTGGAATCGGCATGCGCGCCCGGCAGGATGGCCGCGGCGGTGGCCAGCATATCGGTCACCTTGTTGCCAAAGATCGACACGGCAGCGGCCCCGATCAGAGCCACACCCGCGATGATCAATGCGTATTCCACCAGCGCCGCGCCTGTCTCGTTCTTCCGCAACCGCCGCACGATTGTCAGCATCAGAATCTCCTGTCGGATCGCATTACTGTTTTTGACGTTTACTTCGGCACGGCGGCCGGTCCGGGCATGCTCGAACGAAGCAACTCCTCCCGGCTCGGGAACGACCACAACGCAACGTCTGGAACGGGTTCCCGGAGAATAACCGGGTTAACCACCACGATCAACTCGGTATCCTGGTCATTCCGATTGACTCCCTGGAACAACCTGCCGACCAGCGGCAGCGACCGCAACCCCGGCGTTGAGGCCGTATTCGTGGAGGTATTGTTCGATAACAGGCCGCCAATCAGCAGCGCCTGGCCGTCCTGCAGCCTCGAGCTCGTTCGCAGCGCCCGTGTCTGGAACGCCGTCGTGGCGACGGCGGAGCCCGTGGATTGGCGAATCGTGTTGGTCAGTACCGAGTCGGGGGTGACCACCAACGGCTGCACGTCGAGCGTGATGGTGTCGTCTTCACCCACGAGCGGGCGGATCTGAAGCTGGACGCCGAACGGCACGAACTCGACCGAGCTGAAGACGCCAGGCGTGGCCGCCGCCGCGCCGCCGCCGCCCGCGTTGCCCGCCGCCGCCCCACCGCCGAACGCCGGCGCGAACGCGGTGGGCACCGGGATCTCCCCACCGATCTGCACCTGCGCCATCTCGCCTGAGAGCACCGTGAGGGACGGAGACGACAGGCTTTGCGCGATGCCCTCGCGCTCGAGGAACGACAACGCGGAATCGACGGCGACCCGATTGCCTGAGTACTGAATCTCGTTCAGGAGCCCGCCGTTCAGGAACGACAGCACGTTCTGAATCGCCGCGCCGCCGCTGCCGACCCGCGCCGCCTGATTCCCTTGAACCGCTGCGGCCGACGAGGCGGGGTTGAGCGACGGCTGGCGGAAATCGGAGAGCGCGAGCACGGCATTGGGATCGAGCGCACGGAGCTTGGTGCGATCGACTTCGATGAGGCGGATGTCGACGCGCACCTGCGGCAAATCGACCACTTGAATAAACGAGAGGATGCGGCCGCCGGCCGCTTCGATGGCGGTGGCGCGGCCGAAGTTGGTGCGCACTTCGTTGGTCAGCCTGCTCGACCTGGCGCCGCCAAAGAGCGAAGACGTCGCCCCGCCGCCGCCCAGTTGTGTCTGCGTCGCCTGCGTCTGCATCTGACCGGCGAGCCCGCCAGCCTCATCCGCCAGCACCCGAATGTCAGAGGCGGTGAGCGTCTGGCCGGCAAACAACTGGGCTGACAGCACGAGCACCCGCATGAGCGCGGTCTGGTTCGGCACGCGGCCCTCGAGCACGAGCGTGTCAACCAGATCGTCGCGCACGTTGCCGCGCAGCATGCGACGGATGGTGACATCCTGGCCGCCGACCGCCCGAATCGCGTCGCGGATCTTTTCTTCGGTCTGCTGCGGCAGGCGATTGAGCTGAATGAGGTTGATCACGGTGCCCGACAACTGGATCGCGCCCTGACGCTGCGCGGGCGGCGGGGCCGTCGCAGGAGGATTCGCGCCCGGTGCGGCGGCATCCGCGGGTGGAGCCGCCAGAATGGGCTGTGCCGTGCCGCGCGTGTTATTGCCCGCCTCCAGGTAGTTGCGGGCGATCGCTTCCGCGGTCAGCGATGTGTTGAGGTCTGGCACGACACCGGTGAGCACGAGCGCATCGCGATCGGGAGCGCTCTCGACGGCGATTGAAGGATGCACGCTCTTGAGCGCGCGCTCGAGCACCGACAGGTCGCGCTGGACGGCGAACGCGAATTCGCGCGACGTGCCGTTGGTAAACCACACGATGAGCGTGGTTCGTCCGGTCTCACGACCGAGCACCAGAATCTCGCGGCTGGTAATCAGTTCCGCCGTCAGGATCTCCGGGTCGGCCACCGCGAGGCGTTGAATGTCCTGGATGAGCGGCAGTCGCCGATACTGCGACCTGATGACGACGTTCGGAGCTTCGGTCGACGGCGTGGCAAGCTGCCCTGCCGACGCGAGGCCCGGCGCAAGGTGAAGCGCCACCCACGCCAGCACGCCGAAGCTGGTGACCGCGCGGAGTCGAACCAATGTCATGGGCTGCCGCAGATCTGGCGATCCGCGTGCGGTGATTATAGAGCGGCGGACAGCCGGTAACTGACGCCTATTTTCTGGCGCATTCCTTCGAGCGCACGGCCAGGAGCACCGCATTCTTGTCCACCCTCTTGGACACCGGTCGCCGCCGAACGGCCTTCTCGCACTACGATCAGCGCCGTGCTGCCTGCGCGGTTCGCCATCTATCTCTGCATCGGGACGGCGTACGGGCTCAGCGTTTTCTGGCTCCGGCGAACGCCCTCGTCAGCCGGAGGGTGGGAAACGTATCTCGTCCTGGCCGCGCTCTACGTTGTCTGCATGGTGGCTGGCGCGTCCGCTTACCACGGTCCGCCAGCGGGCTCGCAACCCGGGGGCCGTCAACGGCACGGCCGCCAGGCGTTCACGACGTCGCAGTTCTGGCTGCTCTGGGCCGTCCTCTACCTCAACGTGATCGCCGGTATTGGCATCATCGGGATCGCCTCCTCGATGCTCCAGGACATCTTCGGCGTCAGCGCGGACGACGCCGCAGCGTTCACCATATTGATCTCGGTCTGCAGCATCGCCGGAGGGCTTGCCTGGGCGTCGCTCTCCGATCGGATCGGCCGCAAGAGAACCTGCGCCACGCTTTTCATCCTCGGCGTTGCGCTGTACGCGCTCGTGCCGACGGCCGCGCATTCGGGGAGCCAGACGGCGTTCGTGATCGCGGTGTGCATCATCGCTTCCGTCCATGGCGGCGGGTTCACGATTGTTCCTGCGCACGTCGCCGACATCTTCGGGTGGCAGTCGGCCGGTGCCATCTACGCCCGGGTGCTCACCGCGTGGCCGGCCGCCGCCATCACCGCCCCGGTACTGATGCGGTATATCCGCGACACGCAGCGCCTGATCGGCTTTCCATGGCCGGTCGCGTACGACAACACGATGTACATCCTTGCGGCGATACTCCTGGTGGCCCTCATCGCGAACGCATTCGTGCGACCCGTGGCCGCAGATAGCGGCGAAGCGCCGTGAAGGCCGCGAGCATCTCCGCATACGAGAAGTTGGCGTTGCGGCCGCTCGGGTTGGGCAGGACGAACACGGCTGACTCGCCAAGCCGTTCCGGCTGCAGCCCGAGGTCCACGGCGCCATTCCGCTCGGGAAACATCGCGCGAAACACGGTGACGCCAACCATCGCCACGACCGCCGGCTTGTAGCGGCGGACCTTCACGCGCAGCTTTGTGCGCCCTTCGACGTACTCTTCCTTGTTCAGCGTGTCGATCCCCGGCGTCGGCCGCGCGACGATGTTGGTGATCCCGTAGCCCCAGCCTGGCAGCCGGTCGTCGTCTTCATAGGTGATCGGCTCAGGGACGAGCTTCGATTCGTGCAGCAGCTTCCAGAAGCGGTTGGAGAAGCCGGCGAAGTGATGGCCGGTGAGCGCCGAGCGCACTCCGGGATTGATGCCGACGAACAAGACGCGCACGCCGGGCCGGATCCGGTCACGCAGTGGCGGTAATACTGCCGATATAATTCGAGCCATGGCGCAGTGGCTGGTGAAGGAGGAACCGGATCGTTACGGGTACGACCAGCTCGAGCGAGACCGCAAGACCGTGTGGGCCGGCGTCAGGAACCCGCTCGCCCAGAAACACCTGCGTTCGATCCGCAAGGGCGATCGCATCTTCTACTATCACACGGGCAAGGAGAAGTCGGTCGTCGCCACGGCGAAGGCGCTGAGCGACGCGTACCCCGATCCCGGCGACGCCGATGGCAAGCTGCATGTCGTGGACGTCGGCGCCGACAGGAAGCTGGCGCGGCCGGTGACATTGGCGGAAATCAAAGCCGACAAGGCGTTCGCGACATTCCCGCTCGTTCGCATGTCCCGGTTGTCGGTGATGCCTGTGACGGACGCCGAGTGGACTCGAATTGAACAGCTGAGCCGTTCGGGTCGTTCGGGTCGTTCGTGACGTTCGGGTCGTTCGGGTCGTTCGGGCGTTCACTCGTTCTCGTTCTGCTCGTTCTCGTTCTCGTTCCCCTTCTCGTTCTTTCCGCGACGCTCGCCGCGCAGCAGGCCGACCCCGCTCCGATCCTTGTCTCCCGACAGTTGGCCACGCAGGAACGTCTCGTCGTGGGCGATGTCGTGCGGCTCGCGCCAGACGCGAAGGGGGCCGGCGGGAAGCCGTTCAGGATCGCCGGCATCTACGAACCGACCCCCGATCCGATGCGCCTCGGCAGCGTGCCGCGCGAGGTGCGCCTCCACCTGCCCGATCTGCTCGCGCTGACGCGGGATGCCGCGACACCCGCCGGCATGGAATACGTGGAGGCCGTCAACGTCAAGCTGGTCGACCCCGCCGACGCCGAGCGCTTCTCGCGCGACCTCAATGGACGCCTGCCCGGCGTGCTCGCCCGCCCGGCTGTCGCGGCCGCGGGATCGGCCGGTCCCTTCCTGGTGATCGAGCGCTTTCACCTGGCCATCGCGATCGTGACGATCATCGCCGCCACCGTCTTCCTGCTGGCGCTGACGATCATGCTCGTGGACGAGCGCCGCGAGACGGTGGGCGTGCTTCGCCTGATCGGGCTGCCGATCCGCCGCATCCTCGCGCAGATCTTCCTCGAAGGGGTGCTGATCGCGGGCGCAGGCGGGCTCTTCGGCCTGGTGCTCGCCCGCGTGTCGGAAGGGCTGATCAACCGCTTCTTCCAGTGGCGCTACGACACCGCCCTGGTCTTCGTCCGGATCACACCCGACGTGGCGGCGCTGTGCCTGGCGATCGCGGTGCCGCTTGGCGCGGTGGCCACGGTGGTGGCGTCGTGGGCCCTGCTGCGCCGCGGGGCGCTGAGGCTGGCGCGCCGATGACACGGCCTGCCCTGAGCGCCAGTCGAAGGGCCTTCGGCTTTGCGTGGAGGAGCCTGGTGCGCCAGCCCGCCCGCGCGACGCTCGGCATCCTCGGCGTCGCGGCGGTTGGCGCGCTGCTGTTCGACATGCTCCTGCTCTCGAACGGGCTGGTGGTCTCGATGCGCGACCTCCTCGAGCGCAGCGGCTTCGACATCCGTGTCACGGCCACCGACAGCCTGCCCGGTGGAGGCGGTCCGATGATCGACGACGCCGCCGGCGCGGCCCGCGCCATCTCCGCGCTGCCCTCGGTGAGCGCGGCGCTGACGATTCGCTTTGCCGACGCACGCATCGAGCGACTTGGCCCGAGCGGAGTCGAGGGGCCTGCCCCGAGCGGAGTCGAGGGGCCTGGCGCGATGTCCATCCGCTCGTCGCTCCAGGGTGTGGGCCTGTCCCGAGCGGAGTCGAGGGGCTCGTCGAGCGCCCGCCCGTGGACCGTCCTGCGCGGCAGTGATCTTTACGACGATCTTCACGGCGATCCTCGCGACGGCCGCGAGCTGCTGATCAACGACAACGCCGCGCGCAAGCTCGGCGCCACGCCGGGGACCACCGTCATCGTTCGCGCGTCGTGTTCGGACGACCGTGAAGCGCTGCCGCCGGTCGAATTCCGCGTCGCCGGCGTGGCGGCCTTCCCCTTCGACACGCCGGACACTGCAACCGCGGCGACGACGGCCGAGGCGCTGGACGAGGCGTGCGGAGGCCAACAGGTCGATTCCGCGAACCTCATCCTGGTCACCGCGACGGACGACCCGGTCATCACGGCCGCCGACATTTCCCAGCTCAGGCCCGACCTGCGCGCATTCACCAACGACGAGTCGGTCGGCCGGCTCGAGCAGGGCGGCTTCACCTACTTCCGGCAGATCTCGACGGTGCTCACGACGGTGACGATCTCGTTTGCGCTGCTCCTCATCACGGTGCTCCTGACGGTCTCGGTGAACCAGCGGCTCGGAGAGATCGCGGCGCTGCGCGCGCTCGGCTTCTCCCGGCTGCGTGTCGTCATCGACGTCCTCGCGGAGTCGATCCTCATCGTCGGCATCGGCGGCGCGCTGTCGTTGCCGCTCGGTCTGGCGCTGGCCGCGGCGCTCGACCGCATCCTCAAGCGGATGCCGCAGATCCCGGAGAACCTGCACTTCTTCGTCTTCGAACCTCAGGCGCTCGGGATACACGCCGCCCTGCTCGCAGCCACGGCCGTCGTCGCCGCCCTCTACCCGATGCGCATCGTCGCGCGCCTGCCGATCGCCGCGACGCTTCGCGATGAAACGATCGGGTGATGTCCATGGCGATCGTCGAGGCGACCAATGTCACCCGTGCGTTTGCGATGCCCGCCGGCGCGGTCACCGCCGTGCGCGACGTGACGCTGTCGATCGCGGCAGGTGACCACGTCGCGATCAAGGGACCATCGGGGTGCGGCAAGTCGACGCTGCTCCACATGCTCGGCTGCGTGGACGCGCCTTCGTCGGGGACGCTGCTGTTCGACGGCCGCGACGTCAAGACGCTCAACGATCGGGCGAGAAGCTTGCTCCGCCTCGGGCAGATCGGCTTCGTCTTCCAGCGCTTCTTCCTGTTGCCGATGCTGACCGCGGCCGAAAACATCGAGCTGCCGCAGTCGGAGGCCGGCGTCGCGAAGGGCGCCCGCCAGGCGCGCACGCGCGAGCTGCTCGACTACGTCGGGCTGGGCCAGCGAGCCGACCACCGGCCGTCTCAGCTTTCTGGAGGCGAAATGCAGCGGGTGGCGATCGCACGGGCGCTGGCCAACCGCCCCCGGCTGCTGCTCGCCGACGAGCCCACCGGAGAGCTCGATCAGACGACCGGCGAGCAGATCGCCTTGCTGCTCGACCGTGTCAACGCCGACGGCACCGCGCTCGTCATCGTCACCCACGATCCCGGCCTCGCGGACCGGTGCAGACGGGTGCTGACGATGAAGGACGGCCGGATCGAGAGCGAGGCATCGCGATGATCGGCAGGCTGGCGTTGCGGTCGCTGACGGCGCATCCGGTTCGGAGCGCCGTGCTGGCCGCCGGCTTTGGGGCCGGAGTCGGCGTCATGGCGATCCTGCTTGGCGTCGCCGAGATCGTGCTCGACCAGTCGCGCGCGCCCGCGCTGGTCGGCGGCGGCGACGTGGTGATCCGGCTGGGGCCGCAGGTGCCCGCGCGCCTCGTGCTGTCGGGCACGCTGCAATCGGATGCGCTGCGGCCGCGCGTGGCGGCGGCCGCTCCGGGGCACACCACCGCGTTGTACCTGATCCACGAGGGCCTGCTGGCTCCGACGCGCGTCGCGGCCCGTGGCGGCATTCCCAGTCTCGAGCGCGCGCTTGGAGACGATGAGACGTCGGCGATCGAGGCGTGGCGCGATCTGCCGGCCGACGTCGAATGGACGCGCAACACGCCGGAGCGGGTGCTCCGCGAGGTGGACCGGTTTCATCCCATTCCCGATGCCCCCGCGTGGGCGAGCTCGTGGGCCGAGTGGCTGTATTTCAACGGCCGGGCCGGGGACGCGCGCTTCTATCTCACCTTCATGGTCGGGCCGCTGCAGAAGGACGGACTTCGCAGCGCGGGCGTGCGGCTGCAGCTCGATCGCGACGGGCGGGTCGAAAACTTCTCCGCCTCAGGACCAATCTCGGAAGCCGATGCGCTGAAGGCGCCGGAGCTGACGATCGCCGGCAACTCCGTGCGGCTGGATGGATTGAGGTACGTCGTGTCGCTCGATCTGCCAGGACCGAGGGGGCAGCGCCTCCGCGGCACCCTGACCCTCGAGGCCTCACCCGGCCGGATGGTGCCGCCGATTGAGATCGCGGGAGCACGCGGCTGGCGGTCGGGCTATGTCGTGCCGGTGATGTCGGGCAGGCTGGACGGCGAGCTCGACGTCAACGGCGAGACGATTCCGTTCGACGGGGGCGCCGGGTATCACGACCACAACTGGGGCTTCTGGCAAGGCGTGTCGTGGCAATGGGGACAGGCGCAACAGGGCGATCTGTCGCTGCTGTACGGCCGCGTGTTTCCGCCGCCGGACGCCGCCGATCCCGACCGCATCCCCGGCTTTGTCGGCGTGCTTGGGCCTGAGGGTCCGCTCGGCTATGCGACAAACGTCACGATCACCGAAACCAACGACGCGAGCGGACAACCGACGACCATTACCATAACGGCGCGCAGCACCGCTCTTGGAAGCACCGCTCTTGGAAGTAGCGTGCTCGACATCCGCGTCCGCTTCGACGTCGGGTCGGTGGTGACGACCAGCCGCACCCTGGGGACGGAGCTGGATTTTCTCCAGATGCGCGGCACCTATACCGTGAGCGGCACAGCGGGTGACCGGCCGGTGAACTTCACGGCGCCGGGCAGCGCCGAGACCTTTCGCGGCAGATAGATCCGGAGACCTTCAGGCCTCCGCCAGCGCGTGCCGGGCGGCGATCTGCGCCCTCCGGCGGCGGCGATCGAGCGTCTCCAGCGTTTTCTCCAGCGGCGTTTTCCCAAGAGGCAGCGTCACCTGCGTGGCGTTCCAGCCGCGAGCCATCCGCGCCGCCACGGCCTGACGCCGGCTGATCTCCACCCGGAAGCACTCGAAACACAGCGTCCGCGGCCGGGGCGTCTGCGGGTCATCGTATTCGTCGCGGAAGCCGTACCGTGCTTCACGGGCGCGGCAGGCCGCGCACAGTGGCGGGGCGGCATCACGCCGCCGTTCGGCGGGACGCGTGACCGGCATCGACTCTTCGTACAGGGCAAGTTGAGCTGTCATACGAGCAGATTAACGAGGGGGTATGACAGACTAGGTCACACGTGTCTCAGGCGTCCGACATCGATGATCTGTTCAAGCTCCCCCCCGGCGAGTTCACCGCTGCCCGCAATGCCCTCGCCACGAAGCTGAAGAAATCGGGCCACGACGAGGAAGCGGCCCGGCTGAAGACGCTCCAGAAGCCACCGGCCTCCGCGTGGGCGGTCAACCAGATGTACTGGCGGCACCGCAAGCCGTTCGATCAACTGCTCGCGGCCGGGGAGCGTTTCCGCAAGGCGCAGGCCTCGCAGCTCGCGGGCAAGGCGGCCGACCTTCGCGCGCCCCTCGATGCCCGCCGGCAGGCGCTGTCGGAGCTCTCCAAGATCGCCGCCGACGTGCTTCGCGAGCACGGCTACACGGCGACCCCCGACATGATGCGCCGCGTCAACACCACGCTCGAGGCGCTGGCGACGTACGGATCGCATCCCGACGCTCCACCCGCAGGCCGCCTGACCTACGATGTCGACCCGCCGGGGTTCGAGGCGCTGACGGCGCTCGTGCCGCGCGGAAGCCGCTCCGGGCTCAAGGGCACCGAGCCGACGCGGGTGATTCCGTTTCAGCGCAAGGCGCCTGAACCACGGCCCGGAAAAAAGAAGAAGCTCGATCCCAGGGAGGAGGCCCGGCACCAGGCCGAGCAACGCACGGCCCAGCAGGCGGCCGCGCGGGCGGCCGTTCAGGCAGCCGAGCGCACGCTGCGCGACGCCCGAAAGGCCGCGGCCGAGGCCGAAGCCGCGCTGAAGAAGGTGGCGGCGAAAGCCAAGGATACCGAGCGCATCAAAGCCGTCCTCGAGAAGAAGTGTGAGAAGGCGTCGGCCGATGCCGATGCGGCGCGCCACGAGGCGCGGCGAGTGGCGGCGGAAGCCGAAGATGCGGCGCAGGCGGTTGACGAGGCCGAGCGCGCCCTGGAAAAGGGCAAGGCAGGACTCTCGAAGCTTACCTAGGGCGGGTTCCGCGGGCCCGCGTCAATCGCTTCCGCCAACCCCCATCTCACCCGACCATCTCGCCGCCCCCGGCACGTCGATCCCGAACTGATCCAGCATCCGCGTCACGGTGTGATCGACGATGTCGTCGAGCGTCTTGGGATTCTGGTAGAACGCCGGCAGCGGCGGCAGGATGACGACGCCCATGCGTGAGAGCTTCAGCATGTTCTCGAGATGGATGTCGCTGAGCGGCGCCTCGCGGACGGAGAGCACGAGCTTTCGGCGCTCCTTGAGCACGACGTCCGCCGCGCGGTGCACCAGGCTGTCGCCGTAGCCATGGGCAATGGCGGCGAGCGTCTTGGCGCTGCACGGCGCGACGATCATTCCGGCGGTCTGGAACGAGCCGCTCGAGATGGCCGCGCCCATGTCTGACGGCGCGTACGACACGTGCGCCAGCGCCTCGACCTGCTCGCGCGTGTACGACGTCTCGTGCAGCAGCGTCCGTCCTCCCCATCGGCTCATCACGAGATGCGTCTCGACCGATGCCTCCCGAAGCCGCTCGAGCAGGCGTATCCCATAGATGATTCCGGTCGCGCCGGAGATCCCGACAATCACTCTCATCGCTCTACAGGCTATCATCGAGGCCGTGCTGAAGCGTCAGCGAACCGGATCGGTGCTCTGCACCTCCTGCGGCGTGCTCGTCGGCGTCAACGATGAGCGCTGCTACAACTGCAACCGCCGCAACCCGGGGCTCTGGGGGTACGCGTCCGCTGTCCGTTCGCTCGGCTCCGACGTCGGCTTCGTGCCGTTCGTGATCGGCGCCTGCGCGACCCTCTACGTGCTCACGCTGCTGGCCTCGCAGGGCAACATCGGGATGGGCGGCCTCTTCTCGCTTTTCTCCCCAAGCCAGCAGGCGCTCTTCCTCTTCGGCGAGAGCGGCGCCGTGCCGGTGTTCAGAGCCGGTCGATGGTGGACGGTGTTGAGCGCGGCGTGGCTTCACGCCGGCATCCTGCACATCCTCTTCAACATGATGGCGGTGCGCCAGCTCGCGCCCGCGACCGCGGAGCTCTACGGTCCCGGCCGCATGGTGATCATCTACACCGCCGGGGCGGTCCTCGGCTTCTCGCTGAGCTCGTTCGCGGGGGCCTATATTCCCGGCTTCTTCTTCCTGCGCGGCGGGCAGTTCACCGTCGGCGCCTCCGCATCTATCGCCGGACTCATCGGCGCGATGCTCGCGTACGGCCACCGCACCGGCAGCAGCATGGCGAGCAGCCAGGCCAAGAGCTACATCCTCATGCTGGTTCTCTACGGATTCATGCTCCCGGGCATCGACAACTACGCGCACGCAGGCGGATTTGCCGGAGGATACCTGGCCGCGCGGGTGCTCGACCCGATGAAGCCCGAGCGCATCGACCACGTCGCCATCGCCGTCGGCTGCCTCGCCCTGTCGATCCTCTCGATTGTCGTGTCCGTCCTGCACGGCTTTCAGTTCCTCGGATAACGCGTGGCGATCGATCCTGTCTGGGACGACTACTACCGCGACGAGATGGACGCGGCGTGGCTGTACCGCGAGCTGGCGAGCCACGAGCGCGATAGCGCGCGGCGGTCGATCTTCGAGCGGCTGGCCCTCGTCGAGGACGCCCACGTGGAGCGCTGGCGCGCGCTGTTCCATGCCAACGGCGGCGCCGTGCCCTCGCATTCGCCCTCGAAGCAGACGCGCGTGCTGGCATGGATTGGCAAGCGATTCGGCTCGTCTACGGTGCTGCCGATCATCGTTCGCCAGGAATCGCAGGAAGTCGGCTCGTACCTGCGGCTCGCGAAGCGCTCGCGGCAGAAATCCACGCACGACGCGGCGATGGCGATTGCCACGGAGTCAGCCGAACATGCGCAAAACCTGTCCGAATCGATGGGCCGCGTCGGCGAACCGTGGCACATCACCACGGGCGCTGGATACCTGCGCAGTGTGGTCTACGGATTCAACGACGGGCTGACCGCGAATTTCGGCCTCGTGGCTGGGGTGGTCGGCGCCGACGTCGCACCGCACCTCGTGATCGTCACGGGCCTGGCCGGCGCGATGGCAGACGCGCTGTCGATGGGATCGAGCGGTTTCCTCGCGGCGAAGAGCGAAGCTGAAGTCGCCGCGCGCCAGATTGCGATCGAAAAGGAAGAATTGCGGCTGATGCCCGACCTCGAGGAGAAGGAGCTGGCGATCATCCTCGAAGCGAAGGGCCTGGATCCGGAGCGCGCCCGGGAAACCGCGGCGACCATGATGCACGACCCTGCGCAGGCGCTTCAGACGAAGGTACAGGAAGAGCTTGGGATTACCGACCCCGCCGTGACGCCGCTCGCCGACGGCATCGTCACGGGCAGTGCCACGCTGATCGGCGCGGCGATCCCGATCGTTCCGTTCCTGCTGATGGATTCGGGGCCTGCGATCTGGGTGTCTCTGATCATCAGCATGGCGGCCCATTTCGGCGTCGGCGCAGCTCGCAGCGTGTTCACGGGCCGCAGCATCTGGGCGAGCGGACGCGACATGTTTCTCGTCGGCTTTGGCGTGGCGGTGGCGGGCTACTTCCTCGGCGACCTGCTGGTAAAGGTGCTGTGAAGCCGGGAAACCCGATCCGCAGCCTCGGTGCCGTGCTGGGCGGCCTGGGCGTGATCTCCCTGGTCGCGGAACTGCTGGAGTTCTCGCTGGTCACGGCGGTGTCGGGCGGCCGCGTCACCGACATGTCTCAGTACTTCGCGGTTCGCAACCAAACCGGTATCCTTGCCGCAAAGCTGGTGTACAGCACGGTGGCGGCGATCCTCGGTGGATACGTGACGGCGCGGGTGGCGATGGTGGACGAGATGCGTCACGCAGCGGCGGCCGCCGCCGCGCAGACGGTGGCGCTGATCTGGGGCTTCAGCGGCGGCGAGTTCGCGGCGGCGACGCCGATGTGGGTGCGGATCGCGCTGGTCGTCCTGATGGGACCGGCAATCATGGTGGGAGCCGCCGTGCGCGCGCGTGCGGCACTGGCGGAAACGGCATCGACAGACGTGGCATCGACAGACGTGGGGGCCGGCTTCAGCCGGCCCGATCAGGAGTAAACGTGAGACTCGCATACCAGGGAGAGCCCGGCGCCTACAGCGAGGCGGCGGCGCTGCAGTACGCACCGCACAGCGACACGCTGCCGTGCAAGACGTTCGACGATGTGTTCGACGCCGTCCTGCACAAGAAGGCGACGCACGGCGTGGTGCCGATGGAAAACTCGATCGGCGGCACCATCCACAGGAACTATG